>CAYYKF010000093.1:0-7537 GCA_964441035.1 uncultured Candidatus Poseidoniales archaeon
CAAGAAACTGGAGCGCTAGAGGTCGAAGAATGGATGCGGAATTACCGAGCGCGGCCTCAAGCGATGAATTTGCCTTCAGCCCCTTCCGACCCTCTTTGTTTCGTAGACGAATTGTTGCCAGAAAATCTGGAAGACCCTGCCAACAATTTGCGAGCTGGAATGGAGGTTCGAATTGCAAACCTAACTGTCGAAGAAAATCGTGTCAAATTCAGTGCTTGGTCGGCGAATACGATACGAGGTGCGGCAGGAGGAACTGTACTCTTAGCTGAACTTGCTTTGGCAGAAGGGTTGCTGGGCAACTAGGGGCCATCCTCAAATGCTCCATGCCGTTAGAGTGCCTCATGGGTGAGGTTGAAGTCGTTGAATCGGGCTCCCTTGATGGATTGACCCATGGCTGGGAAGAATACGGGGCCCGAAAGAGAATCATGCTACTTGGTGCTCGTGTTGACCGGGCTGCACTACGAAATCATGGCCGAACCGTTGCTATCGAAGAATCCGCAGTCTCAGTCTTTCATCGACCGCGTTCTGAGCGAACGGAAATGGAGGAGAATGGGATTGATCACAAAATTTCAAGTTTCCAATTTGTCGATATTGCAGTAAGTGACATGGGAAGATGGATGCAACCCTTGATTGGCCAAGGTTGGACAAGAGGTGACGTGAAAATTGTCGCCGCTGATGGTGCTTCTTTTGATGAAGAAGAATGGGCATGTTTTCACCACCCTAACATCTCATTACCAAATCAGATTCCACTGGTAGAAGCACCAGCGAAGATGGTACGTAAGGCATTTGTTACACATCCAGGCCCTATTCTGGATGATGCTGTACCCTCCGCAATGGATGAAGAGATTTCAACCTCAATGTTTGACACCATCACTCAATCAATGGGTGATGCGCAAGAAGAGGTTCAAGATGAAGAGATTGAAACCGATGTTGAAGAGGAAGAAACTGTTGAAGAAAAAACAGAGCCTACGCCCATTCCAATCAACGAGGAAGACATACCTCCAGTTCCAGAACCCAAAACCGAATCCCCACTTGAAGCAGAATTGAGGCAAGTCATCTCATTGCTTGTTGCCGGTGGCCAAGAAATGGGTGACATCATGGAGCATCCACAATTCCTTGAAGTCAGCGAACGTGCGAGTGCTGCTGGTGTTGATGTATGGGGCATGTTCATCAAACTGAGTGAAAACCAGTAATCTCACAGAGCCACCTTCATAGGTATCGGCTGATACCACGCAATTGGTTGACATGGTGTTCTGTACAGAGTGTGCTCAACAGCAGGACGATAATCAGAAATTTTGTCGCTATTGTGGAGAGCGATTACCAGGGGCGATGTTGATGCGGCAATTGCGTGAAGAACACGCCAATATCCAGACAAAAATTAGTGGTGAGATGAGTCCTTCTCAACAAGCAAATCTTGAGACTCTTCGTGCCATCGAATTAGCGCGTCAACAGAATGACAACCAGCAGAGCAATTGATGGGGCGAAGTCCCATCGCACCTCCATGCGTCTACGGCAACTTGCGATGGCATTGTCCCAACTCCCACCTCATCCACAGCGTTCTGTAGGACTAGAACAATACCCAACCGAAGGTGATTTTGCTGCAAGATGGATTGCTGAAATTGTTCTACTTGGAGACATTTCAAATGAGACGAGGGTTGCGGATCTTGGAGCTGGAAATGGGATACTTGGAATCGGATGTCTATTGGCTGGAGCAGGTAGCGTTGAACTTGTAGAGATCGATTCAGAGTGTGTGCACCAAATGTATGCTGAGCAGGTTTCTTGGTCGATTATGGATATTACAGAATGGAATCCAATGAATGTTGACTTGATTGTGATGAATCCACCATGGGGAGTGCAATCTCCTCTTGCTGACCGTCCATTTCTTGAGGCTGCATTTTCTTCTTCAGCCCAAGTCGTTTATTGTCTTCACAGTACCCAAGCCAATCACGTCGCTGCACTCGCAAAAGACCGTGGATGGAATTCGGAACGTATCCTTTCAGGGGAGTTCAAATTACCACCTGCATACGAACATCATACCTCAAAAAAAGCCTCAACTGAAGTCTCTGTTTGGCGTTTCAGCCGCGATTGAAGCCGTCGGCGCCTTCAAATGGGGGACGTGGGTCGGCGGTCTGTGCGAACCGGTCCCTATGGGACCGTATTGGCGACTGGAGCGTGATGCAAAATGACCTTGCCCGCAGAAGTGGGTTCCTTTGTTGTACCTGGTGCAGCGATAAACATGCAAGATGGAGAAAGCCTTGGTAGAGGTATAGTGGAGGCTAACGGTGGATATATTGCCACTGTGGTTGGTACGTTGTCTCGCCAAGATGATATTCTCTTTGTAAACCAGAAAACAGATTCGATTCGAGAACTCGAAGTCGGCGATACAGTGATTGGTGAAGTCAACAGAATCAATCCAAAGACTGCAGAAATACGAATCCTTCATGTTGAAGGTAAACCGGTTCGTAGTCTACCAGCATCCCATCTATTCGCAGACATCTTTGTAGCGAAGATTGTCGACAGATTCATGCCATCACCTGGTGATGCAATGCGAAAACGAGATATCATTAGAGCGAAAATTGAGCAGCTTAAGCCAATGGCTCGCGCGGAATGTCGTTCCAACCCAGATTTGGGCGTACTCCAAGCCATATGTCCAGCATGTGGAGAAATGCTACAGGCATCATCCAAGGAACCAGATGTCAATGTAATCTGCAGTCGATGTGACTACATCGGATTCCGTGCACTATCCAACGGATTTGGACATGGTTTTGAGATACCAGAAGATAGTACGATATCTGAACTCAATCGAGATGGTGAACGCTGGTCTAGTGAATCTCAATCTTTCATTTCAAAGGATGGAGAGCGACCTTATTTATCTCCACTGGCAGATCATCGAAGAGGCGAAGCGCACCAAATCCCGAAAGAAGTACAGAAGTTCCTAGGTGCCGTTCATGGTGGTGGCCGTGGTGGTGGCCGTGGTGGCGGTCAAAGACCACAACGTCGTATGCACAAAGCGAAGTGTACCATGTGTGGTTGTGATACAGAACTACCCTTTGAGCCAACACCTGGTGCACCCGCTCGATGTTCACCTTGCAAAGAGAAAGTCGACAGTGGTGGCGCCAGTGCAGAAGAACTAGCTGCTGAACGAGAAACGCTCAATGCAGCACGGCAAGCAGCAAAGGAAACCATGGGCATGAAACTCTTCATTGGTGGAATACCATATTCCACAACCGAGGAGCAACTAACTGAAATCTTCTCTGCTCACGGTGAACTGAAGGAAGTTCATATCGCAAAGGACAAGGAATCTGGAAATAGCAAGGGATTTGCTTTCATCACATACAAATCGCACAAAGAGGGCGCAGCAGCGATTGTAGCTCTCAAAGGAACACAAATAGATGGGCGGAAACTCACAATACAGGAATCAAACCGTGGTGGCGGCCGCGGTGGCGGCCGTGGTGGTGGTCGAGGTGGAGATCGTCGCGGTGGCGGTGGTCGTGACCGTGGACGTAGAGATCGCCGCTGAGGTGGTCGTATGACTTGGTTGGTCCTCGACGGATACGAGGATGAACCGGCTGCATTTGGAGTCCCTCCATATGTTGGATTCCATGTTCGCTACATTTGTGGTGTCTTAGAATCACGAGGGATGGATTACGATTACATCACAATCGACCAATGGCGACTTGGAACCCGACCCAACCTTTCAGATCTAGATGGAATTGTATTGATTGCAGGTGCAATTGTGCCTGGAAAATATTTGAGAGGAACACCCATCTCATTTCGTGAAACTGACGAAATTGTAAGGACATTGAAAACAGATATCCCATTCATTGCAGGTGGTTGGGCGATACGAGGTTGGCGACAACAAGGATGGCAACCGTTACGCAAGGATCTGTTCCTCTGTGTACAGGATACTGATGCAACGCTCGAATACTTCCTAGAATCTGGTGAGTTCAAGCATCAACGGAGAACTGCTGAACAATGGACAAAATGGGCACACTCCGGTGCGATTTCAAAAGCTGTCACCACCCATCCAGATATAGATGGACCACTCACCTATGAAGTTGAAGTCTACCAAGGATGTGTTCGTTACAAGAGAGGATGCAAATTCTGTATTGAACCGAAGAAAGGGGTCCCTCTGTGGAGAAGTCCAGAAGATGTGATGACCGAGGTTGCATATGCACTAGACAGCGGTGTGACGCATGTTCGTCTAGGTGGAATGACCGATGTGTACACATACATGGCTGAAGGTGTTGTTGAACTAGAATATCCAATACCAAATCCTGAACCACTTGCAAAATTATTGCATGGATTGAGAGAAGATGAGCGTCTTGATACGCTACATGTGGATAATGCCAACCCCTCTATCATTGCTGAAAATCTAGAACCTGCGACTGAGATTACCAAAACCCTCGTTGAAACGCTTTCAGACGGTTCTGTTCTATCGTTCGGTTTGGAATCTGCAGATCCTACTGTGCATGAAGAAAATTGGCTCAATTGCAGTGCTAGTCAACTCAAGATTGCGATTGGATTAATCAACAAATTTGGGCGAGTTCGAGGAAAAAGAGGCTTGCCGACTCTCTTACCAGGCCTCAACTTCATCGCTGGCCTTAATGGAGAGACTGAGAAGACCTATCAGATGAACAAAGATTTGTTGAAAGAAATACGAGATGATGGGATGTGGTTACGTCGAATCAATATACGTCAGGTTGAGGGTGAAGGATTTCAAGAAATTCCATCTGAACTATTCAATGATTTCAAAACTTGGACGCGTGAAACCATCGATGCACCTTTGTTGAAAGAATTGTTTCCTATCGGCCAAAATCTATCTGAAATCACATGGGAATCTCATGATAGTCGAACAAGATTGCCTGCACATCTTGAACATGAACATCGAGATACTGCAATACATGGTCGCGCTGGAGTTACGTTTGGACGCCAAATCGGCGCCTACCCAATCCTTGTCGGTGTACCTTATCATATTCCATTGGAATCTAAATCCAATATTGTGGTTACAGGACATGGTGCTCGGTCAATCACTGGAGTGGAGCGAGGGCTGAAATTAAGTGCGGTCACACAAAAGCAACTTGAAGCCATCCCCGGCATTGGTGAAAAATCGGCATGGAAATTAATTTCAGAACGAGTCAAGAGGGTGAGGAAAGGAAATTTTCACAACAATATTGAGAATTGGTTTGAAGAAGCAGAGGTAGAAATTCCACCGCTGGCAATTGAAATCTTGGAGGCTTAAGCATGTCACGCGAACTTATTCGATTGGAAGATGTTCACCGTTCATTTGGTGCAGTTACGGTGCTGGATGGAATCAACCTTCGAATCGATGAAGGAGACAGAATCGGTGTAGTAGGACACAATGGTTCCGGAAAAACGACGCTATTGCGTACCATCTCAGACAAGAAACAAGATATCGGCGAAATCAATTTCGCTCCTGCCCTGAGGATAGCATATCTAACACAGATTAGAGATATTGAAGAAAATGCAACACTGGAAGAAGAATTGAATCGTAGAGGGCATCAATTCAAGGAATTGGAGGATGAAATCGCATCGATTGAAGCACAGATGGCTGATCCCTCATTCTATGATGGTGATTGGCAACCTGTTCTCGACAAATATTCTGAATTGCAAGCCCTATCTGCACGTTCAGGTGGAACGGATGTCGCTGGACATGCCAAGAACATACTCGATGCTCTCGATTTGAGTCAACACCCAATGAACATACAATTGGCAAATCTAAGTGGAGGGGAACGAGCGAAAGTTGCACTTGCACGTCAATTGGTTGGACTCGGAGAAATTGATGTGTTTTTCCTTGATGAACCGACCAATCACCTTGATTTGTCCACCTTACAATGGTTAGAAGAATTCTTGCTCAAGTTTGAAGGTGCTCAACTTATTGTCAGTCACGACCGATATTTTCTTGATAGAGTCTGTAATCACATTCTGGAAATTCATGGTGGACATGCTAGAGGATATGCGGGTAATTATTCGGACTTCCTTAATCAGAAAGAACTCTTTTTACAAACATTAGAAGAGCGAATTTCCAAAACTGAGAAAGAAATTAAACGGCTCACTGGAGCCCTACAATCAATGAAGCGTGCCAACAAATATGACAAATCTATTTCGCAGAAACATCACATGCTATCGCGTTCACAGCGTGAATTGAAATGGTTGAAATCATTGAAACCAAAAGAAAGGAGAGGGTTGAGATTCGATTTACAATCGACTGAGAAATCAAGTCTTGATGTTCTTGATTTCAAACGAGCATGTTTACGATTTGAGGGTTTGCAGAATCCAATCATTAACAAGGTCGATGTCGGGGTTCGTAGAGGACAGAAAATTGGAATTGTTGGAGGAAATGGGGTTGGTAAAACAACACTATTACGATTAATCAATGGGGAGATAAAACTTGACGACGGGGAAATCGATGTCCGCCCAGGGGTTCAGATTGGTTATTTCCATCAAGATCATCGTACACTTGACTTTGAACTCACACCTGTTGAGCAAATTCAGCGACTCAAACCACGGATGGAATATGGACAAGTTCGAGCAATGCTCGGCCAATTTCAATTCACAAAAGAGATGGTATCGACACCATTAGAGAAACTCAGTGGTGGAGAGCGGGCAAGAATCGCCATGCTCAAATTGTTGCTAGAAGACAATAACATGCTGTTGTTAGATGAGCCAACCAATCATCTTGATACTGATGCAAAAGAAGCTCTTGAAGGGGCACTGAAGGAATACGATGGTTGCATTCTAACCGTCAGTCACGATCGTTGGTTCTTAGACCAAGTCTGTGACACTATATGGGAACTTCCCGGTGATGGAACGATTCGAATATCACCCGGCAATTACACAGACTACCTGCGTCGCAAAGGCGAGGGGTGAGAGTATGAAAGAAGTCTTGGAGGCTGCCGCAAAATTGCGTGATGAAGTGGCTACGCTCATCCCCTCATTGCTTTCCGATTGCAAACAAATTGATTGGATATACAACCCACTTGATTATGCCTGGGCCCCACATTCTGAATGGATTCGACGATTCGCAGGCAATGGGGCTAGAACACTTCTGGTCGGTATGAATCCGGGTCACGGAATGGGAAATACCGGTGTACCATTCGGCTGTCCAGAGCAAGTAAGGGAATTTCTTGAAATCACCGATTTAGAGGTCAAACAACCACCATTGTTGCATGAAAAGCGACCAGTTCATGGTTTGGATTGTACTAAACCGGAAGTGAGTGGAAGAAGAATTTGGACCTCTTTGGCAAATAGATACGGCTCACCGGAATCTGTCAGTGAACACGTCTACATTGTCAACCATTGCCCATTGTGGATGTTCAATGATGCTGGGCAAAACATCACTCCGGACAAATTGACGGGATCCGCAGCAAAAAAATTGAAAGCAATTTGTGACACACACCTCAAAGCAATTGTGCAAATCATGGGAATCGCACGTGTCATTGGAGTTGGCAGATATGCTCAAAGGCAGGCTGCAGCACTATTCAAGGACATAGAAGTTGATTGGGTTCCCCATCCC
>CAYYKF010000094.1:0-7289 GCA_964441035.1 uncultured Candidatus Poseidoniales archaeon
TGACGGCTTGCTGTGTTGGACAACGTCTCATCCTCATAATCGAGGCGGATTCCGTTCTGCTCTCGAATCTGATTTCCGTCATCATCGAACCAAATGTCATCTGACTCATCATACGCATCAATCGATTCGTTAGGACGACGGAGTACAATGATTAGCAGAATTACAACTACGACTCCGAGTAATGCCGCAACACCACCGAGCACAAGGGTGCTACTGCCCACAGAGTCGCTCTCTTGGAGTTTAACCTCAAACTTGTCTATTGGCATGGAATTCGCAGTGTCATCATCAACGACAACATACAATTGGGCATCACCTTCTTTCCAAGCCTCCCATTCAAAGGTAGCAATGACATTCTTCTTCTTTGGACCGATTGGGAGTTCAACAGATTCACCGACATTGCGCCAATTGCCTTCAATTTCTTCGACCAATGAGACATTGATGTTTCCTGCGCGTAATCCTTCATTCTCAAAGGCAAGTTCGATTGTTACAATGTCACCATAATCTGGTGTCAAAGGAGTAATTGTCCACCCGCTTAGAACGGGATTGAATTCAATGATGTTTAGTGATGGATATCGAGAGTCTTCTACAGAGCCTTCTCCAGTCAGTGCATTGCCCGAAAAGTCCTCTCCACTAAACCATACGGCTATGTAATCGCCATCCGTCAGTCGGGCACCATTTGCTGGGCGCATGTTGTATAATCCACCGAAATGATATTTGTCCTCTATTTTGTCGATGAATTCCAACGACGCTGTGCCGCCGTATCCCATATACTCCGCACCTGTGCTTCGGTGGAAAGACCATTCCATGGCCAATGGCGTGGTCGGGAATCCACCCTCATCATCAATCAAAATATCAACTGTAACTGCATCAAGTCGGTCACTTTCTAAGAATATCAAGGAACTCATGGGGAACAAGTGGTCTGCAAATACAATTATTGGAGACACGCTATCAACTGTCAGTAGTGGATCCGAATTCAATGCTGTAGTCGCCAACCCCGGTAGATTGAGGACTGAGAGTTCTATTGGCATTGAAGGAGTGAATGGTGGTCTTGGAGGCAGAACCACTATTGCAGTGAAGCCACCTCCTTCTTGTACAATCACCGTTCGATGTAATGGAGTTCCATCAGGTCCACCAAATGGAATTTCTACATACACAGAGAGGTTATCTGATGGAGCTTCAAGTGTCACATTTGTGGCACCGTACACAATCAGTCCTTCGATTGAAACCTCATCACCTTGTCTCACATACAGGTGAGAATCAGAGTCGGGGCTTTGTGGGGGTGTCAAATCACCAAGTCGTGTGACAACCGCCCGGATTTCATTATCCAATTTCCAGTGTATCGCTTGGATATTGTTGACATTGGAAACAATCTGCATATCATCGGTGATTGTGATACCTGGTACGCGATAAGACTCGGAAGGAGGCATATCCCAACTGATTGAGAATGTGATGTCAACTCTCGCCGTGTCAGGTGACAAGGGTGTGATTGATGCTGAAATCGGTGTGACGTGACTGTCGCTAACCGTCGACAGGATGTCTTGTCGCGGGTCGTAGTGTATCTCTCCAAGGGGTGCGTTGAGTTGCCCTGCCAGATACACGCCGATGTCATCGAGAGTGGTTACACCATTCTGGTCCATCACCGTCATCGAAATTGTGTGAACCTGTCCTGCAAGGAGGTAATCATTAGTAGAATCAATGGAAAATCCTGTGTTCAGAAGGACCGTTTCAGTGTTTTCTGCAGTTTGTAATGTAGCCCAATCGGTGTCAAATCCAGGCGCACCACCAGTACCACCATCTTGGTAACTATTGCCCGCCCAATCAGTTCCAGATAACCACATACTGACTTTTCCATTGAAACCGTTCGTGGCCACAGGAATACCAGCAAACGTGACCTGCTGAGAACCACTACGCAATGTGAATAGGCTTTCTACCATTGTTTGATATTCACTTGCCTGTGGGATGCCATCACCATTGCCATCATCATACCCTTCACGCCAATAATTGAGTGTGATCTCAGAATCCCGGTCCTGCTCGTCAGACACAGTTACATAGACTGTGAGAGAACTAATCGGGTCCCAAACGTAACCATTCGCATCCAGCAATCCAACAGATGTTGATACAAGTAATGGGCCTGCGATTGGTGCCGTATCATCAATCAGTATGTCGATTGTTGGAGGACTAATTGTCGTTTCATTTGCACCGGTCGCCCCAGTGACTGGCCCCACACGGCCAATTGCGGGGAACATAGTGTGATTATCGCCACCAGTCATTGTGATGGTGCCACTGTATGTGCCATCACCATCAACAACCAATGATTGGTCAACACCAGTGTCGTTGACAAACATGGCAAAGTCGCTTTGCAATGGGCGAGTGTCAATTGTATTCTGGAAACGGACGGTGCCGCTGATATCTACGGTGTCATTGGTTCGAACGTGGAACGGATATTCTGGAGAGAAGCGGTTTGAAATATCGTAGCCATCGGAATTACGAACGATGAATCCGCTGATTTCCAGATCGTTTTCAACCGCTTGACTACCCTGTCCACCTGAAAGGGCGGTTGCAGGGGCGATGCCATCGCCAGTCTGATTGTATGCAAGCGATGACCAGACGAGGCTTGCAACAT
Source organism: uncultured Candidatus Poseidoniales archaeon (assembly GCA_964441035.1). Taxonomy (GTDB): domain Archaea; phylum Thermoplasmatota; class Poseidoniia; order Poseidoniales; family Thalassarchaeaceae; genus MGIIb-P. Next base: position 2,624 of record CAYYKF010000094.1, read on the forward strand.
CATCCCAAGTCCATGCAACCTTGAATCTCCAATCGACATTGAGGATGTTTCCAACCTCATTCACACTACAATCAATCTCCATCGGCAATTGATACACTCCCGATACTTGGTTGAAAACGGCATTTCCTGATGGATTATCAACTTCGAATATGATGATGCTGCCGTCGCTGCCTTGGCCAGTCAACGTGATTTTTGAAATCTCATCATTGTCATACAAATGTTGATGTCGTGTCGTAATTTCCACTACTTGACCATCTGGATACATTGTTTGTGGGACTGTAAACGGATAGTTTGTAATCATCAATTCGTGATAGATACCACCATCAATGGCAACCGCACCCCTATCTGCTGTATACGAAAGTGGAATATTGACTGAATCGACATTGCCAGGCGCAATTTCAATCGCATGATAATCAATCATCTGCTGCGTTAGATCGGTGATATTCTCAGAAATGGAATAACCGACGGTTATCGCCTTGACATCAATTAAAGAAAGCGCGGATGTCGTCGTGAAATCAAATTCAACTACACGCCAATCTCGGCCGGTTTGTGGTTGTGTGTGCGATGGCAGAATCATATTGATGTGTGCAATCAAAGATGGAGGCATACTCGTTGTGACGTATCCATCGCCCAAAGCCATCGCTGAAGATGAACCAATCGAAATGTCGACTGGGGCTGACGTCTGAGTTGACACGGTAACTGTGCTAACTGTGGCATCTTCAGGAATCAGTACGGATACAGTCGCTCCTGCTGCTGAACTAACTTGAATGCCATTTGAACTCGTATCCTGCACATGATTTGTCGTGCCAGAAGTTGTCGTGGTTTGGTACAGAAGTTGTTGCCATCCGTGATTGCCATATGCTGCCCCTGTTGGGAAGCTCCAATCGATTGTGCCATCACTTGTCACATCAACCTCTGGATTGACGGCTGGCTGTGCAAAATCACCCTCTGCCCACAGTGAGGAAATGTGACCACCAGGATTGACTTCGATTTGGACCCCGAATCCTGGCTGTGGCTCAGGGAATTGTATGGTGCCCGAAAGACCTGATGTCCCAATCGCATTTCCATCTACATCAATGGCTCGTAGCGTAACCTGTGTACCGGCTCCTGTGAATTGAACCGAAGTCACCGGTCGACTCGAATGTGTGAATGGGGCGTTGATTTGCAGAACAGTCGAGCCATTGTTTGTCAAATTCGAGTTCCATAAGTCAAGATTTGAATTCACGTTCCAACCGTTACCAGGTCCTCGGGCATCGAAGGTTCTGATGGAGCCAACATGAACCGCTTCAATCAAAGGGGTTAGGAATGGGTCATCGGTGCCCATGTTGATTTGAACACGAATACCGCCTGCATGGGCGCCCCTATCCAATCCATGTAGGGAAATAGGGAATGATAGATTGACAAATCCGTCAACTGAATTGCCGGTGGCATCTAATATTGTACCAGTAGCCCAAGTGTCGTCAGGAATCATTCCATCGATATCTACGATGCCGTTACCGATTTCATCTACCTGCAGTACATCGGAAATCCAATCGCCTTCGTCGTAGAAGTAATCGACTTCAAGTCCAACATCATCAAGGTACCAACCTTCCTCAAATGACCAAGTGGTGCTATATGGCTCATACGTGAATCTAAACCACACTGTTTGTCCTGAATACATCGACAAATCGGCAACTTTTGTATCCCAAAGATTGTGGGGTCCTATGCATGAGAATTGACCTGAGCTAATGGAGTTTGAACCATCGAAGTTCCCGAGGTTCTGTAGTATCCCAGAGCCCCATGGATATCCGGTTTGATCATACCAATTATTACCTGGATCAAAGTGAGTCCAAGTATTGTTATCCGTGGAGATGAATACTGCACCACCAGCATAACCTTGGTAAGCACACATCCAATGCTCAAACGTCAATCTTGCACTCGCTCCTGCAGGAATGGTGTATGGTGGCGAATAGAGGTGGTCGATTGACCCATCATTGGCTGAACCTGCAAGGTTAGTACCTAATCCAAATGGGCCTGATGGCCAACTGATTGGGCCCGCGGTTGTGGTTTGTAGTGCCCCATATTCCCAACTCCCACTGGCCGACCACCCTGGGGCCATTGGCGTTGGTGCAGTTGCTGTGCTATCCTCAAACCCATACGAACCACTCAGCGCACCTGCGCCAATTGAAAGGTAGGCCCAATCATGTGTAGCTCCGTTTAATCCACTGGCTGTCATCGTTGTGGAAGTAGAAAGTGGATCATCATCCAATATTGAGCCATTGGCTGCAACGACCGAAATTCTGTCAACAGTCAATCCTTCTTGGTTGTCTGCTCCATTGATTCCACCATATTGAACGGAAGAATCTGTTTGAACCTGAATGCGGAAATCGGTAATACCGCTGTTTTGGAAGGCGGATGGAATGTCGAGTTCAAGGGAGACTAAACCATTTGTTTCTTCACCATAATTTGTGCCGTTCGGCATTGTATACCCAGCGCTACCTGGGATTGAACCTGTTCGACTTCGACATGCCGTGGCAGTCGAACCACTCGCAGTCCCTCCACCGGAGGTGCCGGATGAAATATCAGTCCAAGTATTACCATTCGGGGACAATTCAATGCAGAAATTGTCGTAAGTGTATCCTTCAAGATCCCACTCTAAACGAAGATGTATTTGAGATCCTGTACCAGCATTCGTGAGATCGACTTGGCCATCGAGAACACCATTGGCGTTATTGCTGTAAAGGCAGGTTCCGCTTGCAACATAGCAACCATGATGCCAGTAATTAGTAGCACCACCTACATTGCTCACACTCAAATCATCGAGAAACCAACCGGGGCTACCGCTGCTGTTTGCATCCGTAACAATACGCCATCGGAATTCGATATTCACAGAGTTGTTAATATTGGACAGATTATCGAGATTGAAATGTTCTTGAGTCCAGCCTGTTGCATTTACGTCAGTCCATACAGGGAATGTAGTGCTGCTGTTGGGTGTGCCGGAAGGAGTTGAACTCGCATTCAATGTAACGTTTGAATTGTAACCACCTGTAGGGGCTATCCAAGTCCATGGGCCGTTGTCGAGTTTGTACTCAACCCACATACTATCGTCGACATCAGTGTGTCGCCAATTCCAGAATGTCATATTGAAGTGATTGATTGGAGATGGGATGGGGAGGCTGGAATGCAAACTTGCATCAATTCCCGCTGGGACACTAGAATTCATCAAGGTCGCAGCAATCAATGAACCAGAGTGTGCGTTTGCTGGTTGATTGCCGTACGGCATTTGCATGGTGCTTCCAATTTGAGTACCATTGACAATAGAAGGCAGGCCAGGCTCCCAAATTGATGTATTGCCCGATTCTTGAATTGTAGTATGCTCAAATTGCAACGAAACTGTACCTAAGAAAGCGTCCACTTGACTCACTGCATCATCAGGTTCGATTGACAAACGGCCATCAAAATGGTCCATCGTTGAATCAGTGAACTGCCCAACTGAGAAATTGTGTGGTGTGTCGACTCTCCACTCGCTACCGTTGTTGGCATAGACCATTTCTTCATCCACGGTCATCCAACTGTCTAGAATGGTTGCATTGCCCGGGACATTCCAGCCATCAAGTGTGATGGTTTGCCCACTGGAAGCAATACGATCTGGACCTATCCATTGGCTGATATCTGCGGAGGCCCAAGGGACTGAAATCATCATGAAAGTCAGCAAAAGTGATATTGAAAATTTTCGATTTGGGTTCATGTCGCCGACTCCTACGGAGTCTGGCGACTCATTCCAGTATCAAAGACCTATGGGATATGCGTCAGACCCATAGGGTCTGAAAAAGAGCCACTGGCGAGAATTGAACTCGCGACCTACGCCTTACCAAGGCGTCGCTATACCTCTAAGCCACAGTGGCAGCGTGGTCGGCGACCAGCGACCGTGATTTAACGGCTGCGCACGTCGTATTGAGAGTTGTTTTCGGGCGGTACTTCCCATCATGCTCATATCCAAAAGTCTGCACGCCCGAACACTGCCGAGATCGCATAGCCTGGTATCGCGCGTGACTGGAAATCACGTGGGTTCGTCCCGCGGGAGTTCAAATCTCCCTCTCGGCGCCATTTCAATCAAGCCTGATTGGTATCGTATGATTCACCATCAACCCAAGTCGTGTAGAGCCAATATGTATTTGAAAAATCAGCACCATCAACATCAGCAAGCGTGAAGTCTGCCAAATCGAGTAATGAATCTGTAAAATCAACATCGCTCAAATCTGCCCCGCGGAAGTCCATTCCTCGTAGATCCATTCCGCTCAAATCCATCCCTCGCAAATTCGCACCGCCACATTCACCAAAATAACCAATTTGACAAATGTCATTCTCATACTGTAGCGGTAAATTCATTGAATAATAACGCAAATCAGCATTACCCAGTACAAATAACAGGTCGATTGCAATATTGTTTTGGCCATCCACATGTGCTATTGCTGGTGTCTTAATTGGAGAAGTGCTACCTGCACCCCTCACTCCTGCACCAAATAGGGCCAAGGGCGCTGAAAATTCATCGCCCCCTCTTTCCATCGAACTGTATTCAGCAACGGTGATGTCAGCATTTTTCCACCAAAAGAGGTGCACATTTGGTTCACCACCGTTGATGCCGTCATCTACAGTTATACTCGGATGATAGGTCTGGTTTGAAGGC
>CAYYKF010000095.1:0-7275 GCA_964441035.1 uncultured Candidatus Poseidoniales archaeon
ATATTCAGTATTCTAACATGATGATGTAGATTATTCCCGCCAAGATAACTTGAGGGAATAAGTAGGTGATTGCATCAATTATCCGTGAAAGGTTTGCAGCCAAATCGGTCCTTACCTCTGGTTTGACATCTTCGTCTTCAGCCATGTGAGTCCAAGGTGTGGGATCATTCAATTTGTGCCAGCCTCTACTCTTTGCGATTTTGAAATATAAAAAGCGAGCAAGTGTCAAAGCACAAACAATTCCAATGAATAATTTCATCTAATCGTCCTTCCCTTCTTTCTTTGAACCTTTGAGTAAAGGGTCGTATCTTCCTTCACCATGAAGTTCTTCCATTTCTTTGTCGTATTCTTCAGGGTCTTTCTCATTATCACTCATCATCATATCAAAGATATCTTTCCACGATGAACCAAGAAATAGAGCAAGGAATATGACAACGATTGTCCAAAAGTCAAGTTCCATACAAATCCTACGCGCGCGAGGGCTATGAAATATTTGCATCACATTAATGCATCACATGGGGTAAAATATACCCTGAAAATAGCATCACTCAAAATAGGATAATGTCCTTTTTGAATCACACTATTATCGAACGCAGTGATGCTTTTTCGAAAAGTGCTCGCGTCGGGATTCGAACCCGAGTCAGCGGGATGAAAACCCACCATGATGGGCCTAGCTACACCACGCGAGCGTAAACGGTCGCCTGTGAACACAGTTGATGAGGCGTTCGGTCCTATTCTTCCGCTTCAGCCGCAGTTGGTACCGATTGCTTTCGCACCATCATCCACGCCAAAAGGCCAACCAAAATCAAACTCAGTGCGCCGATTAAAAACTCGTTTTCAACAAACTTCTCTGCCGCTGAAAGTGCTGCATCGCCCCATAGCACAATCGCAATCGCCTCTAAACCAAATCGAAGCCCGCGACCAAATAATCCTGCGATTGCGAATGTTTTGCGATCCATTTCGCCCATGCCCGCAATCCATCCAAAGACCTTGTATGGAATTGGGCTGAAAGCAGCGATGAAAATACCAAGCGTGCCATATTTTTCAGTCAGGTTATCGAGCATGGTAATGTGCTTTGGATTAGCGTACCTATCAAGGAGACTGCGCCCCCATCGTTGCCCAATCCAATGGCCAACCAAACTGCCTGCAACTGAAGAGATTGTGACCACTGCCCATAACCACAACACCATGCTAGTACTCGATTTATCTGCAAACACCATTGGCATATACAACAAATCAGGTGGAACGGGTTGAATGATGGCTTCAGTAAATGAGAGTGCTGCAAGGCTTCCGGGCCCTAACGAATCAAAGGCATCGAGAACGGCCTCACTCCATCCCATGACCTTGGCCCATCGATGTCCCTCATCAAGGTTGACGCCTCCGAAGTCCTCATGTTCTGGTTTTGTGACCGAGAGGTATGCGCGCGCTTGATACCGCAGCCCTTCTCACATGGCCACTTGAGTCATTGGCGGAGGGTTTGTGTGTTGTTGGACAGTTACAGGAAGTCGAGCGCCATGCGCCAGAACGTGCATTAATCCTTGAATCTCAAGGTCCGAGATTTGAATCACCATCTCCTGCTGGGCTCAACGCTGCACGTGATGCTGCCACAGAAACGGGTGACCTTTCGGGACTTTCAACCGTCGACCTAGAAATTTTGGCGATTGCGCTTGAGCACAACGTCGAATTGGTGACTGATGATTACCGATTACAGAATATTTGCACTCATCACTCTCATCCCTGGTCTGGTGTTGTTCAGGAAGGAATTACTGAAGCATGGACATGGGTTCTGAGATGTCGAGGGTGTGGTAACGAACATCCAGCCTCTCCAACTGAGCGTAAAAATGAGCACGGCCAATGCCAAGATTGTGGTGCTGATTTGCTTCTAAAGAGAGTATGATTCTCCAATTGGAAAAATGAAATTCCCAATTGATTATTCAGAGGCCTCTTCTTCAACCTCATCAGGTGTTTTTCCTTCAACATCCACGCCCGCATCTTCGGCTTTCTCAGCCAATGCTGCAGATTCTGTACGCCCACCCCGGTCAAGATCATCTTCAGTTTCAGTTCCAGCTTCCTTGATATCTTTGAGCCCTTCGTGGAATTCTCCTTTGGCTTGACCAAGAGAACGAGCTAACTTAGGAAGCCTCTCTACACCGAAGAGGATGAAGAAAGCCACTAGGATAAGGACTAATTCGTTGTTTCCAAGCATGCTTCCACCAAACTTGCCTGAGCGTACGCGCCCATTCAACGTTGCGGCAAAGAAATAACGAATTAGAGCGCTTTCAACCACCGGAAACTGGAGGCAGAATCGCGATTTCAGTGGCATCCCCAAATTCGGTGTCTAAATCACAGATGACTCCATCTAGTGCAGTTTTCACAAACATTGGGTCAATTTCAAGATGCATCAGCAATGAACGCACTGTTTGGCTATCTGGCACTTCAATTTGCTTTGATGATGTACCAAAACGGTCTCGCAGCGGCCCGAATAGAAGCAATGTACGTTTCACCACTCACACCTTCTACAAGCGGCTGGATGCGTACTGGCAATTATATTCCTGCATCGCCTCCTCCCCGGTATGCCTGCAGTCATTGAAGCCCGCGAGTTGTGGAAGATTTACGATACTGGTATGAATCGAGTCGAAGCGCTGAGAAAGGTCAGTGTCTCACTTTCAGCAGGAGAAATGGTTGCTGTAATGGGCCCAAGCGGTTGTGGGAAAACCACGTTACTGAATTGTCTTTCAGGATTGGATGAAATCACATCGGGCGAGGTGTTCATTGATGGTGTGGGCTTGTCGAACATGACTGATTTTGAACTCACAGAGACACGCGGTGAACGCTTGGGATTCATTTTCCAAGCATTCAACCTCCTGCCTGTATTGACTGCTGTTGAAAACGTAGAATTGCCCTTGCTACTTGCTGGGAAATCTCCGAAAGAGGCTCGCATTGCAGCACTTGATGCACTTGAAGCGGTCGGCCTTGATGATCGTGCAGGTCACCTCCCAGCAGAACTTTCTGGTGGCCAACAGCAACGTGTGACCATCGCCCGTTCATTCGTCCATAATCCTGCGGTGATTCTTGCAGATGAAGCAACAGGTAACCTTGACACAAAAACAAGTGACGAGGTCCTTGATTTGTTGTTGAAATTGAATAAGGAACGTGGTGTAACCATGGTCCTTGTTACACATGATGCAGACGTTGCGGCACGTTGTTCGCGAATATTGGTAATGTGTGATGGCCGTATCACTGAAGACAGACGTTCTGGGGAAGAGGAATAGGGGGCTTGCTGATGACATTAGCCGGTCCTTGGACATGGCCAAGACGTTTGGTCACTGCTACCTCTGGACTATTGGCTATTGTTCTGGTTGCTTGGCTATCATTTTCCGCTCAAATTGATGATTCTGATTGGTCATTGGGTCGAACACTAACATCGTTTGGGATTTCAATGATCTCAGGACTTGTAGTGTGGACCGTAGTTCAATGGATTCTCTCCAGTCGTCACCGTATTCTAGCAACCATGGCGCGAAACAATTTGATACGCCGAAAACGCAACACTGTACTTGTTATTGCAGGGTTATTGGTTGGTTCTGCAATCGTATCCTCTTCGCTGGTCATAGGCGACAGCCTTGATGCAACCATGGAACAACATTTTCTGAAACCACTGGGTGATACAGATTACTACATTCGAGGCGTAGATCCAGTGTTGGGTCAATGGGTGGAATGGAATGAGAGTAGAGCTGGTAACCTCTCTGACGAATTGATGACATGGAGTGCAATCCATGGAGCAAGACCTGGTTTGGCGCTGTCTATTTCAGTCGTGCATGACGACCAAGATTTGGCTGAGCCAAACGCTGATTGGTATGCTTTTGATGCCATTCGTTCTGATTTAGGAGATTTTGACCCCATTGGTGGTTCGGATGGGGTGCGATATTCTGAGATTTCACCGAACAATGCCATCATTAACGAAGAGATGTCACAACGGGTGTCTGCAGAGATTGGAGACTTGCTTGAAATTCATTGGCTTGAAATCGATTTAACAGAGGGAATCGTTCGAGAATCAACCAATTTGACAGTTCAAGGGATTATTCCAGATATTTCAACAGGTTATTTGGGCTCTCAACATCCTCTGATTTTCACATCGCTAGAAGATGCGCAGTTGTTGACCGGTAAGCAGGACACAATCAACCACATCGGAATCTCCGCAAAAGGTGATGGAAGTGATTCACTACATACAAAAATCATGTCCGCAGTCAATCAAACACTAATCGCTGAAGATGCTGGATTAACCATAGAGACCGACGCATCTCAAGGCATGCTTGCAGTCGCTCGAACCACGGGTATGGGTTTGCTTGATGTGGGTGAAGTATCCAATTTGACCTCAGTTGTTGAAATTGCCAATGAGGATGCAAAAATCCTCGAACTTATTCAAGTTCCACTGTACAATATCGCGCAGGATGGCATCAATGTCTCTGGTTTGGCCTCAAATTCAATTGCAGCCATCGAACAAACAGAAGGATGGGATTGGTATGCAACAGCCTCTGGGTTATCCTTGCAAGATTCCAGTGGACAGTGGTGGATTTGGGATGCAGACGAATCTGAAGACAAATCAGTTAGGGATTTGCTAATAATTGGGCCACAGCAGAGCCTTGCTGCGCATTCTGAGGGTGTGCGCGAAATCGATGTCACACCTGGTGCAAGCGACACAGATCATCTTCCTGGTGCAGATATCACTGCATTAGGTGCATCTGATTCGCAGATATTCGCTTTGGAAATGGAGAGTGGTAACGTGATTTTACATCATACTGATGCCACGCTAAATCAATGGTCCTCATCGACAGTTCTAGCTGATGGAACGGCCATGAATCTTGACATGGCCATCGATGAGGATGAGATTCACATCCGTATTGGTAGATTGCTTGGCAGTCGTAGTTGTTCTATTCCTCTCACAACAACTCTGGACGCATCACTAACAAGTCACTGCGCTGATGATTTGATTGAACGCCGCAATCTTTTCTCACATGCAGGTTCAGCCTGGGTTGATGATGGGGTGGACATATACCTTCTAAACGACACACTGCTCGTATCTAGCGACACCCTAGGATTGCCGAATGGAAAGTTGATTGCAGCACATGAACAAGCGTTATGGATTGAAGATGAGGGGCTTTGGAATTGGAATGGTACCGGCTTTGAATCAATACCAATCGATATTCCATCGGCAGCATCATCTCATCAGACTGCGTTAAGCCTCAATGGGACCCGTCTAATTGTGACTACAAGTGACGGAGTTGCCATTTCAGATGCGGAAGAATTGTCGGGTAGGATTCCGAATCGAATCAAAATCGAAGTTACACGTGTTCCATTGACTGTAATCGCGTTTTCTGGAGACGGAGGTATCGCTTTCCCCGATGTGGCAGAGAACCACATCGTCATTTCCGAGTGGGCAGGTAAAACACTTGATGCTGAAGAAGGCGAATTCATCCGACTGCGAGGCCTTCTTCCTGCTTCAAGAGGATTGTTACATGGTGAAATGTTCTACATTGAAAGTGCCAATTTATCGCTTCCCGCTCCCCCAGGACAACCTTCGTTTGATGCAGTTTCATTTGGCATAGTGTCTATGATTGATGCCGAAAAATTGGCAGCAGGGAATCCAGGTGATCGCACCATCGTTATGCTCTCAGGTCCAACACTGATGAACGAGACCAACTTCACTGCAATTCAATCCGCAGTATTGCAGTGGGCTGATGAACAGGCAGATTTGCAAACCACAGATATTCGTGTTTCACCAATCAAACAACGTGCGGTTCAGGCAACAGAAAGCGTTGGAGAGAGCTTCTCAATGCTATTCCTTATCTTCGGTTCATTCGTCATTTTTGCAGGTATTCTACTTGTTATCAACATCTTCGTTATGTTGGCAGATGAACGTAAACCAGAGATGGGAATGGCCCGTGCAATCGGGATGCAGCGAGGAGATTTACGTTCATTATTTGTCCAAGAAGGCGCATTTTTGGGACTCATATCAAGCGGATTTGGCGCGCTCTTGGGCGTTGGCTTTGGGTGGGTGATCATGCAATTGATGGGATCCGTATTCAGCGAAGCAGGTGGGGAAGCCATTTTCGATTGGAGCCTTCAGAGCCTATTGGGCGGTTTTGTTACAGGTTTCTTCGTAACTTGGATGACTCTTTGGCTTACTTCGCTATGGATTAGTCGTTTGAATGTCGTCGCTGCTATCCGTGACATTCCGACTCGTTTCACTGGCGGTCTGCCGTGGTGGTCAATTCTCATTACACTGTTCTTTGGCTTAGCATCCTTGGCATTCTTTTGCTTAGCCTACTTACTAGGTGATTCGGACGATGGTTCACGGCATGCTTGGTGGCTTCTAGGTGGCTATGCGTTCATGTTTGCAGCCCTTCCACCGTTATTTTGGGTCTTACGAGTAATCCTACCTGAGAATATCAATATCGGCAGCATTCGTCTTCACCGACCAGTCATACTCCCTCGCCTCATACTAACGATATTGGGTTTATCCATGGTAATATGGGGTTGGTTTGGAGACCCAGTTAGCGATGACTGGGAGCAAGGCCCATATTCCTTCATACTGCTCGGTATTTTCCTTGTTGCAGCCGGGGTGTTGCTCCTCTCGAGCCTTGCTCCTTTGGTTGCTCGCTTCCTCGCCCGTCTTTTGGCTAAGCGTTCAAAGCGAGTCGCCGCTGTATTGCCGACCTCTCTTTCCTATCCACTAGCATCGCCCTTCAGGACTGCAATGTCAATGGGCATGTTTTCGATTGTAGTCTTCGCTGTAGTCGTGCTTTCTGGTTACAGTTCATTATTGGGCAACTACATCGATGAACTCAGTGATGAAGCGGGTGGCAATTACGAAATCGGTGCTTGGACCGATGATTCATTAGACCGCGACATCGAAAATTGGAATTTGAGTGATGCAGACGTAAGTGATTTTGATTCGGTAGCATTCATCTCGATTGCAGCCGTGAACGTTGAACGTGTCGACGGTACAGAGGAATCAATGACTGTGTTAATGAGGGGTTTCGATGAAAATTTCACAAGTCATGGTGGGTTATCATTGCAAACATGGGCAAAAGAATTGGGTGATACGGAAGAAGAGGTTTGGGAGGCGGTTCTAAACGACGACAGCCTGGTCATTGTGGATTATTCCTTGACGCCGCAACCAGCGGGTGGTTTGGATCAGAATCCTACTCTGAATTTGCAGATTTATGATACCATCATCATCAGTGACCCATTCAACAGTGGTATCAACAGAACAGT
>CAYYKF010000096.1:0-7237 GCA_964441035.1 uncultured Candidatus Poseidoniales archaeon
CCCGACGTGCTGGTATTGCTGAACACCTAATCGATACCGGACAGGCAGTGGACCCACAATATATGTCTGAAACACGCCAAGAAGATCGAGATATCAATGGTGAGGAAATCATTCCAACTCAATTATTGAAGAAATATATTGCATATTCCAAGCGCCATATCTTCCCGTCATTGGATGAGGAGGCAATGGATTGTCTAGTTGAATTCTATAAAACATCGCGAATAAGAAAATTCAATCAAGCAAGGAATGAATACGATCCTCCTACAATGACTGCAAGGACTCTTGAAGGTCTGGTTCGAATTTCAGAAGCCTATGCACGCTTGTTTTTGCGAGATGTCGCAACCATTGAAGATGCAAATATGGCGATTGCCGTAGTCAAACATTGGCGCAAGATGGATACAGAGAATGAACACGATGAAATTTCACTACGAACCGGTATGACTCGAGATAAACGAAGTGCAGAACGTACCATACATTCGATTGTGCGAAATCTCTGCCGTGAACTCGGTGGAGAATGTCAGACATTCCAAGTTTACAATTCTGCGGAAGAACAAGGTTACGACGCAGACACGGTGGATCGTGTGCTGAACACTCTTGCAAACCGTGGTTCGTTGTATCGCCCACGTGTTGATACGTGGATGGTGGCTTGATTTGAAGCGCTGAACCTTTGAGGTGTCTTGGATTCGCCCGCATCATGGCCGGGGAACCTGAAGGCGATGTCGCAGATGCGAACGGCCTTAATCCCGAGGTTCTAGGATTCATGTGTGGTCTTGAAGTTCATCAACAACTAGCCACTGGAAAGTTGCATTCTCGCCAATCAAGCATGCTATTTGAACAGGGATTGGAAGAGATTCAATCGGCCTGGCCTCGAGCGCACCGCAGACTTCGAGCGGCTCGAGGAGAAGGTGGCCGCATTGATATTGCAGCACGCTTTGAACAAAGAAGAAATCGTTCATTTGTGTACTATCAATCTCCCAATTCAGGTCTCATTGAGATGGATGAAGCACCTCCATTAGAACACGACAAAGACGCAGTTGATGTCGTCTTGACAATGTCTGCGATGATGAACGCAAAGCCAGTGAGCGTCCTACAGGCAATGCGTAAAACAGTGGTCGATGGCTCAAATACGAGTGGATTTCAGCGCACAACACTTGTTGCAACCGATGGTGTCATTGAAACACCAACTGGACCCGTTGGTATTGATGTGATTTGTTTAGAAGAGGATTCAGCACGGAAGTTAGACACTTATTCAACACCAGATGGTGAACAAGTCGTTTACACACTAGATCGATTGGGCATCCCCCTTGTGGAGGTTGCAACCGCTCCGGATGTTCAAACCCCAGAACATGCCAAAGAGACCGCTCTAGCGCTCGGTACACTATTACGCGACACCCGCCGTGTCCGTCGAGGATTAGGTACAATCAGACAAGACCTGAATGTTAGCATAGGAGCCGGAAGTCGTGTAGAAATCAAGGGATGTCAAGACCTTGATTGGATTCCTCGTATCATCCGTCTTGAAATGGCTCGTCAGTTACATTTCCATCGACTTGCCAACATTTTGCGTGCGGGATTATCGTTGCCTCCACTTCCAAATCATCGTGACGATGATTCACCAACAGTCGAAGCAGAGGTTGCTGAAATTGTAGAGTCCAATCTACAATTTAATCAACAAGATGTAACCGACCTATTCAAGAAATGTGATTCGAAGATGGTGCGTACATCGCTAGATTCCGGTGCAGTCGTACTTGGATTACCTCTTCCTGGATTCACTGGAAAATTAGGCACCAAAGAACTCGATGCAGAAGGTTCTCAATTACCTCGATTGGGTAGAGAACTTGCAAGCGCTGCTAAACTTGCAGGAGTCAAAGGTATATTTCACTCAGATGAATTGCCTGCATACGGAATCACGGAAACGGAAACGGCAACCTGCATCGCTCAACTTGGCGAATGTTTTGTTCTCTGTGTAGCACCTCAATGGCAGGCTGAATTGGCTTTGGAATCAGTTCTGTCTCGAGCCCGCCTTGCTTTCCATCGTATCCCACAAGAGGTTCGAAACGTTGTAGTGCGCAAAGGTGCTCCTGAGGATGGTACAACTACAGCCATGAGACCGCTACCGGGTGGCGCTCGAATGTACCCAGAGACAGATATTCCAGTTTCTTCTGTTGATTCATCAGATTGGGAATACATCTGTGCAAATCTTCCTTTGACAACAGATGAACGTATTCAACGACTTTCAGGTTTGGGAATCTCAGAAAATCAAATTGGAGCGATTGTTCGTGCTGAATTGGACGATTTTCTTATGGAGGGAATAAACGGCTCACTTGAACTCCCACCTGTGGCATGGGCGAGTGCGTTATTGGATTATGGCACTGATAAGATGAATGCACTTGCAGTGGCTATTCACTTACGTGAATCTGGTGTGATGACACGTGATGGTGTCGAACCGATGGTTGCTGAGGCAGCAACAGCTGACATACAGGATTTGCTTGATTGGATGCCTGCACAGGCAGCAGCACGTGGATACAAACCTGCAGACACCGGTGCAGTTGATGCAGCTGTTGCAGAGGTTCTAGCCGAGCGCGCAGATTTCGTTGCTGAACGAGGGATGGGTGCACTAGGCCCTCTAATGGGTGTCGTGATGGGCAAATTGGGCGGTAGTGCGGACGGCAAAGCCGTTAGTGCGGCACTGAAGGAGCAGATTCAGAGGCTGCTCTGATGCGACGTTCTGCAATTGTGCTAATACTACTCCTATTGGCAACAATGCCTGTTGGAAGTGCAGATGAATCCTCAGAGAATGAATCGGATTTATTGCCATCATTTCAGTGGGGAAAAAACCTCGATGCAGGATACATTTCAACAGCTCCTATGGTGACTGATGGGCTTGTCATTGCCAAGAATGGTGGTGACCCAGCGCGAAATATTCCTGCTGGATTGCATGCCTTCCGCGCAGACACTGGAGACGCAGTCTGGTTTGCGCCTCACAATGCCTCAACATCTGGTTACGAGACTGCCCCACTTCTCATCTCAGGAAGAGTCTCATCGAACGCCACAACCAATTCATCTAGCAGTTGTACCCCTAGTCGAGACCTTGTCATTACAGGATGGACCAGTGGTCAATTGACCGCTCATGACTTGCAAACTGGGTCTGAATTGTGGGCAGTGGAAACCGAAGCACCCCAGTGGGGGATTACTGGGGGTGGCCTACTTGCTTTCAATGGTACAATTTGGGCAACTGAAACTGGGGTGGTAATGGTCTGCCAAAAGGATGGAACAGTACTCTCTAAATTTGAATCAAATCTGACAAGTTATCGAGCATCTCCAACTTGGAATGGTCCGGAAGGTAGTATTCTACTGGGTACAGAAAATGGCCATTTGATTAAGGCGGATTTAGATGAATGGAACCTCTCAACTGCATCTTATACCGAAGTAGATCTTCTGACGATGGCGAATTTATCAGGGACTTGGAAAATGCGTTCCCAGCATACAGCAGATGTCATGCCTCTGACAATTATGGTGCATTTACAGGGTACGAATGAAAGCCGTGCGCTATTATTGGAGACTGATGAATTAGGTGACAATCTCACCCTAAAAGAGCAGGTCGTTCTTCCACTTGGAACTGGTACAAGTAGCCCCCTCTCCACGACTGTATTGGGTACCTCAGAGGGCATATTTTTCTGGCAAATTAATTCAACAAATAATCAACTAGAAATTTCCTCTCAAACAGCACAAAATGCAATTGGAGAGATTCGTTCAATTCAATATCACAATACAACGATGATTTGTGTACCACAGAATGTAGCCACAGGTTCGTGGTTATTTTTTGATGCAGTCACGAAATCAAAAATCTATGAATGGACCCCTCAAATCTCGCAATATGTCACTGCAGGTTGTGCCAGTGATGGCCTAGTGCTTGCTGTAGCGAATGATGCCTCATGGTTGGAAGTAAGATACTCAGATGCAGATTTTTCAATCATCCAAGGACAATCGAATTCAATTACAGGCAATCTTTCAATGCCAGATAACACTGCAAATCCATCGAACTCCTCATCGAGTAGTAAAGAAGATGGTGGCCTCCCTGGTGTTATTTGGATACCATTTTGTGGGACATCCTTGGTATTTTTATGCGCATTTGCAGCACAAGAAGAAGATCTTCGCCGCCAAATTTCACTCGTTGGATTAATCTCATTGGTCGTATCATTACTTCTCATAGCGCCTATCATGACCGAATATTTGCACTCAGATCCAGTCGAGGATTCAAGTGGTCGAACAAGAGCCAGTAGTTATGCAGATTGGAAGGAAAACTCACCAAATTCAGTATCGGTATCGATACATTTCCCCCTTGATGTATCTGGAACTGCTTGCTATGATGGTTTGATTCATCATTATGGGTCTTCAGTTGATGAATATTTAATTTCAAACGAAGACATTTGTATCGTTGCCATTTCGATTGACTACAGCAATGAGATGACTGCTTCAGATGCCACACTTGCGGCCTTATCTTTTGCAGATATCACCTTCGATTCTGAGCAGCAAGCATTGGGCCAATTCATCCGTTCCATTGGTAATGCTGATGGGGGAGATGAAGACCGTTGGTGGACCTATGATTTGAACGGTGGATACGGCATCGTTGGTATATCAGACCAACCGATTGAATCTGGGGATGAAATTGATTGGTTTTTTGACGCTGAAAGTCCTTGAGCAATGTCAACAGTCAAAGTCCGCATTGCTTGTACTCGCCTCCTAGGGAGGCGAGTGGCTGACAAGTTGGGGTTGGCAGGGAGAAAAAGCGGCTCGAGTGGGCCCCCCTCGTCACTTTCGATTACCGTTCCTGATACTAGCAGTTATCCTTCCCCTTTTGTTAGAATGGAAGATGCTCGTTGGATGGGCAAGTATCCTCCTATTTTGGTCACTCATCATGGTCGGTTTCCAGACACTGCTACGATGGCTAAGGTTGTGGATACCAATTTGTTTAATCTACGCAGCCCTATTACTTGCTTTCAGTGCATCAGATTCCTGGCAAGGTGTGGCCATTTTGATGATGAAATTACAAGTTGCTTTGCTTGGCATGCAAATTCTTCAGTGGTCCGTCCCCCCTTCTGAAGTGGTTCGTGCATTCGAGTGGTTTCTCCCCCGTCTTGGCTTGTCATTAGCCATTGCTTTACGTCTAGTTCCGAGGCTTGAAAGGAGCGCTCGTTGGCGACTTGAAACTCTTGAAGAGCGTGGTTTTATCGTCGAAGAATCGAGGTGGAAAAAACTTCGAACACGCGCTTCAATTTGGCCAGGATGGCTTGCAGATTCGCTAGACCACGCACATGATCTTGGTGACGCTGTTCAATCAAGAGGAATTCTCGCCCCTCGCCGCTGGCGAGATAGCCTGCCTAAACGTGCCATCCATCGAGTTCTCGGCGAAGAGGTTCGTGAGGAAACAATCGCTCCTCATCGTTTTTCAGATTCGGTACAGGTAGGCCTTGACCTTGAATTGCGACTTCCTGAAGGACGAGTAATTGGCCGACATAAACAATTGCTGAGAGGTGGAAATGTGGTTATGCTCCGCGGTGCCTCTGGTTGTGGCAAATCTAGCCTGCTTCGAGTACTTGCAGGTGTTTCTCCGTGGCAGCATCCTATCACAGTGCATGGTAGAGCTCACGTTTCTGGGCATCCAACATTTGGTGAATTGAACCTTGCTGACGGACCATTCAATCAAGCAGTCTCTTGCTGGATACCACAAGACCCTGACCGCCATGGTTTGGCAGAATCTGTTCACCGCGAATTCCGAATTGCACGCCGTTTAACTGGTCCTTGGAATCAGCAAGAGATGCTAGAATCTCTGAGAGAGTGGGGTTTGCTAGAAAAGATGGAAGAAAGTTCAGAGAACTTGTCAGCAGGAGAACAACAGAGATTGTTATTGGCTGCACATCTTGATCCAGCTCAACCGATTTGGTTGCTCGATGAAGCGGATGTTCATCTCGATGAATCGGGTTTTATTCAACTGGGAAAAGCCATCGTCAAACACCGTGCGCGTGGTGGACTTATCATTGTCGTAGCACATCGTCATGCGCGATGGCAACAATTGGCGGATGTTGTAATTGAAATGGGTGAAAAGAAACCACCATTGGATTATCCATCCGTTTGGGTTCATCCAGGAGAGGAATTAGGAACACCACCTGAAGTATCGCTATTCAAACACGAAGTAAAACCAGTTAGGAATGGAGAATTAATCTTGATTATTGGTGACAATGGAACAGGTAAAACCACACTGATGAGGGAATGGGCTGCTGCTGAAAACCTTCCTTGGCTACCGACTTCACCAGACCGGAGATTGTTAGGAATGACAATTTCAGAGGAACTGGATTTACATCATCCGCTATTGCATGCTCAAAGTTTGGCAGGTCCAAATGTGGAAATTGATGGAGCATCAGAAATTGCAATTAATCAATCAAAAATCCGCCTAAATTTGGGTATATCTAACCTTTCTGATATGACACCCGTACATGATTTGTCAACTGGAGAAAGGCGTCGTCTTTCGATGATACCAATGATGATGAATAAGCCATCATTACTATTGCTTGATGAAATAGATCATGGGTTAGATGACACGACCTTGGCTGATTTACTGGAACTGCTGAACGAGCTCCGCCGTGAAGGTCAAGCAGTAATCATAACAACTCATTCTCCCGATCTAATGACTTGGGCGAAAGTAAGTGGTGGTCGTCTTTGGAGAATTGAAGACAATGTGATGAAGGAGGTGGACACTTGAATTTTAATCAATTTCAGGATTGGGCAATGACACCTGGTGGCATCGCTGTTTGGTTAACGGTTCTCTGTGGTCTCATCTTTGGTTCGTTACTGTGGGGCGCTGACCGCAAAATACGACTGGGTCGTGACGCGGCTCTCATTGCTCTTCTTGCTGCAGTTGCCAGTGCAAGCCGTGTTCTCTTCGCAGCCATACCGAACGTACAACCTGTTACACTCCTTATCTTAATGATTGGAATTCACCTTGGCGCCAAGCGTGCAACTGCAGTTGCAGTACTTGTTGCCTTGATGTCAAACATGGCGCTCGGTCATGGGCCGTGGACATTTTATCAGGCTCTAGCTTGGTCTGCAGTTGGAACGAGTGGAGCCATGTTCCGCCGCATTCTAGTGAATTGGGATGGAACTGAAGTGCGAATCATCCCCCTTGCCATTCTCGCCTTCATTTGGGGCTTCCTTTATGATTGGACAGTATCATTATCCGCTC
>CAYYKF010000097.1:0-7165 GCA_964441035.1 uncultured Candidatus Poseidoniales archaeon
GTCAGTATTTTGGATTCCGAAGGATAGATGGGATGAGTGGTTTATAGATTGTAGGCTCTGCCCTAGTTGTCATTCATTAATGGAAGTAGTTATTGAAGAAAAATATGCAGAATGCTTAGACTGTTGGGGCGGTTTCAATATCGTTAAAGAAGAACCCCTTACGGTTGAGCCAGAATTGCTTGATATGAATCGATTTCACTTGCCTATGAAATTCACAAGCAAATTACTCGGTAAGAAAGGATTGGAATTTCAAGCACGCGGCCATATGGATGATTGCCCACCTCAATCAAATGAAATTATCGATGCAATTAACGAATCATTGGATGCTGTAAAGGTGGAGTTGCTCGATACAGTCCAAGCAGCAATAGATGATCTAGATTGGGATGAATTGTATGAAGATACTGAAATTATTGAAGAGGTGGCGCCACAGTTTGTCCTTGAACCAGAATATCTTGAAGTGACTGCTGATTTTATTCATTCGGGCAAATCGAGTAATGGTGGTTGGTCCAAAGAACAGTTGGAATGTCTGGGTGTATCATGGGCACCGAAGAAGGGAGATATCACTACGACTTATGGTGCCTTCATCACGAAAAGCAATTACGATGAATTTTTGAGTTTGAAAGATGCACACCTCGATGAATAATCGACAGGGGCCCTTACGATTACGGGCAATCGTCAGAGTACGGATTGCGCAAGTCCTCAGTACGCTGGTCGCTCTAGTTGTCGAGAAATCGCTTCTTCCATTGAAAGACGCCCCACCGCAACCGCTTGTGCCAATCTCTTCGAAATTGTAACCCTGCCACCTGATTGCAAGCGGCTCAATCGTTGAATTTCTTTGACTTCTCCAGCAGTCGGGTTTACCGGTTGCTTGGTGAGAATTGGTTGGCCCTTCATGCTGGCAATGCGTGCTGCTGAAGCATGATGCTGGTGGCGTTGCAAACCTTCTGAGGTTCGTCGCTCATCAACCCGCTCAACCGGTATTCCACGTGCAATGCAGATGTTGGCCAAACGATTGGAGATTGTTGGGGAACCATCACCAATACGAACTGTCATCTCTACATGCTCAATGTCTACAGTCAACGCGCAAATCTGATCAATTGTAGAATCAACTGAATCGAATTGATTGGTTCCTAATACTCGTCCATCCCCAACCCATGCCAATCCTGGCCTTGGTCCAGGATCAATTCCAAAAGTCAGTTTTCGAATTGCGCCACCTTGTGCCACAATACGTAATGCATGGTCAATGGCTGATTCGACTGACTCAAGGGTTGCCCCGATTCCCATTGGGTCTGCGGCTGCTGCAACCTCATCATGAGAAGCAATCCAGACACGTGCTGAAGGAGGTAGAGGAGAATCTCTCTCAAGGTGTGTGCAACGCACATTCCGTTGCTTCAGGCCGGCCAGCAATCGATAGGCCAGACGAAAGTCTGCCGTTCGAACTACGACCTCACCCACGATGTTGGGTTACCCTGAAGATAGTCAAACCTTCGCACGTCTAGGTTGTCGAATCAAGAAAACATAGTGATAATTGACCACATTGAGGTGAACTGCACCGCGACAGTCAAAGAGCAAGGGGTGTGCCCATCCCCCGATGGCCTCAGCATATGAGAGAGAGTTACGTGCTGTGCTCGCCGGTTCACCAGATGGTGTGCGTGCAGTGACAAGGTCTTGTAATGAAATCCAACGCGCGCGTGCAATGCAGGTCATCGAGCGCCCTTTCCTTGTTGTTCGAGCAGCAGGCAGCGGAATGGATGGAAGTGGCGATATTCTGGCACTGAGGGGAGACATTTGCTTTCCAATCGAAGTGAAAACCCGCGCTGATAAGAAAGTGTATATCTCCGGCCAGATGATGGACCAATATGAAGCGATGAGGAACATTGGAGAGAAATGTGGTTTGATGCCACTCTATGCGCATAGACTCAAGGGTGTAAGAGGAGACTCATGGCGCATCTTTCGAATTGATACAAAAAATCTGTCTGGTCCTCTAGCAGCTCTCTCTAGAAGAATTCCTACCCTTCCCTTGACTAAAACTGGAAAGCCCCATTTGGATTGGGACCAAGGGCTTCCATTGCATCAATTTCTAGGTGTTGTCTGTAGACATTCTGATGAAAATGGTCTTTCAAAACTGGTCCGAGATGCGTTATCGATTCCTGTTCAAACAGAACCGGAACCAATCGTTACTGAATCAGAACCACTACCTGCTTGGATGGAACGATTCCAAACATAATCAAGAATCTTCACCGGCAAGTTGTTTTTCGATGCGCTCGATGGCCACCGATTGTCTACCAATATCACGTGCAACTCGTTGATAATCAGCCTGTTCTAACATCCTACGAATTGCATCTCGATCACGTAGTAATGTGTTGACTCTACGCTGCGTTCGACGCGCCTCATCGGCCTCGGCCATGTGAGGCCGAGAGACCCGTATACCTTCAGCACTCCCCCCCATCCTTCAAGAAGAACTGCCTTGAGCAGGGGGTGTGAGCGATGCCAGGCGGAACCGAGATCGACGTGCATTAATCCTGCTATTCATCAGTGGATTTCTTGCCATACAGATTCACTGGGCCTTTGCTGTACTGGGTATTTGGATTATCCTACTAGGCCAACTTGAGCATCGCGGGGTCTTGGATCGATGGAATGCAACTCGCGTTCTAGGCGGCATTCTCATGATTCGCACAAAACGTGGACAAAAAGCGCTTGAGAAAATCGCCAAGCCTAGACGTGCATGGAGGATTTTCGGTGAAATCTCATTGTGGACTTGTTACGGAGCGATGTTCCTCATCATCGGGATGTTGTTGCTCTCAATCATTTCAGCAATCATGTATGGTGTGCCGAAGAATGATGCCCCCCCTTCTCAAATGATTCTGATTCCAGGTGTGAATCCAATTATTCCATTTTGGTGGCCCGCTATAGCCATCATTGGAGCATTGGTCATTCATGAATATGGACACGCATTACAAGCACGCGCACACGGAATGCGTGTTCGCTCATTTGGACTGTTAATGCTGGGTCCATTGCCATTGGGAGCATTCGCAGAACCTGAAGCAGAGGAACTATTCAAATCACCTAGACGAGAAAGAGTAAGGATGTTTGCAGCCGGTCCTGCGATTAACCTCTATGCGGCTCTATTCACTTGGCTAATCCTTGGTGCTCTGGCGACTCAATTTGCAGCGGTTGATCCCGGTGTGCATGCTTCAGCAATCGTAGAAGGGGCACCTGCGGATGAGGCTGAAATTGGGCCATGGGAAATTATCACACATTTTGATGGTGAGGAAATTACAACCGCTCAAGAACTTAGTAATGAAATTGGTAAACACGAGGCTGGAGATGAAGTAACCGTTCGTGTACTGAGTAGAATAGAGAATGGGGAACGTAGCGCAAGAGTTGTCAATGTTACTCTTGCAGATCGCCACGAATATTATCTCGCCCAAGAAAACCTGTCTGCTGCAGAACGAGATTGGGTCGAAAAGAATGTCAAACCAGGGGATGCATTTCTAGGGGTTTCAGGTATGGCCAGTGGGACTGTTGGAATTGATAGCATTACTGGCCCTCTAGCTGAGAGTCATGATGGATCCATGTTCTACAAAGGGTTCGGGGCACTCGTGCAACCAATCGTTATCATCTCAACTCCAATTGAACATGGTGGACAAATAATGGATCCCCATGAGGCTGAATATCTTGAGGCGGATGGCTGGTTTGGAGAATTACTAGGGAAACAAATCATGATTGCACTAATGACATGTCTATTTTGGTTCGTTTGGATGAATCTAGGACTTGGATTTGCCAACTTGATTCCTATCATCCCATTCGATGGTGGGCATCTAATGAAGGACCTGTTACATTGGATTGCAGAGACTGTGAATCGATTTACAAAAAATCCGCACCCTCTGAAAGTCGAGCCATTTGTACGGCGAATTTCGTCATTGAGTAGTTTGATTTTGTTCTTCGTCCTTCTGATGTTGTTATTTGCACAATACATCTGAACTCATTCTTCTTCACGGGGGCCTGCTGCTTGCTCTTTCTCTGCTTGGGACACTTCTGGTGCTGAAGCCATTGTTCTGTTTGCAATTTTTTCCCAAACTGCAGGGATTGCCAAGATTACGATCGCAGAAAGGATGAGTTTAGTCCAAGATGCACCTGGAACTTGGTCACTATTGCTAGAAAGAGCGAGTTTTACCGATCCAACCCAGGGTATTTCTGCACCTGCAACTCCAATGAGCCAATCATCTCGGACGGGCTTTACTGCTTTTCCATTCTCATCCACTAAGCCACCGCTATGCGCGCCCTTTTGGTCATATTTGCACCCATTGGTTTGCAGATTGTCGCCTGTTGTAAGATAGCCTGCGTGTCCAGGGTCCCAATTTTCAATTCGAAGATTGCTATTTTGGCCACAGGCGTAGTCCAATTCTACAGTGATATTGTCAACATTGAGCACATCAGTTCCTGGCACGGACCAAGTTAGAACACAAGTTCCAGCCTGTCCATCTAGATCTATTGATATCGGGTCCCATGAGCCATTCTCACACACAGCATTTGAGCGATCTTGTGGGGTTTCGGTGATATGTGGTTCTGCACGCAATATTGCTCGATGAATAACCGGTGTGTCACTGCCTCCATTTTTTGCATAAATTATCACATCTCCTGGCATTCCATGACTCTCGTATCCTTCCATCGAATTTCCTGCTTGAGTTGCCTCAGCATAGGTTATGATTGAGCGTTTATCTGTTGACATTACCAACACGAGGTCACCAGGGTCAATAGCACCTAAACTTCCATCATCTTCATGCATCATTGAACCTGATTCGATAACCACCATGGGAGGCCAAGAACCTGTCATTAAAACCAAGGCTGCAATCAATGCAGCAATCAATCCTCCTGCAAGCAATGCCTCACGTGTCCAACTCCACGCCTCACCCATGGTTGGTCACTCCTCTTCTTCGGAGGGGTCCGGTCGCTCGCCTGATGCAGGGAATGTGGCCCAAAACAATGTAGTTGAAATCAACAACAATATCCACCCTGATATGTCATCGAAATATGGGGCGGGATAAGAATCAATTCGAGCACCATTCAACCATTCCCAAACATGTATTGTATTCACACGATTACCAGATGAATTACGTGCCAATCCGAAGGACATGTTGTAAAGTTGAAGAAGCATTGTGATGAAACTGAGGCTACCAATTGTTCGATTGAGGATTGGCATTCGTAGAGCACCCAATGGTATCCATCGTGATAAACGAGAGTCTTCTGTACGCCACCAATCAATGAGAATATCTTCAGCAACTTTATTCTCAGCTTCCGAGGGCAATTCTCGCGCGCGTAGTACCCCGTGTTCGATATAATGAGCACGCAAACGTGCTGCCCAAACACTTCCGAGCAACGCAGCGGCTTCATCAGATTCTTTTCGCCGAATATTTAGATCCGCTCTGGATGTCGTTTTCAGTGTCTCATTCAACACAGACCATTGTCCATGATAGTGGAAATATTCTGGAGCTGCGAAAATCAACAATGTGAATCCTACAAGTAAGCCGAACCAAGTCCAAGGAATGACTCCAGTCAGATCTGGATCCGCTGCCCCATCGAGGAAGAAGAAGAAGAGAACTGACCACATAACCAAGCAAAATCCTAGCATTGTAAGCGTGCCTAGAATCACAAGATGTCGGTCACGTTGATTTGCCCACCAATTGCTAAATGGCTTAAGTAGGGAAGCTTTGAATTGGCCAATAGTTCGTCCTAACGACATCTCAATCCCGAACCTCCGAGATACTCTTCGATGTTGAGTGTTCGCCTTTCATGCCCCCTGACGAGTTCGGAATAGGTTGATATTCTAATGACCGGAGTGTCGGCCTAGCCGACACAGGAGCAGAGGGGGTTACGGCATGCGAAAAATAGCAATTTTCATTATTTCCACTCTCCTTTTTTCCTATACACTTCCATTTGCATCTGCTGTCACTGAAACCCAATTTTCAGATGGAACAACCACATTTACACGTGTGTTCAGCCAAAATGGTGAAGCCTCCACTCCTGGTGTAACCATGCCTTATGGTGCAGATGTGGAGAGTGTAGAATTTGAAGTGGAAGGATCTGCATCAACTACAACTTGGTTTAACCGGACAACAGACGCTGAATTCGGAGGTTCAGGCCAAACCGGCTCTAGTCAGCAAGGATGGTCAATCAATCAAAATGGATGGTATTACGGTTATCGCACAAATGTTCAAGTTGATAACGATGAAGTCCAACTTCGATCTACTGAAACCACCTCATATTGGTCTCTGGCAAATCAGAATGATGTTGCTTCATCCTCTGGAGGAAGTCTGAACACAAGCGGACAGTATTTCTCCTCCGCTGAAGCGGGATACAATGGAATCTATGATACCAGAACTATGAGTTTGAGTGGTGGAACTTGGGGTGCATACATGGGCCCTGTAGTGAAGCAGGGTGATGAACTACATGTCATCCGCTACAATGGCCTCAATTCAGTGTATGGCGGTTATGGGCTGTCTGCAATCCATCGATATAATGCAACAACTGGTGCATCTCTTGGAACGGCAACAATTTCTTACAACAACTGCACGAGCACGCATGTATACTACATCTCTGATGCAACCAGTGATGGTGATGGAGTTGTTTGGATGTCATCTTTCTACACATCTACCTCTTATGCATACATCACTAAGTGGACCGTGAATTCAGGCACATATAGTTGTGAAAGGTCTTGGCAAATGTTGGAGGTTGGAGGCATCTCTTTCGATTCTTCGACCAATGACATGTATATCGTGAAGCGGGTTAGAACGAGCAATCAGTATAACATTGAGTTGTGGAAAGTTAGCAGATCTCAACCAAATATCGCACTCCAAACTTGGAACCTAGGAACAATTTCACCTTCAGGTGGAATGACATCGCTATCAAGTTATGTCAAACCTACGGGATTAGATGTGCAAATGCCCAGAATATCTGTGAACATATATTGTAGCTATTACAGCGGTTCCAATTGTGATGAAAATCGCCTATCTTGGGTGAATGTCTACCATCAGCGCTCAAATTTTCCTGAACTACAAGGTGAAATCTCCAGTTCCTATGCAATCATTGGAATGGAACGAATCAATGACGATTTAGCCGCCACATGTTTCTATGCAAGTAGTACGGCTTACTGTCCTAGTTCTAC
>CAYYKF010000098.1:0-2860 GCA_964441035.1 uncultured Candidatus Poseidoniales archaeon
TCAAGCGTTCTTGCATCCAATCTCGGAATGCATCTGTAGATGGATTTGAATCAGTATTCGGGAGACGATGCGTCTCATGGGTGTATCGAGTAATATCTCCCACGCCATTTCCTTCAAGATTATCTGCGAAATTCATGGAGGCCTCTAAACTATGATTGGTGCTAGAACCAATTTCTGAAATTCCTGCACCAACGACCAAATCGCCAGGATGCGCAATCTCCCATGCACGTGAATAGAGTGCCAATTGTAATTCATCAAACAGCGCTTTTCGATGACGGTTGCCAACACTCGTACTGCGTGGACCGTCAATCGATTTGAGGTCGCGAATCAAAATCAAACGACGAGGTTTCCACTCTGGATTTTCTAACAGGTTCAATGGTGCAATAGACAACTCTGAGTCTGAATTACAACTCCCTTCTAAATTGACGAAATCGACTCGATCGATGTATCCATTCATTCGAATTGAACGGCCATCTGGGTGAGGGATGTCAATTCCATTCAAGGGCCATTCAATCGCAAGTGGTATGGCATTATGCAATTCCAATTCAGTCAGTAGCATTCGACCAAGGCGACCTGAAGGAGGCATCGGGCGTGGAGATGCTAGCCAATCTAACCAATCGTTGCGGCTTAATCCAATGAGGTCATGCCGGCGTTGTCCTGCTGTTGCATCTTCTCTCTCTAGCCAAGGAGCATGTTCTGCTAAGTAGTCAAGCATGTGAGTGAACAAAATCTCTGGTGCTTCATTCAAATCAGCTAGAGACGTTGCAGTTTTGGAATCACGCTCAATGTGTTCGGGTAATCCAAGTGCCTTCTCAAACAATGCACCAAGTGTACCATGAATGATATCACCTCGAATCCTTGCATCAAGTTCATCTCCTTGGGATTCGATTCTATCAGCACGCAGTCGCCGTTCTAGCCACCCTTGACGTGGGCATGCTTGCCACCTCTGGAGGCGACTTGCCGACCATACACTACGACTCTTAGAGGCTCCTTCTGAGTAGCCGTTTCGTTGATTGAAAACTGGTAACGCTGTTACGCTGGGCATGAACGGGCGTGGATCAGTAGAAAGTCGATTCCCATTGTCGCTTTTTCCACCGAGAACTGGCCAAGATATTGCATAACGAGGGGTGATTTCTCCCCTCGCTCCTCTCTTTGAGGGAACAATCTGTAGTTTTCCTATCGCAACGAAGTTTTCGTGTAAATCCATACTCAGATATTCTTCATCTGGTAGAATTTCTGTCGGTTGCCGTCGAATTCTATCTTGCATCAATTGAGCATCCAACGGTAGGCTGATGGCCGACGGTTGGAGTGGAAGAGATTCGGGTGTGCGGGCATCATGTAATGCCAAACCTGCTCTTTGTCGATTATTTCGTTGACTCCTTCCTCTCAAATGTGTTTCAGTATATGCTTGGTTTGATTCCCGTATAATTTCAATTCGGGAGGGGCGCCATGCCAAATGATGGCCACGTGTTCGGGTGCTAGATGCTGTCTCCCACCGACTATTATCTTCCAAATACGGAGGCCTTGGAACTTCTTCCGGTGAATTAGAACCAACACATTCAATCAACCATTCAGCCAACGGTGCTGCAGGTTGGACATCCTCATCCAATCCTGTAGGGTCAATCAACACAACCTGATTTCCTGCATGCACCAGATGATGGAAAGCATGACGGGCATTGCGAAGTGGTGAATCCGGGCGGCAAATGTCCAGACGCGTTCTCTCTTCATCATCAAGCCAGGGTATTCGTTCGGCCCTAAGATTCCATTCTGAGTTGGATAAGTGTGTCAGAATCACGAGATTTGCTGAAACACCGAGTGCATCCTCAGGAGTAGACAAAATGACACGGTCGGAGGCCGTTTCTTGAAGTGGGCCGTGCAAATTTTCAATCAGGCACTGTAATTCTTCAATCCAAGCTTCTCCTCTAACAGAAATTCTGTGCCCAAGTGCAGACTGTGTCTGTCTGTGTGATATTGTTGCTTCAAGCAATCTTTGGAGGGCACCTACTGCCTCCATATTTGACTCCCAATTTAAGTGCATGAACAATGATGATAGCCATTGGTCTCCATCTACAATCGGTTCGGGGAGAGGCAATTCCACTCCACTGGCACACCCGATGCGCAGAGATGCTTCATCAAGCAACCCGCGCTCGCCAGGAGACAAAAGGGGCGACAGGCGCTGGACAAGTGAAAGAATCCACCATTGTGTACATTCTGCCTGTTTCTCAGATTCGTTTGAATCCTGCCAAGGTGCGGGGTGCGCAGGAGATGCAAGTGCACGAAGCCAGCGATACAATGCGCCATGTCCACCCATGATGTGCCAAGTTCTTGCAAGAGATTCAAGTCGCTCAGAGTCAACCTTTGGTTCCCAATCAGAATGGATTGGGTGAGATGTTGGCATGTACCACTCTTTGGACAATTGCAAACTCTGTTGTGTCCCCAATCCTCGCAAGCGTTCCATCGACCATGCTTCAGGACCGAGGCCAATCGAGGCCATTTCCCCTAGCCAATGGATTGTCGGAGTGGCCCTAATGGGTCGTGAATCTCGAGGAGGGCGCAAGCCGATTTCAATGAGACCACGATGCCAAGACTGTTCCCTTTCTCTCCATCCTGGATCAACAATCAATACACTGGAATCCGGGGGTGCTTGTGCAATCCAATCCCGTAACAATTCCATCGTTGCATCAATCGCAAGGCCCCTGCGCGGAACAAGGAGGCGATGAACCTCGTTTTCAACTCGGTTTGGAGTCCAAATATCGTGATGAGGTAACCACTCTGGCATACTTTCAGGGGTAATTGGAATGACATCTTCGATGATTGCACCATGCAACCCTAATCGGTGATTTCCAATCGCTGCATCTCC
>CAYYKF010000098.1:2960-7156 GCA_964441035.1 uncultured Candidatus Poseidoniales archaeon
AGTAAGCGCTCACCTGTTGCATCAGTTGGAAGCAAACGGGGTAATCGACAATCCGCATACAATGACTTACGAAGGGAATCCAATGTGTGATGTAATGAACGATCGATGGGGCCAATTTGTTCGTCTTCCAATCGTTCCAATACCTGTGCCCGTGCTGCTTCGCTACAATGAATGACAAGAATTCTTTTTTGTTCAGGGTCGAGGACTTGTGCGCATAAATACGAGAACAACCAATCTGGAAATACACCTGGTGGAGTATGTTCCAAGGTCAATGCGCAAGTCATGTGAGTCGCCCCGAGCAGTCAAGGTAGGGGTGGGGGTTCTTCAATCATTGGACTGGCTCACTGTAAGGATTGACAACATGCTTGTCCTCATTTCGACTGAAAAATACGAAGAATCCGATTCCGGCAAGTGGTAAGAAAAAGCAGAATAAGAGGGCAACAGATATCCAAATTACAATTCCTAAAATCGTTGCATCATCGCTTCCTTCTTCAGATTCCTCAGAATCACCATTGCCGCCTTCAGGCAATACAACCTCATGTACCAACACGAGTGAAAGGTCATCACCATCCCAAGCTGCTGGAATCTCTAGAGATGTTGTGCCTCCAAATTGTCCACTGCTTGTATTGTATTGACCTTCAAGGGTGACGACTGCTCGGACTACATCTTCATAATATTCCAATCCATTACTACCCTCTGGAAAGTAGGCTGAACTTTCGACAACCATCACACGATGAACCCAATTTGAAGCATTGAAGTCTGCATTAGTACTGAGACTCCAAGTCAATTCTCCACTCGAATTGTTTCCACTCCAACTGTACTGCGAATTCGTGGCGCCATGGACTGAAAAATTGTGATTTGGTATTGCAAGTAATTCTTCGTAATCAGCCTGCATTGATGCACCTTCGGGTGTCGAGCCAACCCTCATTTGTGTACCATTGAAAATCATGGTTGGTGCCGCTCTCATTATTCCAGCACTTGCAGAAGATGATTCTCCATACAAGTCAATCCAGCGATTGTCTCCTGCTTCTGTCCCAAATGGGTCCTTGGTCTCACCAATATACCGATGGTAACTCAGAATGGTGGTATCGTCACCAATTGCCTCCATCATCGCATGTTCGGCGCCAACACAATTCTCACACCATGTTGCTGTGTATACCTCGACCACGGTCGGAGCTAGAGCAAGAGGACCTCCAGCGGTTGTTTCCGTCGAAGTGTTCGAAATGTCAAGCATGTATCCTCCTGCCAAACCGCGGTTAGATGACATATCGACTGGAGCCACTGCATTCGCAATTGGCATCATCATGATGACAACCAAGAACAGCGGCAGAATTCTTCGCATGGACGGGCTATGCCCGCCCCCTATCTGAATGATTCTGCTTAAAGTGCAGCGAAAGCAGCGATGGTTTGTTCGATATCCTCGTCAGTGATGTGGAGGTGAATCACTGCGCGAACTGCCGTTGGTCCTACATCTAGAACATCAACACCATGTTCAGCCAAGCCCTGCATTATTTTCTGAGCGCCAAGTTCTCCTTCAACATACACCATGTTGGTTTGAACACTGTCGAGGTCAACACTGAATCCATCCATTGAATTGACTGCTTCAGCCAACCTTCGAGCACGCGTATGATCTTCGGCCAATCGCTCGATGTGATTTTCCAATGCGTACAAACCTCCTGCAGCAATGACGCCTGCCTGTCGCATACCACCACCGAACATCTTGCGCCAGCGATGTGCTTGAGCAATCACATCTGCAGAACCAACAAGGACACTGCCCACCGGTGCCCCTAGGCCCTTCGATAAGCAAATGGAAATTGAATCATAATCTCGTACCATGCGAGCTGCATCTGTACCAGTTGCAACGACTGCATTGAACAAACGCGCTCCGTCGATATGGGCTTTGCAACCATTGTCATGTGCAATCTTTGCAATCGCATCGAGCGTCTCTTGTGGATAGCATGTTCCCCCACCTCGATTTGAGGTGTTCTCAACACACACAAGCGAGCCGTCTGGATAATGTCCAAGGCTACCTTCTTCCTTACGAATTGCCTTGGCTACATCATCTGGGTTCATGATACCTCGAACTGCAGGTACAAGCGCAATTGAACAACCTGAAAGTGCGGCATATCCGCCGCCTTCATACTGGTAAATGTGTGAAGTTGTCTCGGTGATGATTTCGTCACCCGGCGAGGTGTGTGCACGGATTGCAACCGCATTCGACATCGTTCCACTGGGAACGAAAAGCGCTGCTTCCTTGCCAAGCAATGATGCCAAGTGGTTCTGCAATGCCTGAACTGTCGGGTCGTCCCCCAAAACGTCGTCTCCTACTTCCGCTGCTTCCATGACTGCACGCATCGCCGCAGTTGGTTGTGTGACAGTGTCACTACGCAAATCGATGCGGTCGGAGGGGTACTCGCGCATGACTTCCCGTAGACACCTGACCTAAAGCAGTTTCAGGTCGCCAGTAATAGCGTCAATTTCCTCTTCACTTGCGGGACCAATGGCGATTACTGTACGTGACCCTGCGGGGATTTGAGTACGACCTGCATCATGGATTGTACATGTTGGTAAGTGCTCTTTCTTTGCTTCTTGCAACACTGCATCCATCTCTTCGGACGTTGTGGCTTTCAATACCACCTTCTGTTGACCACTGGCCATCCATACTGCCATCTCGTCAGGGTATTTTTCCGCCGCTTGCAACGCTGCTTTGACCGAAGCATGGCCGACTTGTGCAGCGATTTTGCCCTTTCCCATCTTCAGTGAATGGTCGACAATACACACCAGTTTCACAGTGCCAAGTTCAGCCTGATAGGTCGAATCTCCGCGTCGGGGCGCGGTCAATCTATGCAGGAATGAGCGAAGCCCCATACCACCCCGGTTGAACAATGAGGCAAGAATGTCGCGGCGAGAACCTCAAGAGCGGTATGATTGTGAGAGGAGCAATGGCAGCAGAAACTCGTCAGACAGAGTCATTTCTGTCCGATAACTGTCCACCGATGGGAATCTATGAGACGCTGTATGCGTTTAGGGACTCATTTGGCAGTTTCATGGGTACGGAAGGTACACACCCGTGGTCGCAAGGATTCCCTCTGACAACACCATTGGAAAAATTCGGAGGGCCTTCACTTCCTGACAGTGTCGAAGTGACATGGGAGGATCGCTTCTATCCAAAGGCCTGGGGGCATCCAGAGTTACGCGAAGCCATCGTCGAGTTCTACAACTCACAATACGGCTCCTCAATCACGCCTGAGAATGTCATGGTCTTCGCAGGAGGTCGACCTGGCATCTACACCGTGCTGATGTTTCTCAAAGAACATGTGAAGGTGAGTATCGGGAACATCGAATGGCCCGCTTATCTGGACATATTGGAACAAACCAAAACCAGTTACCAAATCGTTCCGTTCACCAAGGAGAACAACTTCCATCCAAGCAATGCCGCTTACTATGACCGCACGGGCCTAGATACGAATACACGCATCATGCCCGTGATTTCCAATCCTCAGAATCCATCAGGTCAGACCCGTTCAGGAGAGGAACTGAAGGAATTAATCGCAATGGCAGAGCAGCCCAACAATGGAATTCTACTGGATGAAGCATACGAGATGTTCCATTCTCCTTCTGTTAGTGGAATCGAGTTTGTGCAGGATTTAGACAACAGCAACGTGTTCATCGCAGGCGCCTGCACGAAGGGTCTGCAGTCTCCGGGAATTCGTGTCGGGTGGATCATCGCCAGTAAAACCAACATCGAGACAATGGCGAACTACTCGAGTTTCGGGATGGGTGGGGTCAGCCATCCTTCCCAGCATTACGCGGTTAAACTGCTAGAGCCAAACCGTGTCAAGCAAGCACGAAAAGCGGTGGAGGAGCACTACAATTGGCAGCGTGAGCGCTATGGCAAGGCCTTCGAAGAAATGGGGCTTGGCGTCTACACTGGTAATGGTGGATTCTATCATTGGCTGGAACTACCAGAAGGGATGACCAGTGATGAGTTGAACAAACGGCTGTTCAAGCGTGGGGCTGCAATCCTATGTGCGTCTGATTGTGATATGGGCCGTCCACATTCAAAGGACCCAAGTTACCAAACCCCCTATGCGCGATTCTTCCGCTTTTCTTTCGGGCCACTGCTACCGGAAACGTTTGAGTCCGATATTCAACTCTTCAAGGAAGTGTATGAAGAATACAAGCGTGATGTTGCA
>CAYYKF010000099.1:0-7061 GCA_964441035.1 uncultured Candidatus Poseidoniales archaeon
CGGTAACAACAACACTGTTCCAAGTGGCAACAACACCGGCAGCAACAACACTGGTTCCAGTGGCTCTAGCACAGGTGGTAGTAGCACAGGTGGAAACAACACTGGTAGCGGTAACAGCACTGGTGGCAACAACACCGGCAGTGGCAATGGTACTGGTGGCAACAACTCATCTACACAGGGAGGCAACATGGCACTTCCAAGTTTGACACCACAGTCTCAATTGGCAATTGCTGGTGCCGGAACGACCTGCAGTTTAGGACTACTTGGACTAGCACTACGCCGCCGAGGAAATGAGGATTCCATCTTCAAGAAATTGGAATAATCCCCAAATTATTAGCAGAACCTACCATTAACAACTTTCATTATCAAAGCGACTATGGGCATATATGCAAAAACGCACCCTTGCACTATGGATTTGCCTGCTAATGATATTGATGCCGATGACCGGTTTCACCAATGGTAACAACTCACTGAATGATTCAGATGAGTTGAACACTGGTGCTCGCTCGGAAGGTTGTACCAATGCCAATGCGGTTAATTTCGACCCTGAAGCGACGACCGATGATGGTTCATGCAAATATGAACCCGAACTCTGGACACCCAATGGTGGCGAAGAATGGGAGATTGGCTCAACCCAAGAAATCACATGGCAAGCCTCAGGATGGAGCGTAGTATCTCTATACTACAGCAACGACGTTGGTGAATCTTGGATTCATATCGCCACAGTCGATAATGGTGGAGTCTATGATTGGGAAGTTCCAGATGCACCCAACGATATGGCGATTGTCAAGGTTCAGGTGACAGGTATTGATGGCTCTGGCAACAATGCAACATGGTCTGATGAAGGGAACTCTACTTTCATCATTCCAAGCGCGGGACCGACAGGAATCGGGCCTTGCGAAAAGTTCGCAGTCGTTGCCAATGGATTTGTTGGTTACATGTGGGTCGATCCTAACACCGCTGTAGGTCAACCCTACGGGCCAAATGACATCGTAGAATGGCCAGCAGGTTCCGGACAATTCTGGAGATCAGATGTCTACAACAACTACGGCGAGCCTGGAATCAGTGCAAATTGGTGGGGTCCATGTACCTGTGAAGATGCTTGGAACGCCACACAAACAGTTTGGGATTCGACGACTGTATACCAGACGTGGGAAGTGGTCGAACACAATGGGAACCTGTATTATTCAAACTGTTTCAATTGTACAAACCAAGGATATGAACCTGGCATTTCAAGCGCCTGGATTCTATGTCACAATGGAAGTACAACCGGTGGTTGCGACGTTGTGAGTCATACCACTGGGTCAGGATACAATGGATACGGGGGTCCTGTGTGGACATCTGGAACCAGCATATCAATTGATGAAATTTATGAATATCCTGCGAATTCTGGGGAATATTGGATTGCGGAGCAAGATGCTACAAACCCTGTTGCTCCTGATGCGCCGAATGGACATGAGTTTTGGAATGGTTCCTGCAACTGCTCTGAGATTTGGATTGAAAATGGAGCACCTCTGTGGAGTAATTCACAATGGTACAACCAATGGTATATCGTCGAGTGGCCAGCAGGTTCTGGCAACCTGTGGCTTGCCACGCCTGGTGGCTATGGAGACGAACCTGTAAACCATGCAGATAGCAACTGGACTGCATGCTCAGATGATGAACCTGGGCCATGCGGTGAGTTCAATGGATATGGTGGTCCAGTTTGGAATTCCAATACAGCCGTAAATACCGGGGAAATCTACGAGCACCCTGCCGGGTCTGGGGAATTCTATATCGTTGAGCATCCAGGATTAAGCAGTCAGACAGTAATGCCTCCAGATGCAATTGGTGCTGAAGAAATCTGGTCTGAATATTGTAATTGCACAGAGATTTGGACGGACAACAATCAACCGATTTGGGATTCTGCCCAAGCGTACAATGCGTGGTACATCGTCGAATGGACTGCAAGTTCCGGTAATCTGTGGATTGCCAGCGGCGGTAACACAATGGTTGGTGATGAGCCTAGCAAAGACCCCAAGTGGACCCTTTGTGGTGCAACACCAACGCAAGGCGGGCCATGTGAGCAATTCAACGGATTTGCTGGTCCTGCATGGCCACCAGTCAGTGGAATCGGATTTACGGGTGAAATTTACGAATTCCCAGCAGGTTCTGGTGAATTCTATATGGTCGTAAATGGACCAATCACCGATGACCCTCTTTCAAATCTAGATGCTTGGTCAGACCGATGCAATTGCACTGAAATTTGGGAAGGAAATGGACAACCGCTGTGGAATTCAGCATTGGCAACCCCAACGCCTTCAAATCCATATGATTTGTGGTTTATTGTCGGTGAGATTGTTTCGGGTTCACCAGTTGTATTGTATGTCTCTGAGGCAATGAATAATCCTCTACAGCCTTCTGGGTTACTTCGATGGCATCCCTGTATGCCAACAGATTGTACTACAGCCAATGGTGAGTGGCCACATTGGATTAATCCACAGTGGACTGGAGTTGGATACAGCATCGATGATCAAGTAAGCCATGGAAATGGACTTTACATCTCATTGGTAGACAACAATCACGCACAGCCTGGACCTGGTTCTGTAGAAGAGGGATTGTGGAAATTGTGTGAGTGTAGCGATTTGCCACATACAACATGGAACAACCTAGCGAACTACGTAGCAGGAGATATTGTGGAGGATGCCAATGGAGACTATTGGATTGCACTGCTCCCTCATTCTGGTGTTCAACCTACTCCTTTCGTGACTCATGACGCCAGTGGAAATGAGGCTTTATTCTGGAGACCTTGCGATTATTGCAAACTCAGCGATTCTCATATCGATGGGGTTTGGAATCAAGCAACAGGCTCACTCAATTTAGGGACTTGGATGTCGAATACGAATCCAGGGGGTTATGGATATGGCGACATTGTGGAACATACGGGAACCTACTATATCTCCATAGTGAATAATCCGCCAGGATTATTCCAAAATAACTACCAAGAACCTGGAACACAGACCTGGTGGGTTAAATGGGGTTCCAATAACTGGCCCATAAGTCCTCTCAGACAAGAGGGATGGGTTCAGTGTACCTGTGAAGAAATCGCGAATGGAAATATTTGGCAAAGTGGTAATACATATACAGATGGTGATGTAGTTATCGGACCTAACAATGAAGTGTGGATTTCCACACATTGGTGGAATCCGTTCCCAATCCCTGGACTGACAATGATTTGGACTTGGAATGGCCAGACCCACACATGGGTGATTCCTACTTGGAAGAGGTGCAATCCAACTGGTGGATGTGGTGATGATGTGGCACTATGGGACCCAGTTGCAGGCGCAGCTGGAGCTTATGTCGCTGGAGATACTGTTGCTTGGCCTAATGCTGGTAACGAATGGCGATTACTAGTCACAGGCTCTACAGATACCCCTGGATTCAATACAGATTGGCGTCATTGTAAGATGCTACCATCTGATTGGCCTGACCATAGCAAGACTCTGCCCCCTGACGCATGGGCCGAGTTAGACCATACGCAGGATATGGCAATCTGTGATTCGAGGGCTGTTGAAGCGAGTGGATTGGCTGCACTTGATGCAGAAGATGGAACATATCTCTGTGCTGCGGAATTGACCTACTCCATAGGGGATGCTGACAGCACAGAAACAGCAAGTAACGATTCAACTGATGGTCGCACATCTGGACGAATTAGGTATTGTCATCCAATCAACAGCCCGGATCGTTGTTGTGGGGATTCATATGATAATGATCAAGCTGCTTTAAACAGTTATAACGATAATTGTGGCGGGTCTGGTGCTATGGTTGGCAACGTGGATCCAGGTTGGGTCTATGATGAACAGGATGATGGCTCACTAATCGCCAAGGGAAGCTTGCCAGGTGTAACTTGCGCATCTCCAATCCTTGAGGATGTAATCGCAGGATACACCTGTACGGATAACATCGCTATTGCTTTGCACAAAGAATGGACACAGCTACCTGAAGACACCTTAGTGAACGCAATTAGTAATGGATATCGTTTGGTCGACGATTGCCGCGTTGATGGCGTACATACTGACCTGTTGTGCGGAACCATGACGTCTACGGGTGCAACTTACGACCTTGGTGACGATGGCTCTGCACTAATTGTCGGTCTTAACCCTGGAGGGGTCGGTTATCATGGCCATTCTGTGGACGACTACTACTGTGGCTGGTGTGGTGCAGAGAATGAACACACGACTGAGAGTTGTCCAGATAGGCCTGATGACGACGGTGATGCTAGCCAGCAGAGCGAGCCTTACTACTGCGGCTGGTGTGGTGCAGAAAATTCTCACACTACAGAGAGTTGTCCAGACAAACCGGATGATTCAGCCATCTTAGTGGTTGCTTCTGTCTATGACAATATCGATATTGGTGGACATCTCATGATTGAGTCAACCGATATACTCGTCGATGAAGACAACGATGGCGTGGTTGATGATTGGGACACGTGCCCAAATACCGCAAATGGAACGGCGACAGATGCTGAAGGTTGTGAGGTTGAGGTCAAATCTGATGACGATTCAGGTGGTGGCCTACCTGGATTCACCTTGATGCTAACAATCAGTGCTTTGCTCGGTGCAATTGTGTATACGAACCGAATTAGGCGTATAGATTGACGAAGGTATTGATAGGGAACGGCTGTCAGATGCCGAAAAATTGGGGGGCCCCCCGGCCCCCCATCCACTCTATTAAGTATCAAAGATGACAAATACAAGGTATGGTATCAAATCCATCCATAAAAAATCGAAAGCAAAACAAGGTTAGCGGCCTCCTCTTGGCCGTCCTCATGATATTGACGCCTGCCCTCACTATGGGCACGGCGTCAGCCACCGGCGTTAATAGCGGTGGAGACACTGCCTGTGAGGTACTGTGGAACGACCAGGGCTTCCCTGTTACTAGCGGACTGAATGCAGATCTGCAGTCCAGTGGTAATCACCTGATTGTACTCACACCGCGAGTTCTTGACGTCGGTGTCAACTGCGTGAACAGCGCAGGTGACGATGTGGCCCTTGACCTCGAATACAACGCACAAGTTGTGAGTGACTTGAGCACGAATGCGCTCACTGTTCAAACTGTCCAAGCTGTAGCCGGCCAGGGCACAATGCACACGCTCACCTTCGAGTGGGACGATGGTACTTACAGTGGCAGCGCCATTATTCGCGTCATTCCAATGCTATCCAACGCCACCGACACAACCCCCCGTATCTCAATGTGGTATGGTAAGGTTAACCAGCACAACGACAACGGCGTTTGGATGACTGATTCAGACGGAGTATCTGGTGCAGGCACCCATGCACAATGGGGTAGTGAAGGATACGGAGACCGTAAACTCGAATACTGCCAGAAGTTCTGGCCAAACACCCTCAGCATCCAACTGCGTGACTTCCGTGAAGAGATTACCTTCTGGACACGCGGTAACAACGTTCCTTACGTCTCAATTAAGGACGTGTACGAGTGTGTTTTGGACAACAACACAGTCGGTGATGACAATGTCACCGGTGACGATGGCTTTGGTGACGACAACGACACCGATGGTGACAATGACACTGATGATGGATCCGGTCTTGGTTATGAGCCAATTCTCTGTGAGAATGGTGTTCAGCCAATTGTCGTAGAAATCCTAAGCTCAGACTCGAGCACACGTGTCACAAACACTGGTGTATATGCAAACGAGATCGCACCACATCCTGCTTGGACTGCCAACATTGGTAATGCAAAGTGGGTATGGGACAACCCAACTGGATACGGTTACATTGGAATTGTTGACTTCTACGAAGGTATCAACATTCCACAGAATGCTCAGCAATTGTCTGGATTCGTTCTAATCGCAGCCGACAATTCCTATGAATCTCACCTTAACGGACAATTGATCGGCCAAGATGTAAACGAATACAACTTCGTTGCAGGTGGAGAAGACTATTGGTCATTGGACTCCGCACTAACAACTGGATACAACGTTCTAGATTTCGAAGTCGACAACTGGCACGTCATTGGCGGCCTCATGTACGGCGCTGTTGTTCAGTACTGTCTGTACGAAGACCCAATCTTTGGTGACGACAACAACACTGTCGGTGATGACAACAACACAGTCGGTGATGACAACAACACCAACACAACATGTCAGTTCACTTTCTCTGTGAGCCCAACCGCAGTATACGCGGGTGACACGCTTACATTGACCTGGACAATGACTGGAGCAGTTAGCTCACAGGTCTACATCTCTGTATTCAGCGGATGGAGCCCAGCACAATACCATCACAGCAGCATTGAGCCAAACACTGGTACATTCGCAATCGTATTGCCAAGTACTTTGGATGCAAGTCTAAACTATCACGCATACATTGAATCTGCTGACAACGGACAGCGCACCACTGTGTGCTGGAAGTACGCTGCATTCGATGTCGTCGAAGACACACCTGAGCCTTGCGACTTGACACTAACAGTCAACCCTAACGCTCTATACGCAGGTGACTCCATCACTTTGACTTGGACAATGACTGGAGCAGTTAGCTCTCAAGTCTACATCGCAATCTTCAGCGGATGGACTCCAGCACAGTACCACCACACCAGCATCGAGCCAAACACAGGTTCATTCACGGTCGTACTACCTACCCCACTGGATGCAAGCCTTGACTACCACGCATATGTGGAGTCTGCAGAAAACGGACAGCGCACCACAGTTTGCTGGAGGTATGCTGCATTCGATGTTCTTGAAGAAGAAGAGCCTGGGCCATGTGAAAACAAATACTCAACAGTCATCGTGAGCGACACGCTCACACTTGCTGATGGTGTTGCAAGTCAGATTACACCACAGAACGGTGCTTGGGTTAACCCACCAATGGGATCATCCTGGATTTGGGACGGTAGCTACGGTCAAAGCTACGTTGACTTCACACGCGGCTTTGCGTTGCCAATCAATGCATACGA
Source organism: uncultured Candidatus Poseidoniales archaeon (assembly GCA_964441035.1). Taxonomy (GTDB): domain Archaea; phylum Thermoplasmatota; class Poseidoniia; order Poseidoniales; family Thalassarchaeaceae; genus MGIIb-P. The sequence goes on from CAYYKF010000099.1 coordinate 6,949, forward strand.
TATCGAAGGAACTCTGCTAATCACTGCAGACAACGCATACAACGCATCGATGAACGGACAATACATTGGCTCTGACTGGTCCGAGTTCAACTTCCAGTCAATTGATGTATACT
>CAYYKF010000100.1:0-7051 GCA_964441035.1 uncultured Candidatus Poseidoniales archaeon
TGTGCGCACTCAACTTTGTATTGGCTGCGTTTTGGTTTGGGAATTTGGTTCATCGCTCCACATTGTGAGCATTGGTGGCGAATGAATTGGGGTTGGGCGGGTGCGTTAGTAGATTGTTCGGTGGTTGATTCTTGAGACCATCCTACTTTGTCTGTATATTCGTCCTTTTTCTTAATGGTTCGAGAACGGAGTGTGAGTTTCAACTTTTTTCTTCGTCGGCGTTTTTTCTTACCGCCGCCAGGGGTTGAGGGGTTTTTAGCCATGGTGAACGTGTTCGGTAATGTGGCCTGCTTATTAGACCGTTTGTTGGTTAAAGTTCGATGCTTTCACCATTCATCGGTGAATGTGTGTTCATTCCTTTCTCTTCCAATGCCTTTGCTAATTGAGATCGCTGTTCAGGATCAGAATGGAATATTATCACGTGTTTAGGTTTACATGCTTCGGCGAAAGAAACCAATTCACTATGTCCTGCATGGTTTGAAAGTTGGAATTGATTTATTTCACATAAAATATCTACTGTGTGGCCATAAATCGGTAAACATCCCTTCGCAATTAATTGGTGCCCCCCACTACCTTCTGCCTGGTAACCTGTGAATAAAACGGCACTTCTTTTATCCATTCTTAAACGATTAAGATACCATAGAATTGGTCCTCCATCCAACATACCACTGGTTGTAATAATGACATCTGCTTCAAGGGCGCGTTTACGGTCTGATTTGGAATGTACTCGTTTGCACCATTTGAATGCCGCTTCAAATTCATTTGCATTATAGATATGTTCAGGATGGTTGAGCCATTTTTGAGAAACTGCTTTCCCCATTCCATCATAATGGACATTCAAATCCAATCCAGATTGATATAAAATTCGAAGGATATCTTGCCCGCGGCCACTTGCAAAGGCAGGAATTAGTGCTATCCCTCCCCTTTCAACAACTTCGATAACTTTAGTTACAAATCGTGCTTCTTCTTCTTCTCGTATGGGGTGCTCTTTTCCAGCATATGTGCCTTCTAGTAAGAGAATGTCACATTCTTTTGGGGTTGCACCTTTTGTGTTTGGACTATTTCTTGTGTCCATATCTCCAGTATGAAGAATATGATAATCAGGCGTTTCAATTTCAATCATTGCTGCACCAGGAATATGTCCTGCAGGATGAAAACGCCATTTCCAATTTTTATAGTCGTTCCACACATTGAATGGATGTGTAAACCATGCTTCTTTTGCTTCATCTTCATCTCTTCGATCCCATGGTAGAGGGTATCCTTCGATGTTAGATACTTTGTAAGTATCTTTCCACATTAAATTGGCTAGGTCTGCAGTAAGTGGGGTTCCATGTAATGTAGTTTGATGATTACCAACTAACCATGGTGCCATTCCGATGTGATCTATGTGTGCGTGTGTAAAGATTGCATCTTCCACGTAGGGTGCTTCAGATGGATATCTGGGTGGTGAAGTAGGAGCTAATCCATAATCAACTAAAAGACGGGTTCCTGTAGAATCTTCAAAAACAACTCCCACATTGCCAACTTCTTCTCCACCGCCAAGAAAATGTATTCGAATTCCTTCCTTCACTGGATCCTCTGGATAAGAACTAGTTCTACCTGGTGTATAGAGGACCATGATTGAACCCTCACAACATTCCAAAATGAAGGTTCGGGTTACCAGACCCCTTCATTTCCACTCCAATCTATTTCCATTCTATTCTGAATTTATTGAAAAATAATGACTTAATGACTATACACTACAATACTAATTCACTTGAACAAGTATATTGATTTTTAATAGAAAAGATATCATGTTATCTTTTTGAACGAATTTAATTTTCCAATGGAAATAAAGGGGGGACTATTTGGGAAGTATTGAATGGAACAATCATTTCGAGTCATCATGGCACGACAGGAGGGACATATATTCGAAGTAGACGACGATCGTTGCTTTGGTTGTGCAGCTTGTATTGCTTTATGCCCAGTAGACGCATTACATCTTGAAGGATTACTTGTGATTGTTGAGGAACCAAAATGTACACATTGTGAACATTGTATCCCCGCATGTCCTGTGTTTGCATTAAACATCATTCCGGAGGAATAATGTTGCGCATTCTAATAATTGGCGGAGGAATATCTGGATTAAATTGTGCCAGACATTTGAGTACTCATTCTGATTATCAAATAACTATCTTTGAAGAAAAGGCTGAAATTGGTTATCCACAAACCCGGCCAAGTACAATTATTGATCAAACACTTATTGATAATTTCACAACTCCGATACAACTTGGAAGTACAGGTTGTCGTCGCCCTTGGGTAGCGAAAACACTAGCTCAACAACTCACATCAAAAAACGTCACGATTAACGTGCGCACCCGAGTCATTTCAACAAACCCAATTCAAATTTCAGGCGCGGGCCCAAAAACTCACACCTTATTCGACATCATAGTTAATACTACAAAACAAAATTTTTCATCTAACACTCCAATTATTTCATCATCAATAGATGAATTATTATTATTCAAAGGAGGGATCACCACAAACGGAAAAGAAATTGGAGAACCCACCATTATTTCATTACTATCTGATAATTTAATTGAATGCTGGTATGAAGATACAATACCTGAAATTTTTGGTGGTTGGTTAGAAAGAATGGAAGGAAAATTTTCAATTAAAAATGCAAGTATTGACAGATCTTTTGCCCGCGGGAAACACCTTGCTGAATCAGTATTGGACTTAACAAACCAATCGTCACAGCAAATAGCCTGAATCTATTGCGAGGAACATGCACCCCTCTGCGCACCCCAGCACCATTTCTTACATTCGCAGCCAAACAGGGGCCAACCACATCATCCTCATTGACCCAGACGACACCACTCCAGAGATTGCAGCCCAGCGATGTATTGCAGCAGTTTCAGCAGGCAGCAAAGCAATTTTTGTTGGCGGTTCTACAGGAACCGACACTGAAAATGTCCATTCTACATGTGAAGCAATACAAGAAGCACTTGAATTATGTAAATGGAACGCCAGCCAAGATGCCAACGAATCGGAAATGGATTGGAACATCCCTTTGATATTATTCCCTCAAGGCGCCACAGCACTATCTACAGCCGCCGATGCAATTACATTCATGATGTTAATGAATAGCAACAACCCAGAATTTCTTGTTGGTGAACAAGTTCGCGGTGCCCCATTCATCAAAAGTAAAAATATCGAACCACTATCAATGGGATATGTGATATGTGCACCAGGAGGAAAGGCAGGCGAAGTCGGCCAAGTTAATTTAATTCAATCAGACGATACAGACCTCATCACAGCATATACTATGTGCGCAGAATCATACAATTTCTCAATCCTTTACCTTGAAGCAGGCAGTGGTGCTCACACCCCTGTTAATCCAAATTTAATTTCCGCAGCCAGAGCAGCAAGCGACAACCTTGTTCTGATAGTGGGAGGGGGAATTCGTGATGGAGAAACTGCCCGCATAGCAGTTGAAGCTGGCGCCGATTGGATTGTCACTGGGAATTTATGTGAAGAATTCACAGATGCACACGAATTGCAAATCACACTTCAAACATTCATTAATCAGATGCGAGCATAAAATTGAACACTCACTCAGGGTCATCATCGATATCAATCATTGTAGCGGGAGCAGTACCACCTGGTTGTGGAACATCATCAGGTTCTGGAATGGACAAATCATCTTCAATACCAAGTGCATCTTTACGAGCCTTAACTTGCTCATGAGCACGCAAAACACCCAATGAATCTTGGAACGCAGCACCAACAACTTCACGCGTCCTCTCACTTCGTTTGAGAGTATCCATTTCTGCGATTGACCGCTCATGTAAATCCTCAAGCGCCTTTAATTCAGCAGATCTATCAGAGAGCCCACCCTCAAGGTCTTGCATTGTAAGCTGCATTTGTGCAATACGCTCATCCCGCTCAAAGACATCTCTATGAAGGCGCCTTTCTCTTCTTCTCAACGCTTCATGCTCCCTATTTCTTTCTAACAGACGCCGCTTTAATTCTTCAATTTGTTCAACGAGATAATCATGTTCAGCACTAATGGAGCGAGGACCTTCCATGACTCTTTGCATTTGAGACTCCATTTCTTGGATTCGTAAGTCACGTTGCTCTAACAAACCCCTTACTTGGCCAACCATTTCCCGCAAACGCTCACGTTCACTTTCAAGTGCTTCACGTTCTGCATCACCAGCTTCATTTCTCCGATGTGAATCTTCCAATTCTTTATTCAACATCCGAACCTCATCAGCAGTCACACTCGTTAAACCCGCTTCAGCAGCCTTCTCAAGAGCATCGACCAATTGGTCAACTTTACCCTCCATTTCAGAGATTACTCCCCCTTGATCTTCACAAAGGGCAGACAATCTTGAATTATCTGATTCTAATTCATCTAACCTATTTTTGTCTACAGACGTAGAAAGAGCCTCATTTTCTCCCCTCGAATCATCAAGCATACGCTCTAAATGAATGATACGCCCCTCTTTTTCACGCACTTCGTCTTCCAGACGCGCCAAACGTGCTTTCTCTGGCGCACCCAAGTCCTCACGTTCTGCTAAATCCAATTCTAAAATTCGATTTCGTTGTTTGATAGAGGCAATATCACCGTTTTTTGTTGAGAGTTCATCCCAAGCAGCGAGCACTTCTTCCACCAATTGGTCCGCATCATAGCCTTTTAGCATCCCAGCCAAGGCTGCACGGTCCACACCTTCTGTCCCATCCATAGAAGAGGTCGACATGGTCAATCAGCCCCTATCGTGACAGTTCCATTCTTGAACCTTCACCCTGAGACAAGGCCCTTCGATGCATATTGGGACCCCTATGGGGTCCACCAAACCCCAAAGTTCAGTTAATCGAGGTGTAAACATCATCAGGCATATCCTGAGCAAGCGTCAGCGCACCAGCAGCAACCCGAAGAACAGGCTCTTCTGCACACCAAACACTAACATCACCAATGTCAGCAAGACCTTCAGCAACTGCGTCAGCCACACCTTCGATTTGTGAACCGCCACCAGAAAGGATGATGTTATTTCGCATAATAGGTTGATATTCAGGATCAGCGCCCGCCACAATACTCTTCACCGCATTCACAACATACGGTACTAGAGAAGTACATGCAATTCCGACCAAATCACCAATATCGACGACTTGCTTCTTACCATCAACACTCAATTCAACCATCATTTCACGGTCATCACCAATGTATGAGCCCGCTTCTTTCCACTGTCGAACCATATCTTTAGTAAGTTGAGCACCAGTGTACTTCTTTTCGATGAGTTCTTTCAGTTCTTCATCAATCCAATCACCAGCCTCTGTTAGAGTATCCTCATCATCTTCGTTCGGGAAGGTACCATAGATGCGCGCAACATCCGTTGTACCCGCTCCAATATCAACACAAATACAACCACCAATCTCACCAAGGCCGTACGCAGCCGCGAATGGTTCTGAGCAAACCATGATGGCGTTAACCTGGCCACGAAGAATTGAGACCAAGTTTGACTTGTCGACGAAAGAAATGTGACTCGGTGAACAAATTACACCGTAGACCTCATCATATTCTTCAGGATCTACAGTTTCAACAAGGTGGGTCACGAATGCTTTGGCAGCTGCCAAATTATTTTCATCATCTTGTGCTACACCAGCAGCAAGTGGGCGATAAAGGTTGCAAGCAAGCTTGTTTTTCAAAGCGTCTGCACCAAACAACGTATCCCTTTTCAAGAAATTTCGAGCAATCGGATCTTTTGGTTTTCCAACGACCGTTTCTACAGTCTCGCCCTTGTTATTACTTGCAGAAATCGTTGATTGGTATGTTCCCAAATCGATTCCAATGTATAGTCTATCTCCCATTTTTCTTCACCTAGCGCGCGCGTCGCCGGTTCCGCCCACGGCCGTTGCAGGTTTGAAGGTTCACCTTCATTCGACTCACTATTTATGGCGTTATTAGACAAAAAATGCTCATTCTTCTTGCTCATTCTCACTCAAAAAGAAAGGGCCTGGGACACCAGCACCAACAACCCTATTTTGACGCGGGGACAAGAGACGCCAAAACACTGCAGGGATTGCAATCAATACACCAACAAAGAGGAAACCGCAGAGCATTGCGGATACGACACCATCTTCATCATCAAGGTCGGTTGTGACATTTTCAATATCCACCTCGTTCTTATCTCCCAAACAACCATCAATCCAACCAAAAACATCAGGACACGCGTCAATACAATACGCAAACCCATCACCATCGGAGTCTGAACCTAAGCTGTTGTTGTTATTTTCAATACAAGTACAACCATTTTCTTCCACAACTGGTTTGACCCCACTTGAACCCCAACCATCGTTTTCACACTGGTCAAATTCGTCCAAAACCCCATCATGATCCCCATCTCCATTTGTTGACTGTACATCATCTGAATTGAACGCCCAATCGAAGGCGGCGTTAATGAGGGACCCATCGTGGAAAATAGGAACGTGGCCCTCATCCATCAATTTCCAATGCGCGACCCTGTTTCCTTGTGTGCAATTGAGATGCTCCTGCTGCCGGGTCTCGTTGACCCCATCTCCAATCAAATCCAGTGTTCCCACCAACGTCGAGAACTCATCGCATCCAGAGCGCTCAGCCCAGAATGCAGCCCCACCAGGTGAAGAGGCATAGGACTCTCCTAAGAATTCTCCACCGTTGTAATCGACAGTACTGTCAACAGTCCCATGAGCGTTGATGATATTCGGATAACCTGTGAGATTACATTGACTGAAATCCCCATACGTGGCACCGGCGAAATTTACGATGGTGTGGATTTTATTTCCAGCATCACAAGCCATCCTGTGCGACATGAAGCCACCGTTTGAGTGACCAATCAGCATAACGCGTTCAGGATCGGCACCCCAATGGTTCACCGCAGTGTCAATGAGTGATGAGAGATAACTCACGTCGTCAATGTTCTGATTGTAAAAATCACAGCAAGCTGGTGGACCGTTCCAGAAATATTTTCCCTCTGGATTTTCTGTTCCAGTGGGCGTCAAAAGCAGATGGCGATTTTCAGTGACACTC
>CAYYKF010000101.1:0-6996 GCA_964441035.1 uncultured Candidatus Poseidoniales archaeon
CACAATCGTGGTTGCCCAAATGCACTTCGACACAGTACTTCTCATGATTACCTGAGCCATGAAGGCGCCTCAAGAGGCTTTCCCGTCCTGCATCAAGTGTAAATGGGAACACCGTAGGTGTTCAATCAAGCGATTATTGATTTGCCTTCAGCCAATCTTCGACGTAACTTGCACCCATTTCATCGTTATCTGCATAGAATGGAGATGTTTGGCCAAGCATCGGTTTAATCATCGTCAGAAGTTGCACTTCTCCACCCCAAGAGCCCTTTGCAACAGTAATCACTTCAGCGATTTTTGTTTCCCCAAAAAGTTCTACTGTGACGTATTTATGACTGTAAGGAAGCGTTTCTGAATCATACTCATGTGCTTCCCCACTGGAGACTGTTTGTAAGGAAAAATGTTCGGCATAGGATTCAGGAAAAACACCTTTGGTTTGAGCAAGCATTGTTTCAACAGCGAGTTTCAACCTTTCATCATCCGTGTCAGAGAATTCTAGCCACCAAAGCGCACATGATGCTGAACCATATGGAGACAGAGTACCTGGCAATCTGACGTTGTTTGCTACAATAATCGTGAAATCGGTTGGAAGAATTCCATTCATCAGAACCCATGTATGCTGCTCTGAAGCAGGCCATGCCGGTGCATCTGGATTTTCAGTGAGCAGAGGTTCGCCCCATTCACTAGCGCCAATTGGTTGAGAAACTGCTCCGAATCCCGAGAGGAATACTCCGATTGCAACTGCGATTACGAGTAAACCTCTTGCTTTCCATCTCGAAATCCACATGGCTCTTGCATCTTCGGAAGCAATCGAGTGAATGCCTAATGCGATGATTGAAGCAGGAAATGCTAGCAGCCATCCTATTGGAATAATCCAAATGAAAACACAAAGAGCAAGAATTCCAACAGTGAAAGAATCTGCACGAACATAATCTGCAATGTGCACATCTGGATACTTTCTCTTCCATTCTACACCGATCATTCCTGCAAGGAGAATGAGTGGAACAAGCCACGCCGTCATTGCCCCAGCAACATTCATCACACCGCCGTAACACTTCACACCATTGAACAATGTGGCTATCAGAATGCTGAGAAACCCTTTCACAGCAATTCCAAGAAGTACCCATCACCCCGCTTGGCTTGAGCCGCATGTTGGAACTACGCTCTGCGACATATCGCCATCGCATCCGACGAGGAACTTGGATGCAGCCTTGGGCGACAATTCCAGGGCCGGGAATTCGTGGAGTTACCCTCCAAATTCATCCGGGAAAAATTGTTGGTTTGGTAGGCCCAAATGGTGCCGGAAAGACAACTTTGATGCAGATATTGTCAGGTTTACTAAATTTAGAAGACGGTCAAATTATTCTTGATGATAATCCCATTCGTTCTTCAGATGGCAGGGTTCATCTCAACAATGCAATTGGATATATGCCTGAGAGTGTATCTTGGGTGGGGCATGGTACTCCAAAACTTGTCATTGAACGACTATGTGCGATGCGAGGAATCTCAGCATCTCGTGGAATTGAAGTTCTCAATCTTGTTGGTCTCTCAAAGCGTTCTGAAGATGCCATGTCGACCCTTTCACAAGGCATGAAGCAGCGGCTTTCATTGGCTGCATCTTTACTTGGAAAACCGAAAATATTGATTCTCGATGAACCGCTCAATGGTCTTGATCCAGTTGCTCAAGCAGCATTTAGAATGCTGTTGCGCCAACTTGCAGACCAAGACGTTGCAATCATCGTTAGCAGTCATAGTCTCGTAGAATTGGAACGAATAGTCGACGAAGTTGTTCTGATGCATCAGGGACGTATTGCAGCGAAAGGACCACTGTCCATAATCGGACAGGAATTAGGCCTATCTGCGCGCCTCGATATTGCTGGAATCGGCGAACCCCCTAGTGAATTTGGTGAAGGGGTGCGTGTAGAAGAATTGGAAGTGATGAGTGATGAAGATTGGTCATTTCGATTACATCTTGACGAAGGGGAATGGTCTGCGAAACGCCGTACTGCAATCCAATCAAACTTTGAGATTACTAGATTGACTCCAGTCCCTGCCGAATTGGAAGAGGTCCTTTCAGCAGCTATAGGCACTCAGGGGGAGGATGCAGGGTTCGGTATTTTCTCAGATTTGGAGGTCGGTGAAGATGAGTAATCGAATTCGCAGACTTTGTTTTGTCTCAATTCATGAGGCACGACGCCAAATGACTGGACAACGAATGATGATTCTCGGCCCGCTCATCATTTTGCTGATTTCTGTTGCTTGCTGGGGTTTTTCGGACTCTCGCTTTGTTGCCCCTGCAGGCATCACAGTTGATACACCAGCAAGCGCTTTGTTTCTCGCCAGCACAGTGATTGTGTTAGTTTGCACCTTAGCAGTCGTATTACTTGGTTTTGATTCGATTAGTCGACGTAAAATCACCGGCGAATTAGCCATAGATTTAGCACAACCAATGCATCGTTCAGATTATGCTACATCCCAACTTCTGGGAACTTGGATGGCTGCCATGCTGCCGACTCTTATTGGCATCATCATCGGTTCATGGTTGATACATAGACAAATGGGAGAATGGCCATCTGCATCAGATTTTACAGTTTTTGTTATAGCAACTGCGTTGCTATTGTGGTGGTATACTTGTTTACAACTTCTAGCATCTTCTATCGCACGCGATATGGGTTCATCAGTCACACTTGGAGTAGGGACTTGGCTTCTATTCACTCTACTTTGGCTTCTCGTTACGGTTGTCGTTGCAACGTTCATGGGAGTTGATGCAACCGACACAACATCTTCGGATTTTGATCTAATGGCTGAGCGAATGGATTTGTTTAGTCCGAATGGTGTTTTCCAACTCATACTGGAGACCCGATTACCAACCGATTCTCAACCACAATTGAATTCGATGTGGATATGGACATCGGCACTCATCTGGATTTTATTGCCAATGTTCATCTTCATTCAGAGAATGAATCGAATAAAGCCCTAAACAAACCTAGAAGACAATTTTCAGGAGATTACAACTGAATTTAGGGCAACCTAAAAACTATATCTCAACGCTGTAGCGTATTGGATTCAAGGAGCCCTAAACTTCTTGGTTGAATCAAATGTTCGGGAAAAAATTGATGGCAAATACGCTTGTAGTTTGTTTGCTAATGACAACCGCATTTGCGGGTTGCCTTGGAGGAGCTGATGACAACGATGATGATGTCATCAGGTTGGCATTTACTGTCAAGGATGATTATGAAGACCCTGATACCAATCCTCAATTGATGGCTGAATTCATCGAGCAACATTCTGGATATGATGTTGAGATTTATCCAATTTCGAGTTCAAATGCAGCAATTGAAGCGGTAAGGTTCGGTCATGCAGATGCAGCCTTCCTTGACGGAGGCGCAGCATTTGTCGCATGGAAGTCACATGGCTTGGAAGCCATTCTGGCAGATACCAAGAGTGATGGAAGTACATACTACACCGCAGCTGCATGGGTGAAAAACAGCTCAAACATTACAACGCTTGAGCAACTTGAAGGAAACAATTCTTGTCATACTGGGTGGTTGAAATCCGCAGGCATGCTGATGCCGATGGGATACATGATTGGTCAAGGAATGGTTGATATTGAGGGCGACCCAGATGAAATTGAGTCGCTTCGTACAACCATCGAAAGTCACTTTGATGTCGCCACAATCCCAGAAAGTGGCGCTCAATATTATGGCTATAATGGTGCATTTGAATGCATGACTGCTGGAGTTGGTGATGTCGCATTTGCCAAGACTTCATCCTACGAAGATCATTGTGAAGGAAATGATTGGTGCCTTGCACGTGACGAATATAGGATGCTAGAGCCACACTTCGGTCAGGTACCCACCCATCCTGTGATGATTAATCCAGATGAAATTGGAGACGAAAAACGTGATGCATTTGTTGCTGCAATGTTTGCAATGAGCAGTGAAATATGGGTCGAAGATTTCCCAATGATGGGTACAAATTACACTGGTTGCTACAGTATGACCACTCACAATGTGACTGACATACCGCAGAACACCTGTGGTGGTGAAATTCTCAAGAATGTCCTCGAGAACAAAGGTGCGGTAAAAGCCGTCACCAGTGAGGCTCATCTTGGGTCTTACAGCGATGCAATTTCTGTGATTCCAGGCATAAGCGCGTACTTTGAAGATAAGTATGGCGAGTAAGCCTAAAATAAATAATTTCGGCCCAGCCCTAAAGGGCTGGGCCGAACCCTACCTTTCAAGAAGGATGAATTAGTGGCCACCTTCCCATGGCAGAATCCGTTTTGAGTATCCAAGCCGCAGAAATTGGCTTTGAGAAGGAAAATCCATTGCTGGAATCCTTTGACCTTGAAGTTGATTCTGGAGAGATTGTAGGTCTCATTGGACGGTCTGGAATTGGTAAAACCACATTGCTCAGAACGATTGCAGGACTTATCGCACCTCTTGGAGGTTCCATAGAAGCGCCTTCAATCAAGGGCGAGATTGGGTATATCCCCCAGCGTCTTGGTCTTGTTACACATCAAACTGTAGGCTACAATGTCATTATGGGTGCATTGCCACGTGCCCCATTGTGGCAAACCATCCTTTCTCTACCAGGGCACGAATTACGACAATCGGCCCGAGAAGCAATTGACAGTGTATCTCTATCTGACAAAGTTCTGGAACCGATTAGTGAACTCTCCGGGGGTCAACAACGACGTGTTGCCATCGCACGTTCAATTGTGCAGCAACCCCGTCTTCTACTCGCAGACGAATGCCTAGGGGAGTTGGATGCAGAGACAGCAAAAGAAATCATTCAGTTGATTCAGGATTTGGCAAAAAATCAGAACATGGCTATTCTGATTGTTGATCACAATCCAGTCCGCGCTCGTACATTCTGTGACAGACTACTCCAAATCAAAGGGACTCAACTTGAGGAGTTGGAATTATGAATTTTCTTCAGTTGTTGAAAAAACGCCCTAGCATCATTGTCTATGCAGGAATTATCATTTTGGCCATTATAGTTTCAAACAATTTGGGTCTTAACATTCAAAATTTGCGAGGTGGATGGGAGAATGCAACCATTCTCTGGGCAGAAATGTTCCCCCCTGATTTCAGCGTGGTCACGAAGCGTGCATCATGGACACAGACCGAGTGTAATTGGAGTGCAGATTGGGCTTGCAGTCCTGCGGTTCATGGCCTTTCTGAAACGATTGAAATCGCTTTCCTTTCGACATTATTTGGAATGCTTCTTTCACTGCCACTTTCAATGATGGCTGCACACAATCTATCGCCAATTTGGCTCTCAACACTGACCAGAAATTTCCTAGCAGGGCTTCGAGTATTGCCCTCTTTGGTATGGGCTCTATTATTCGTCATCATGTTTGGTCCTGGTCCACTTGCTGGCGTTTTGGCCATGACCCTATACACCATTGGTTATCTTGGAAAACTGCAGTATGAGGCGCTTGAAGGCGTGAGCCGTCATCCATTGGAAGCAGCACGTGCGATGGGATTGCCGAGGTGGCAAGTGGCACGCTATTTCGCGCTTCCAGAAGCGAGTAATGCAATTCTCAGCCAGATTCTATTCATGTTTGAGTATAACATTCGACATGGTTCAGTCATTGGTTTGGTTGGAGCTGGAGGCATAGGTTGGTATCTCAACAATTATCTCGGTGTCTATTCTCGTTATGACCGTGCTTTGGCACTGATTCTAGTCATCTATGTCGCTGTGGTCATCATTGACCAAATCTCATTGACCATTCGACACAGATTCATGGATAGTGAGACGCACTCACCGCGCGCCCGATGGCGTGAAATAATCCCGTTTGTTGGGCGATGAAGAGGTGTTGTTTTGGTCTCAGTGAAACGCTTTCTTGGAGTAGTCGCTGTAACGGCAATTCTTGGAGCAGGATACTGGTATTATCTCGTCATTTCATATGAATCAGATTTGGGTACAGACAATTCATTTGCAGCAACTGATGAGGACACTGAACTGACAAATGGAACCGATGACATGTTGCTTTCATTGGAATTTACTTCTGGAACTGATGAACTGGACTGGGCCTTCACAACGGTTACTTTGAATGATGGAAATGTCGATTATGGGTGCACTGCAGGTGGACTATCTTCTGTGAATCAAGAAGAAGGGAAAATCGATACTAAATTGAATGCCGATGGACAAACATTCACTCTCCAAGTTGATTCCACATCTGAGGATTCATACACGTATCTTTCACTTTCGAGCATGAAGGAATCAGATGAGACCAATTTTTCACTTCGTTTTTCAAAAACCGATATCTTTCTTGGTAGCAATGCGTTTGAAATGGTTGTAGATGGAATCGATTTCACCGACTTAAATTCAATTCCAGAAGATCAAAATTTTTCTGAAGCATCCGAAGGAAAATTGGATTGGTATGATTATGATTTGACGACACACCGTGTTGAACCCAAGAATCAAATCTATGTGATTCAAGAACACAATATTACCTACAAACTTGAATTTTTGAATTACTACAATGAGGACGATGAATCGCGCCACGTCACAATGATGGTTGCTTGGTTAGCAGGAGATTCAATTCCAGCATTTTCCGATTCATCCTTGGTGCAAGAGTCACCATGCTTGATTCTGGATGAGGATGCTCTTTGGGTACCAGATGAAGTAATTCAAATCAAAGAAAATGGCATCGATATTTGCAGTACTTCTTGCACTTTGCAAATTGCCATTACCTACGAAGATGTAGGGGTCAAAGGTACATCCTCAATTGAAATTGAGTAGTGATTATCGGTCAGCACTGATGCGAATGGCACCTTCGTCATAGTGTACGTAAATGTTGTTTGGAACTTTACTTGTTAGCGCAGCTAACGCTTCATTGACTTCTTCAGTAGTGACTTTGAATGCCTTCGCCGCGCGACTGGCTTTCCATGGAACTTCTTCGAAATCGGATTGCCGAATCCATTCGAACAGGCGCATCTCAAATTCGGTCAAGTCCTCATAGGCCATGCATTGCCCAAATCGGCT
>CAYYKF010000102.1:0-6686 GCA_964441035.1 uncultured Candidatus Poseidoniales archaeon
AAATGTTTCAGTGATTGCCACAGAACGTGCAGATTTGTCTGTTCAAAGTATCGACATTCGCAATATTGAATATGATACAGATGAGTCATATTTGTCAAGTGGCAATATTCATTCGATTGGAATCTTTGTGAAAAACTCGGGAGAAAGTATTGCCCAACCCGTTTCAGTGCGATGCTCAGTCGACGGCAGGGTTGTAGATAACGCGCAAATTGCCTTCATTTCGCCTGGAACAGTCGCAGAAACATCGTGTGAATGGATTATTCTTGAATCTCCAGGAATGGTAGAGATTAGCGTGGAAATTGATTGGACAGCAGATATTGATGAAACAAACGAAGGCAACAATGTTTTCATAATACAGGAGGAGGTAATGGAAGCAAATGAGGAAACAGAGGATGCAGCCTCATCTGAGGACCCAATTCCACTATCCACCATTGTTTGGATTTCTGCTATGGTCCTTGGAACGATTGGCATTGTGATGCTTATGATCGGCCCAAATCGAATCCGCGAGATTGAGTGACGAAATATGGTTTAGAAAAGTATCGTGTGGGCCGATAATCGTAAATTCTGCCTGAATGGTTATATCTTGTAGTCAACTCTTCAGGGCGTTCCCGCAATGATTGGTGCTCCAATCAGGGGGTGGGGACGGGGGAAAGTCGAATGACGAAATTGAAGATACGTCTCGAGAGTGACACGTGGATTTACGAAGAATATGAACAGGCCTAATCGTGACTATTCTGTAGATTTCTTCCACGCTCGAGGGTAGGCATCTGCGGATAGGAATACTAAGCTGGGTTTTGCAATAACCCCCTCTTTCATATCAATTATCATTTCAGTTCTTGTCGTAAGAGAGCCAATTGCAACCAATTCCTCCTTGAGAGTTATTATTCGAACAGTATCTCCTCGCGACAGTTCTTCTGATATCGAGACCACACCAGGTCGCAGTAATGATGCTCCGTGTGCTAGAGCACTCGCAGCCCCATCTTTGATCACAATAGAGGGCAATTCATTGACCAATGATTCAATGGGCAAAATAATTCGACGCATAGCGGCCTCTTCACCCTTTTCTTTCCAGAGCCAAATCGCGTCTGCCAATTCCTGCATAGTTACAGTACAATTTTCTGCGAATCGACCCGAATGGGTACGCCGCAACTCTTTGAGTTGAATACGGAATCCAAGGAGGAGGCCTAGGTCTCTTGCAAGTGTACGAATGTAGGTTCCAGCCTCACAATCAACCTGTATCACAGCAACATTATTGTCGACTTCCAGTAATTTACTCTGGATTTTTCTACTTCGAACTTGAACCTTAACAGCCGAAACTTCAGGTGGTACGTTGTAAACTTCACCGCTGAGTTGAATCAAGGCACGTTCTAGATTGTTGGAATCGAATGCAGAATCAGCCTGCAGAACACAGACATAGGTTTTGTTATGATTGAGCAATTTCTTGGTCAATCGCATTGACTTCCCTGAAAGCAATACTAAAACTCCGGTCGCAAATGGATCGAGAGTCCCCCCATGACCTAATTTTTCGACATTCAGTAAGTCACGTGCCCATGCGGAAACTTGGTGACTATTTGGGCCAGATGGCTTGTCAATGACCACTATCCCTGCCTCAATCAACTGTTCTATTGTACGTTCAGATGGCGGGCATCCATGTATATCTGATGTTGTTGCACTTTCATCCAAGATTATTGCAGTCATTCTTTTCCCTCCAAATGCGTAAGAACGGTTGAAAGAACTGCTTCCGGTGTCAGATGATCTCCATCAATTATGCAGTCATATGGCTCAAAGGAGTCAATGTCAATCCCGTAGAGTTTTGAGTATCGTTTGTTGTCAGCCCCCATCCGCTCTATGATTCTTGAGCGCTGTTCATTAATGGTGCCACCTTCTCGATTGACAACGCGTTTCGCTCGTTCTTCCTCGCTAACATTAATCCAAACTCTTGCACAATCTAAATCCAATTTGTAAGCCCACCAGCCAGCAAGCCTACTCTCAATTACTTCTGGACCCCCATCCATCAACATTCTTCGCTTCAATTCCGTATCGAGATCACGATCAATCTGTTGATTAGATAAACAAAGTTGACTAAATTCCTCAAGTGGAATACCACGTCTCCCTGCCTCCTCTCGAAATATTTCTCCACCGTTGACATTAATCCAATTAAGAGCTGAACACAAATTTGCCACAAGAGTGCTGGTACCAGAACCAGGGTGCCCACTCACAGTGATACGAACCAATTCACCGCCTCCACTCCTCAAAGCAAATCTGGCATCGCATCCTGCCACTACTGGTCCGCACAATTTCTGAACCGGTGCAACTTGGACAATTTAATCCCTCAACAGCATGTGATCTAGAACGACTTCGGGTTGCTGTGGGAACATCCGCTTCCTCACTTACCAAATCCTTGCTACCTCTCATACGTCGCTGACTTCGTTGAGTTCTGCGACTACCTTGTTTCTTTCTTTTCTTTTCCTTCAATAGCACCAGTAGCGGTTCATCTAGAGTTTCACCTGAAAGGACCATTGGGTGGGTGCGATAACGCAACAAGCGGATGTGTCTGTCAACAACGCGCCCTAGAGGTGCACTTAGCGTAATGTAGGCTGCAATCCATGCTGGGAATATGATAACCCGATCGTTGAATGACCACTGTGGAGCCCATGGGAGGCTCACGTGTGCCACACGAAAATCGTCAACCATGACGTACATCCATGAAAATATACCAAGGATAAACACCATGGTGAACATCATAGGTTTCATCATTGACATCTGTAATTTGGTGGTTTCCGGCATCAGATGCAGTTGCATCTTGCTAATCTTTTCCAGTCTAACATGGTCTCGAGACAAGCGAGCATCCTGCATCAATTTACGCAATTGACGATTACGATGATTCAGATGAGCCTGTGCAATAGGGTCCATGAATAAGGAACGAAACAGAGTATTCACAATCATGATGGTGGAACCCAACAGCAAGACAGTCGGCACGAAATATTTGTCTTCATGGGGGAGCGCAGGTTCTAGTAACCCACCTGCAAGTGATGCCATGCCGTTGCGCAATCCTTCATTTAGCAAGAGAAAAGACATGAAAATAAGCATTACAATTGGCATTAGTAATTGCCCCACAGGCAACTCAGGCTCCTCTGGAATTTCCTCTGACACATTACTACGGCGATGAAGGCGCGCCATCAACCCTTCGGGTTGATTTGAACAATCTCGCCCTATCATACGAAGGATTAAATCCAGCGAATCAGATGAAAACACATGGAAAGTCCTGAGGAGGCTCTCAGGCAGGCCCAGTCTGCCGAATCAAGTGGGGAACTTGTATTGGCTGAATCAATCCTTCGTGGTGCGGTGAAGAGGTGGAAAAGGGAACCAGAATTTAAGATGCGATATGGGCGAGTCTTACGCAAACTAGGACGCGATCGACGTGCGCTCAAAATATTTCGTGCAGTTCTAAAATCTCACCCTCAGCGAGCTGACGCAGCTCAAGCAGCGGCCGAATCCGCGCAGTCACTTGGCAAAGCACGTCTCGCAGAAAAGTTGTGGGGCAGAGCTCTCGCTGTTGGAACCCAAGTCGACATTGCAACTGTAGGATTGTGCCGAGCTAAATGGACACGCGGATTGAAGGAGGAAGCTTGGGAACAGGCCTTGCAATGTTTTATCCAAAATGGGAGCAATAGCCGTTTACTGCACGATTTTCTGATTGAATGTTCACCCATACTTGGAACTGGAGTCCCGGAATTTGATCAGTATGATGTCGCGACCCTTGAATCGGAAAACTCGCAATCTGTTCAGATTAGAAATGAGAGTGCACTCGCACCCACAAATTTCGGTTCTGATTCTGTCGAGTCAATGGCAGGAATCTCTGTTGATGAATTGACGTCAGTTGGTCAAAATTTATCTGACGGGTTATTGGAAGAACATTTGCCCTCTACTCCTCAAATAGACATGAGTGCAATTATGAGCGAACAGCAGAAATCAGACAATCGACCAGATGTTGATCTTCCAGAAGATTTACTAGATTTTGAATAATAAATCTAGGCGTTACTGAATGAGCAGACTGCACACTCAGTTAGCCCAGCAGCATTGTCATGACTGCATATGGGGCAGGACCAAGCATCAGCGCTGGGTGCTGGACTTTCCTCTTCCTCATTCCCAGGTTGAGTATCTAGTCCCGTGATTCGAGCCAGAGCATCATTCATCGCAGCATCCTCAGCATCACTATCTCCTGTGACAACATCGTCATCCGAAGAGCCATCTTCATCGTCGTTGGAATCATCAGCCTCATCCTCAACAGTATCCTCTTCCGTTGCCTCTGCTTCCGGTTCATCAGATTCAGTTTCTTCTTCTACTTCTGTTTCCTCAGTAATTTCTTCTTCAACTTCTTCCACAGCATCTGCAACTTCTTCAGGCGCAGGTTCTGATTCAGGTTCAGGTTCATCCTCGATTGGCGGGAGTGCTTCTTCAACTTCAGCACCTACATCTATTCCATGGACTTCTTGCGCATCACTTACCTTGAACCCGGTTCCAGCATCACCCTTGAATTCATACGAAACTTCTATTCTTTCCCCTCGGGAAACAGTGCCAATCTTCCAAGACATTTTCTTACCGTCTTTGGTAGCCTCTTCCTTCATCTTGGCCTTGACTTTATCACCCGTAGATGATGTTACAGACCATTCTAGCAATTCAAATGCTCCCGGAATAACGTCGTGTATGACTACATCCTTCAGTGCAGAATCTGCTCTGTTGTTGAACATTATCATGGCTTCATAGCGGCCTGCACCACCAGCTGGAAATACCTCTTTGCCTGAATCGTAATTCACCTTGCGATGCGTAACTCTGACTGCTGGGACAACATTGAGTCCACGTGTCGCTACTGGACCAAATCGTTCCGCACTGAAGTCAATTCGCGCAGGACCAGCCACCACATCGTTTGCAGGACTTGGGTCTGGAGCCACAAGAGGATAGGTAATGCTCATTTTCCGGCCGGGTGCAAGTCCAATAGGGCCTTTGGTACCAACTGTAATCAGCATCGTATGCCCGATACCATCAGGAGAAATTCGATTCTCCTCGAGTGAGATTCCTTCCTTCAGTTCGATTCTGAATTGATCCTTCACCAATTCATTACCATCGATGCTTGCCTTGACTGCCTCAATATCAGGCGAAGAGAAAATTCCAGGTACATCGTCCGTTATTCTGAGTAAATTTATCGTTGCAGACCCTGTGTTGGATATCTCCATTGTTGCCGTCAAATCTGTCTCTCGATAATGTCGCAGAACATCAATTGAGTATGATTTAGAAATTTCTGCTTCAAGTACCTGAATCACATGTGGTTGTAAATCAATTGTACCTTCTGTAGACAAACTCACGCGTGGAATTACAGAGTAAAGTAACTCCTGACTGAAGGTTGGTTTGTCAGTCGAATGGACCACCTCTACACCACTCTCCCAACGTCCATCTGGCAATACGTCATCAGCGACATCATTTACATCGAATAATGGTTCATCTGCTCCAGTCTGTTGGACAAGAAGCGTGGTCAAATCTACAGCGAATGAGGAACGATTTTCAAACACGGCCTGACAACGATAGTTATCTGGACGTTCATCTTCATCGACAACCATGTATGAGAATCCTCGGCATAGAGCATCAACTCCTTCAAGACCCATACCAGATAAGGTTGCATCTGCCGAATATGTCGCATGTGCAGACCCTGTTTCAATCGCATCGATTGCTTCCGCAGTAACTGCTGTTGGTACGTTTAGAGTACGCTTTTCTCCAGCCAATAACCGACCCACGTTCCATGTTAGCATATCTCCTTGCTTGTCATAATCCTCAGATTCACCAACCTGTATTTCAATTGGGAAAGAGCGTGTAACAATTACGTCATTGAGCAAGACTGGGCCAACGTTTTCAACCTCAATTTCTAGGTGTATGTCTTGAGCCTCACTATCACGAACTACTGACAAGCTACGTTCTTGGTTGCGTGAAGGGTTGGTGTCAATCCGCTCAAGAACAGATAACATCCGCGGCCCTTCGACATTGTATTCAACACTATGATCTGAACCAGATTCAAGCTCGGCGAAAGGTAACTCGGATACAATGTCAGAGTAGTCAGACCCATACAGGTTAACATCAATGTCCCAAAGACGATCCTTTGTACTCGGATTTTTCAGTACCAATACACCATTCACATCTTGCTTTACGATTTCACCATCAGGTGTAAGGGTGGATGCCTCAACTTCGGACAGAGTAGCGACAATTTTGTCACCCGGTATTGCATCGACATCTCCGGCCGGTCGAACCCGAATTCCTTCAGTCGGTGGGGCCGAAACTACAGGTGCCTCCTCTGCTTCAGGAACATCTTCCTCCTCTTCCTCACTTTCGGACGAAGATGCAAAAATCTCTGCAGCCTCCTCCTCGGAATCAGTATCCTCCAATCCAAATTGTGGTGGTGTTGTAGTTGGCTCAGAGTCTGATGCTGCTTCGACGGTATCATCGAGCAAATCCATTGGGTCTCCAAGAGAATCGTCCGAGTCATCATCTGATTCATCCGACATTTCCGGAGGTGCAGGTGGAGCGATTAGAGCCCCCATATCGGGGGGCGCTGGCGGCACATCACCCATTCCCGGCGGCGGTGAAGGTGGTGCTGGTGGTACATCATCCATTCCAGGCGGTGCAGGAGGTAGTGGTGG
>CAYYKF010000103.1:0-1535 GCA_964441035.1 uncultured Candidatus Poseidoniales archaeon
TGGCGGATATTGACTGTCTTGGTAATACGGATAATGACCACTTGTACGATACAGATCCAACTTTCCAATATGTGGAGTATAGACCTGATTGTATCCTTGCCTGTTAAGATGGTGAGAGATGAAATTTTGAAGTTCATTGCGAATCACAGAACCGCGAGGGGTCCAAAGTATCAGTCCTTGACCAACCATTTCGTCAATGTGGAAAAGTTGCAAATCTTTCCCCAGTTTTCTATGGTCACGCTTTGCTGCCTCACGCATCAGCGTTTCATGATTCTGTAAATCTTGTTTGTCTGAAAAACACCAACCATAGATACGAACCAGTGATTCTCTTGATGCATCAGCTTTCCAATAACAGGTACTTGTTGAAGTCAATTTGAACCAACGCAGCATGGCGGTTGTTGGGACGTGAGGGCCACGGCATAAATCCACGAAATTTCCTTGTCGATAGACTGACGAGCCTGCACCATCTTCGATTTTGTCATCCATTATTTCTATCTTGAAAGGATTGTCAGCAAACATGTCCCGTAAAGTGGCGTTATCGTATTCTTCACGTTGAATTGTGAGATTTTCTCTAGAGAGCTCTTTCATTCGCTTCTGAATCTTTGAAATATCTTCATCAGTAATTGGATCCATATGAAAATCGTAGTAAAATCCATTTTCAATGGGTGGACCAATGGTTGGCTTTGAATTTGGATAGAATTCCAATACGGCTTGGGCCAGAAGATGTGCACAAGAATGTCGTATGATGTACAGACCTGCTTCACTTGAACCAAGGATTGCTCGGACCTGGCAATTTTCATTCAGCACGTAAGAAAAGTCACGCTCGATGCCATCAACCAGTGCTGCAACGGCACCTGATTTACGGCCATGAACATTTGAAATGACCTCACCAGCAGTCGTTCCTGCTGTGTAAGAATGAGGATCCAAACCCTCACCGACATCAACCTGAAGCATACTCATACGAGCCCTCCTCGGCCCCTATGGGGCCGGATACGGCATATCAAGACGATGCTGAGAATTGGCTCACGAATGCAAACGTTCGATGATATCCTTCTTCGTACCACTCGAATCTATACCGCGTCCCTTGGCAAAATCAACCAATTCGCCTTTCTTCATTTTGTTCAATGCCGATTTGCTTGGTAGAGCTTCCTGGTCCTTGGTAACTGGAGTTTGAGGTGCGCCAGGCTTCCAATCCACTTCTTCTTGGATTGATTCAGGAACAAATTTGGGATTATCTGGCTGGAATACTCGTGCTTTTTCACTCCAATTTTCTTCCCAGTTGGAATCCCATTCCGAGATGTTTACTTGATCAAATTGTGGCTCACTTGGTTCAACTGGTGCCGGAGGTGGGAAGGATTCTAGCCCGGGAGGCGGAGGAATTTCTTCTGCCGATAGACCTAGAGGGGCAGAAGGAGGTAAGGGTGCAAGCAAATCAACGGAAGGTGCTGCTGGAGGGCCCGGTGGTGCCGCGGGTGGACCTGGCGGACCTGGTGGTTCTGCATCCATTGGAGGTGCTGCCGGAGGACCCGGTGGTG
>CAYYKF010000103.1:1635-6627 GCA_964441035.1 uncultured Candidatus Poseidoniales archaeon
CGGGTGGGCCTGAAGGCGGACCTGGTGGTTCTGCATCCATTGGAGGTGCTGCCGGTGGCCCAGAGAGTGGAGAAGCAAATACCCCTGGTGGAGGAGCCTGAGAGGGTTTTCCTTCAGCAGGAGGCGGCCCAGGAGGGGCTCCGAGTTGCCCAGCAGCTGGAGGGCCCGGTGGAGTTGCATCCATAGGAGGTGCTGAAGGTGGCCCAGCAGCTGGAGGGCCCGGTGGAGTCGCATCCATAGGAGGTGCTGAAGGTGGCCCTTCAGAAAGTGGAGCAATGGGTTCACCATATTGCACATCTGAAGGAAAAACTGGTTCTGGAGAGAGTACAGGAATATTTGGGTCTATACCTAAGGCAAAGGCATCTTCAACAGTCTCTGCTTCTTTGGGAACGGATGGTTCTGCCTCATCCATCTCGGCACGTGCGGCGATTGTCGCTTCCATTTCTTTGGCGAAGATGCCTTCAATGGTATCGATTTCGTCCTCAGACATACTCATCCCGTTGCTGCGACCCCATGCATACCCCTTCAATGCGTTGGCTTCGCAACGTCCTGCCCGGAGGGCAGAGTTGATGCTGCCACTCTATCTGGGAGGGGCATGCCCAAGCGCCTAGGTCTATTGGTAAATCCAGATGCTGGCCTCGGAGGCCGTTTGGGATTCAAAGGCAGTGATGGACGTGCAAGCGAAGCACGAGAGGCTGGTGCAGAGGAGCGGTCAGGGCCAAGGATGGGTCAAACGCTTGCGCGTTGCAAAGATCGACTTACTGGTGTCGAAATTCTCACTTGCTCTGGAAAAATGGGTGAAAAATGGATGGAGAATATCCCACACACCATCATCTATCAAACTCCAAAGATTACCAGTTCTGAATCTACTCAAGACGCAGTCAAACAACTCGTTGATGCTGGGATTGATGGACTGATGTATGCTGGTGGGGATGGAACCACCCGCGATATTCTGGAAGCATTGGAAAAAGTTGGACACGAAAATCTCCCACTCATTGGCGTTCCTAGTGGGGTCAAAATGCACAGCGGTTGTTTCGCTGCATCTCCAAACGCAGCCGCTGAAGTTCTTCTTGCATGGCTCTCTGGTGAATTGTTAGAAGGTCGAACAGAAGTCATGGATTTGGATGAAGAATTGTACCGCCAAGGAACATGGTCAATTCGAATGTATGGAGAGGCGATGACACCCTCTAGCCCTAGATGGATGCAAGGGGCAAAGATGCCAGTGCAAGCGGCAGCGGAAGATGAAGTCTTAGAGGCACTAGCAGATCACATCAGAGAAGTGTTTGTCGAAGACGAAAATCAACTCATCATTTGGGGCTCAGGAGGGACACTGCGAACCATTTCAGAACAGGTTGGGTTTGAACACACATTACTAGGAATTGATGCGACAATTGGTTCCAATTTGGTTGGGTCTGATTTGAACGAAAAAGGGTTACTAGAATTGATTGAAAATCATGCAGGAAATTGCACGCTCCTGGTATCTCCCATGGGTGGCCAAGGATTCTTGCTTGGACGGGGTAACTTGCAACTCTCTCCAGCAGTGTTACGAGCGATTGGAATCGATGGTGTGCTCGGCGTTGTCACGCCTGCCAAGATGCTGACATTGTCGAGTCTTAGAATTGATACGGGTGACGCTTCACTAGATGCTGAATTCCAGGAAAAGAAATACCTCAAAGTGCTACAAGGTTATCGCACGACTCGGTTACTAAGAGTTGCAGAGGACTGATTATTGCGCCGAAAGTGCAGCTTCAATTAACCCGACGAACGGTGGGCTCGGCCGATTCGGACGACTCTTGAATTCAGGATGATATTGCGTGGCGAAAAAGTAAGGGTGGTCTGCAAGTTCAATGATTTCCATCCTCTCACCTTCAGTATCCTTACCAACAAAGCGCAAACCTGCCTGTTCAAACTCCTCTACCATATCTGGATTGACTTCATATCGATGGCGGTGACGTTCGTGAATTTCCATCTCCCCACCATACAGTCGGAAGGCATCGCAATCCTTTGTTTGAAGATTGGTTTGTCGACTTCCTAAACGCATGGTTCCACCCATGTGTGTTTTGCTACCTTCTGGCATGAAAATGACTGCAGGATGTGGTGTTGCTTCATCAAATTCAGTTGAATTCGCACCTTCTTTACCTAGAATCTCTCTAGCGAAATCAATCACAGCAACCTGGAGTCCCAAACAAATACCAAGATATGGTTTTCCAGAATGTCTGCAATACCTAGAGGCCAACATCTTTCCTTCAACACCACGATTGCCAAATCCACCAGGAACCAAAACGCCATCGGCATCCTTTATCATCTGCCAATATTCTGCGAATTTCTCAGGATTTTCTTTCTCTTGATGTGGTTCAAGATACTCGGCTTCGACCCAATCGATGTTCATCTTCGCTCCAGCATTGAAAGCGGCGTGTTGCAGCGCTTTAATGACACTTAGATAGGAATCAGAAAGGCCCGTGTATTTACCCACCATTGCAATTCGTAGGTTCTTGTCAAGATTGTCGACCTTCGCAGCCATCGCACGCCAATCTTCAAGCAAAGGCCGTGAGGAGGGAACAGTCAATCCAAATCGATTTGCAAGTTTTTCTGTCGCACCTTGTTCATCCAACATCAAAGCCACATGATAGATGTTTGAAACATCGTGTGCACTGAATACATGTGAAGGTTCGACATGGCAAAAAGAGGAGAGTTTCTCTATTACTTCAGGTAGCAAAGGTTCACTGCTCCTGCAAACCAAGAAATCAGGTGCAAGACCCGCTGCTCTTAGCTCCTTGACTGTATGTTGTGTGGGTTTGGTTTTCTGCTCTCCAACCACACCAATCACTGGTACTAAAGAAACGTGGAATAGACAGACATTCTCTCTTCCCGCTCTAAACTGAAATTGCCGAAGTGCCTCAACGAAAGGAGCGCTCTCAATGTCTCCTACAGTACCGCCAAGTTCGATGACACAAACATCTGGTGTGTCGCCTGAACCATCGCTGCATTGCAGTGCAACCCGTTCAATCCATTCCTGTATTTCATTGGTGATGTGTGGTACAACTTGAACGGTTTTTCCGAGATAATCACCTCTTCGCTCACGTTCGATGACACCAGAATACACCTTGCCTGTTGTGAGATTATTATCTCGCCCAAGGCGGATATCCAAAAAGCGTTCATAATTGCCAAGGTCTAAGTCTACTTCACCGCCATCATCAAGGACGAAAACTTCGCCATGCTCGAATGGACTCATCGTTCCAGCATCGCTGTTTAGATACGGATCAATCTTAATCGCGGTGACTTTCAAACCCATCGATTTCAGTAGGACTCCGAGGCTACTCGCTGTCACTCCTTTGCCCAATCCACTGAGGACCCCGCCCGACACTACGACATATCGCATGTAATCAACGGGGTTTGGACCCCTTGTGCGAAGCATATGAAGGTTGTCTCAAAATTGCATGGTTTTGGCCATCAACGGCCTACACTGAAGTTCAAGTATCGACTTGTACGAACGCCGCATATGGCCTCGCGCATTCTGGTGACTGGTGCGCTCGGACAAATCGGAACCGAGCTTGTCGAAGCCCTCCGGGACAAGTATGGCACAGATGCTGTCATCGCCACTGACATTCGTGAAATTGACAACCACCCTGTTGTTGAAAATGGCCCCTATTGCATTCTAGACGTGCTTGATGCAGGTGCACTGGACCAACTCATTTTGGAGCAGGATATAGACACGATTTATCACCTCGCAGCATTACTCTCAGCAACCGGTGAAAAGAATCCCGAATTGTGTGAGAAAATCAATGTCGGTGGCACCAAGGTCGTTTTTGAAAGCGCACGAAAACACCGGTTGCGAGTATTCACCCCTTCTTCAATCGCTGTATTTGGGCCAGACTGCCCTCCCACTGCACCTCAATTCACACCATTGAATCCAACCACAGTATATGGCCGTACGAAAGTTATCGGTGAACAAATGGCGATGATGTATTGGAGCCAATACAACGTCGATATTCGAGGCATCCGCTATCCAGGTTTGATCTCCTACAAAGCCCCAGCAGGAGGGGGCACGACTGATTATGCCGTGGAAATTTTCTCTGCGGCATTAGAATCAGGGAGTTACGAGTGTTTCGTGAGAGAAGACACTCGGCTTCCGATGATGTACATGGAAGATGCAATTCGTGCGACTCTAGAGTTGATGGATGCAGCGTCCGATACATTGGGAGATGCAAGGGCCAGTTACAACATCGCAGGATGTTCCTTCACAGCAGGTGATTTGGCAACATCAATTCAAAGACACTTGCCTGAATTTTCATGCTCATTTGTTCCAGACATTCGCCAAAAATATGCTGATTCCTGGCCGAATGAAATCG
Source organism: uncultured Candidatus Poseidoniales archaeon (assembly GCA_964441035.1). GTDB lineage: Archaea > Thermoplasmatota > Poseidoniia > Poseidoniales > Thalassarchaeaceae > MGIIb-P. Next base: position 5,985 of record CAYYKF010000103.1, read on the forward strand.
AGGATGATGAAGCACGCAGAGAATGGAATTGGGCACCTAGATTTGATCTTGAATCAATGGTCGATGCAATGATTGATGGGTTGAGATAAGGGTAGCGTTCAATATGATCCACTGCGAACCCTTGTAAACACTAACTTTGAACACATGGGTCTGAGCATAGACCCTTGTAGATTAAGCAACAACGACTATTTTTAGGATTGAAAGTCGATAGTCTTGAAAGTTGTAGATTTGGAAAGGTTGGGTCAAACCTTATCATTCTTAGAGCCTACCACAGTTTATGGCTGGTCGAGTATGCACGACAACGTAAGCGGTTTATGCCCACATTGCCACGAGGAGTTAGAGCTCGACATTAGTCTGATAGATTGGGCAAAAAGTCAAGATACTGAGTTTGAATGCCCACATTGCGGTGGTGAATTTGATTGGAAAGAGTTCGGAAAGTGGAAGGGGCTGAAATCGGAGTTAAAATGGTTTTTTGGTGACGACTGGACTTGGAATCATCGGCCGTTTTGGCTCCTTTCATTGATGTTCATCTTAGCGGGGGGGATGGGCATGGGAACGGGAACTTGGACTATGGGTGGTGTTTTATTATTGGTGGTCAGTCTTGCCGTGCTTTTGTTCACAACATTTATCGAGATACGCAACC
>CAYYKF010000104.1:0-6592 GCA_964441035.1 uncultured Candidatus Poseidoniales archaeon
CCTCCGCTGCCACCGACCACATGCGCGACTGGTGGCAAGGTTCGAATGGACGCATAGTTTCAATGGCCCTTCCTTCGGAAGGTTGGTATGGAGTTCCTGAAGGGCTTGTTTTTAGTTTTCCATGTCGATGTGAAAATGGTGAAGTGATTGTAGTGGAAGACCTCCCTGTCGACGCATTTGCACAATCAAAAATTGATGAAAATGTCGCTGTACTTTTGGAAGAGCGAGATGCAGTTAGCGAATTGCTTGGAAATTGAGAATCGGCGCATTGATGGTTAGAAGCCGTGCCCCACAACCATGGCCCGGCACCTGTACCTAGAGCACGATGGAAAGGTGCTGCTTGTCGACCTCTCAGGAAATGGGCCACAGCAAGCGGTCATGGGCAGGATTGGAGAGGTTAGCCTCAGACTACCAACTGAAGCCGAAGTAAATGCCATGGATATCGCATGGACGGAACGCCGAGTTAACCTATTCAAACTCGGTGGAAATGAGTATGAAGTTGTTTGTGGATTGCCTGACATTCGTTGGCCTGAAGATTGGACTTGGAAAGACAAACTGATTTCTGATAATTGTGTAGACCCTATCGCACGTGAATCTGTTTACCGTTCAATGCATCGAGTAGTTTCGAAGGTCATTCTCTTGAATTCCCGGGGCCAGGTTGTGATGGCCAAAGTAAAGCGCGGATTCTTCACAGGCCACTGGACACTTCCGGGGGGGTTTGTCGACTATGCTGAGCATCCAAAAGAAGGTGCAGTTCGTGAAGTAATGGAAGAGTTGGGAATCCCAATCACGCTTGATGGTGGACCTCTCGTCATCAGTGAACGAATTTTCACAAGTGAAGGCATACAATTCCTTTCCTTGACCTACAAGTGTGATGTGCCGGATGATGTCGAATTTAATCCTAAAGAAGATGAGATTGAAGATGCACGATTCTTCGACATTGAAGATGCATTATCCCGAGCTGCAAGTTTGTTTGATGTCGAAGCCCTACGACTGTTGGGGGACACACAATGACGATGTTGAATGATACTCAATTTCGCAAAGTCATCATTGGCGCGGTGTGTTTCGTCATCGCGGCTTGTATCATTAGCCAGATTATGATGCAGTTGGCGGGAGGAGAACGTGACGAACCGCTAACATTCGACGGGAATATTCCCGAAGAAATGGATGCGGATGAAATTGAGTTTGAAGATGGGTTGCCCCCCTTCATCTCTAGCGCCGGGGGATTTTATCCAGAACGCGCTGTCTTTGATGCTGGTATCGGCATTGGAGGATTATTGATGATGGCATTTAGTTTCGAGATTTTTCATCGCACCAAACCATCAACAGAGTTTCGCAAACTCGCAAATGTCTGCGGACTAGTGACGGGCGTCCTTGTTGGATTTTCAATGTTCAACATTATCGCTTACCCATTTAACACAGAATTCGATATGCACATCTTCTGGGCAATGGTCATTTTTGGTGGCGCTCAAATCTGGGCGCTTAGTTTGACCCTTGCTCGAACTGGAATCGATTCAGGAGTGACATGGAAGGATGTCGGAATCACCAAAATAAGGTGGATGGTATTTGCATCAATCGTTGCCTCATTTTATCTGATGCTCATATTGGCCTACAATGGACATTACATCATCGGCGCGATCTTTGAATGGCTCCTGATGTTATCTTCTCAAGCTTTCTTACTCACATTCGTCCCCGTGCTCGGCAGCACGATAATCGGAGAGCATTGAGATTGAAAGGCTGAAAGCAATGAATAGCATCAATAATCCACCCAGAATCAATACATTTTCCAGAGTTGAGCGATTTAATCCTTCTGACTGAGCGGTATTGTCCTCTTCGCATCCTGCACCAAAGCATTCCCCAACATTAGGTCCAATGCCACCGTGGTTGTCGGGACCAATATTCAGTGTGATTTCAGTTTCATTCCCATCAGACATCAAATCCAATAGAGGATAACTGCCAATCAATTCAGTACTATTCGCATGAAGAATCCATGCAACTCTGCATTCAGATTCATTATCCCAATCACAGGTGCTGTTCAGAATTCCGGATGAGAATTCACCTTCGTCATCAAAATCATTGTCACCATTTAGGTCAAGGCCGATGTGGTGTGTGATATTCTCGCGATTGTCGACATTGACATACTGTACTGTGTCATTGATAATCAGATTAACTTCCATAGGATCATGACGGTCCTCGCGAACAATCACAGTGAATGTGTCAGGCTCATGCGCACTCACGAGTCCAGCAATCAATGGGAGAATGAGCATTATCGCCACTCCAGTTACGCGCATGAGTGGGGGGTCTCGACTCAAGGATAAATACAAACCGACCCGTAGGGTCGGCGAGTGTATGGACGGCAAGGCAATTGCTCTAGCCACAGTATTACTGCTGGGGAGCGGAATGCTCGGAGCCGTCGCTTTCATGGATTTGGGCTCAAGCGATACCGATTCAGATTCTCAAGAAGTCATGAAGGATGACCCACTGATACAGGGTGAAGAACACGATCATCGAGACCCTGCGCACCACAACATGTCTTCATCAAATATTGAATATGTTGAGTTCAATCCACTCAGCTCTCCCGGCAATGCTGAGGTTCAGGTGATGACTGCACCAGATGGACGCGTGTACGCTTACCAAGCCGGATGGAATGATGTGCACATTACAGATGTTACTGACCCTTACAACACCACGGTCATGGGCGTATACAATGACCCAAATACACAGGTTCTAGATGTTAAGTATCTCGAATACAATGGAAATGAATACCTCATCCTCCAAAACCAATTGGTAGATTCTGGATATGCGGACCCAAATGTCGGCAACTGGGATGATCCATTTCAGGTCAGTGTAACACTAATCGATGTGACCGACAAAACCGACCCCGAACCTGTGAGCACGTGGTACGATGCCGATCATCCATCTGGCCCACACAATCTCTACACACAAATGATAGATGGCGAATGGTATATTCTCGTTGCAAATCCTGATTATACCGCCTGTGATATCGGCCAAGGCGATGCCTGCGGAGGTATCACAATTGCACATTTATTCTTTGATGGGCCAGGAAATGTTCCCCAGATTAACAAAATTGGTGAGGCCGAAGTAGCTTGGGAAACAACACGCGGCGGATGGATTTACATCCATGATATGACCAGTCAAACTTGGCCGGGAACGGATGAGACAGACCCCCGCTATGGAAGAACATACATCTACGGAGCATACTGGGAAGCTGGCCTCAGAATTTTTGACATCTCAGATGTTCCACACCCAACAAATTCTCCTGTTGAATACGCTTGGCATACAAGCGGTTGCAAAGCAGCACTTGGAACTCAACCAACTTGCACTTGGCGTGCACCAGAAGTCGGTCATTGGGACGATTTTGCTGACCTCGATGGAGATGGTGAATTAGACAGTGGTCCTACCGGTAACGAAAATGGTGGGCGGGCATCATACATTCACTATGCTGAACCATTCCCAGAAATGGTCGATACCAGCCACCTCGGAGGTCCAGTAGGTGAACGACATCTGACTGTTCTCGCAGTTGAAGTGATTACGACAAGTACGGGTACAGGACTGGTTTACTTATTGGATACAACAAATTTCACAACCAATAATGGCAACATGAGATTTGAGCCAAGCCTATACTCAACATGGGAAATTCCAACCGCTTGGGACCATTGCTTTGGAAGTTCATGTGCAGATCATACCAACAATGACGAGTGGCTGTTATTCAGTCCACACAATCTGGATAGTGTCTACTTCCCAACAAACGAAGATACGCTACCTGACAACAGTCACGGCGGCACTTGGGATGGGCGACTTTACGTCAGTCACTACCATGGTGGCATGTGGATTGTAGATGTTGAAACGCTGATACATGCTGGATTTTCTGGTCAGGAAAGAAATTCTACCAACATGGAAGCGACACTCGGATTCTATCTGCCACATGGTAGCGAATATGGTGAACCTCTCGACAGTCAATACTACGACTTCGGATGGATTCCATTCCTATGGGCTGTCGAATATCATGACGGATATGCCTACGCATCATGTATCACAAGTGGACTTTATATCGCTCAACTAGACATAGACAAACCATATCGTGGCGTCTTGATGAACAATGGATAATCGGCCCTTAGGGCCGATTGTTTGACAAGGGGGTCGGGCTTCGCAAGCCCCATGCGTCCGCAACCTGCCCTTGCCATTTTGTTGGCATTACTGATGGCTGGAACATCCATTTCTGGTTGCTTGGGTAGTGATGAAAGTAATAGCCCCTCAGCCAATGACCTCGTCATTGCAAATATGGAGGGACTCTCGGCAGGGGAATGGCAAAATGTCACATTGACAGCGAAGAATGACCTATCTGTATACATTCCATATTTCGTCCAGGACCCAGGTTCAAGTCGGGCTCAGAACGGAACAGTGCTCGACATGAAAGATGGAGATAGTCTAACCGTCAACTGGTTACTACCTCCACGAAATTCCGATGCAATGCTATTGGTTGGCGATTATGGTCGAACTGAATGGCCAGTTCGTGCCGCCAATGAATCATGGCAGGATTGGATTGCAGACCCCTCCAATGGTGGTGCGATTACTGTTACAGAAAATGAAGACCCGAACGGAGAATGGCGTTGGCTAAATGCAAGCGAGGATGATGGTGGGTCGGCGAAAATTAAGACATTCACAACGAAGCGAGCACAGAGAGCAGATTTGTCGATTGACGATGGAGTAGAAGCATCCGGTGGCTGGGTGGATGGACGCTCAGTCTACGAATGGGTGAAGTTCATCACAGATGAAACTCCATGTGATGATGTAATCACTTGTGGCCCTGATGGAGCAGTGGGCTACCTTGACCGGCATATTGGCAATCAAAATCCTTCCTATGAGGATGCAATCGATTACTTTGAAGGAGTCTTGAAAGGATTCGATTTGCGCACAGAGGTGCATCGATATTGGACGGGAACTGTTTGGGCTGCAAACATTTGTGGCTACAAGGATGGAACGATGTACGAGAATGAATGGCTGGTCTTTGGTGGACATTTTGACATCGCTCCTTATCCAACTGGAGTTTCTTATGGATGGATTCCTGGCACTGAACAAACGGGGTATGGAACCCGAACAGGCGCCTATGACAATACCGCTGGTTCATCGATGGTGCTCACCACTGCAGGAGCACTCGCAAGTTTTGATGCCCGAAGAACCATGGTTTTCTGTTTGTGGTCCAGTGAAGAAGAGGGACTTTGGGGGTCTCGAGCTTTTGCTGATGACTTGCCATCTGGTGTGACTGTGAGCAATTATCTCAACCTCGATATGGCAGGTGTCAATTACCCTGGAAATTACGCACTTTCTGTTTATCTCGGGCCCGATGGGACAGGAGATGTAGTGGACCAGCCTGGAATGTTCCATCTTGCAGAGTGGATTGGGGCAGATGCCCTTGATTTGGCTTACCAAATGGAGCGAGGTGCTGCTGAATGGGCTGCTGGAGGTGAAGACCCGTTGTGGCAAATTGAGTACGAAGATACTGTGGCCATTTACGAATCTCCAACCGCACGCAGTGATCACGATTCATTCCAAGATATTGGAGTCGCCACGCTCGGATGGAATGGAGTTGTTGACGGATTTCCATGTTACCACAAGACTTGCGACAAATTAGAGACGCTGGAAGAGTACATGGAAACAGACAATGCTACTGGTGTTGAGAACCTTGCACACTCTTGGGATATTGTCACGTGGTGGGCTGTGTATGCATTCCTGCACATGGACCAGACACCTGTTCCTAACGAGCTTTGAGGTGATGACTTGCGAAGGATGATGGCTTTGTTGCTATGTCTTTGCATCTTCCTTCCAGGTTGCACATCTCCTTCTAGTGATTCAGATATTTTCCATGGAGAAGATTTGCCCGCTGATGATGCAGAATACGTAGTTCCAAATTTCACCCTTTATGATGAGGATGGTAATCTAACAAACCTTTCTGATTACGAAGGACAAGTTGTCATCGTATCATTTGTCTACACTCGTTGTCCGGATGTTTGCCCAGTCGTCTCAAGCAACCTTCGATGGGTGTCAGAGAATCTATCTGATGACTATGGTACCAATTTCAGTATTCTTTCAATCACAGTTGACCCATGGTGGGACACCGAATATGTACTGAAGGATTATGCAACATTTAGGGGCCTAGATTGGCCGCACCTGACTGGAAATGTGGACGATATGGAGCCTGTTTGGAAGGCATTCCATGTTGGCCTCCAGACCTATACCAATGAAACCTACGAAGAAGATAATGGAACTCAGGGTCGGCATCATCCTGATTATTTGGTCGACCACTCCACAGCCACCATCATCATTGACAAAGAACATCGACAACGTGTACGCTGGAATGATTTAGATTGGGAACCATCCCTATTTGCAGAAGATGTTCTGGACCTCATAAACGAGTGAATGCGACGGTGTAGAGGATTACACCGCCACATTAGGGTGCCTGTATATTGCGTCTGACCATGCAAATTTTAACGCGCATCATTAAGTGCTGAACCAAGCCGTTCGCGGCCAGACCTAGTGGTCAATAATGGAGAATGACATAAATGGACGCAGA
>CAYYKF010000105.1:0-6543 GCA_964441035.1 uncultured Candidatus Poseidoniales archaeon
CCAGTGAGTAGCCACGTCGTCTTCATGACAATCGTAGCACCATGGTTGAATACAAACCACAACCTCACCAAACAAGTCCGAGTTCGATTGAAAGACGCAGTAAAGGGCGCACTAGGAAAAGTGTGCCTTCGTCGCATATTTATCGAATCTAATGGCGACGAACTATCAGCTACAACCTCAACCCACCAAGGCAGTGGCAACATTCATTCGATGGTTGCACACAATGGATTGACACTATTACCACCCAATACTGACGGACTACCAAACCAAGTGATAGATGCACTTTGGTTCTCTTAATCACAAATCACTCTCTATCAAGCGTGAATTGAAGAACACCCGGGCGCCAGCACCCAACGAGGCGAGAAGATGGCAGGCGACGGTGGGTGGATTATTATCCGTGGAGCACGCACACACAACCTCCAAGATGTCGATGTAAAAATACCACGAGATCAATTTGTTGTAATATCTGGCGTATCTGGTAGTGGCAAATCTAGTTTAGCATTTGACACGCTTTACGCAGAAGGACAGAGAAGGTACGTCGAAAGCCTCAGCTCGTACGCTAGACAGTTTCTTGGGCAAATGAAAAAACCAGATTGCGACAGTATAGAGGGACTTTCTCCCGCCATCAGTATTGATCAAAAACAAGGAAGCCACAACCCCCGCTCAACAGTTTCTACAGTGACTGAAATCATGGACCACCTCCGTTTATTGTGGGCAAGAATCGGGCAACCCCATTGTCCCGAATGTGGGAAAGAAGTGGCTCGTCGCACCGTGCAAGAGATTGTTGATGATGTGGTGTGGCACTTTGAAGGCCACAGCATCTATGTTTGGACCCCCATTATCCGCAACCGCAAAGGAACCCACGCGGACCTATTTTCAAATTTGGTAGAGCAAGGATTTCTACACGGTCGAATTAATGGCCGCGACGCCAACTTTGAAAACCCAGTAGAATTAGAAAAAAATCTCCGGCACGATATTGATGTTAGAATTGATAGAATTAAACTCCAGCGCTCAAATCGGCAAAGACTTACTGAAGCGATAGAGTCAGCCCTCAAGCTGGGCGGGGGAAGCCTTGCAATCGAATCATTTGAAACTCCAAAAAAAGGTGCAGCACTCAGTGAAGGAACGAAATCCCTTGAAACAAAACAAGGCACTATTACACCATATAGTGAAGAATTTGCTTGCCCACAACACGGAACATTCCTACCAGAAATGACCCCCCGCATCTTTTCCTTCAACAATCCATTGGGCGCTTGTCCTGATTGTCAGGGGTTGGGAATACAACGTAGATTCTCACATAATTTATGCATTAATGAAGAAGCATCGGTAGACGATGGTTGTGTGTATCCATTCAGAACATCGATGATGTCTGGATGGTACAAATCATTGATGAGACAAACGTGTAGACATTATGAAATTGACATATACTCACCATTCCACGAATTGGATGAAGACGCAAAAGACATCTTGTTGCATGGCAGCGGCTCTACACCAATTCAATACGAATTTACCAGCAAAAAAGGCTCATCATACCAGATGTACCGTCCATGGGAGGGTGTTTTTGGGCGATTAGAACGCACATTCACCGAGACAACATCAGAACGCACCCGAAACCGTTTACTTTCCTACATGACAGACGAACCCTGTGTTACTTGTAATGGCGCCAAACTCAACGAAGCAGTAAGGGGCGTAATTGTAGGAGGTACAAATTTACCACACTTCAATGGTGCTAGCATACTTGAGGCATTGAGCATCGTGCAAATTTGGCAGAACGGAAAAACAGATTCAGAATTTTGGAAGTCAATTGATCGTACAGCACCGAATACAAGTACAGCAAGAAAATTGAACGAGCGAGAAATTTTCATCGGAAGGGAAGTAATCAAAGAAATCGCCAATAGATTACGGTTTCTTGCCCTCGTAGGACTCGATTACCTTACACTTGACCGTAGAGCAAACACACTATCTGGAGGCGAAAGTCAGCGAATCCGCCTCGCGACCCAAATAGGAACCCGCCTCACTGGCGTGATGTACGTTCTTGACGAACCCAGCATAGGCCTTCATAGCCGAGACAATAACCGCCTCCTTTCTACACTACGGGAACTTTGTGATCTTGGTAACACACTCATTGTCGTTGAACATGATGAAGCAACACTTCGGCAAGCAGATTGGCTTGTTGACATAGGCCCAGGTGCTGGTAAAAAAGGAGGAAGAATCGTCTCGAATGGGCCATTGAAAAAATTACTGAAGGCCAAAGAGAGTATCACAGGAGCATACCTCTCTGGTCGAAAAGAAATATCCACGCCAAGAAAACGCATAATCCCCAATGGCAACAACATCCAAGTTAGGGGCGCCCGCCTAAACAACCTCAAAGAAATTGATGTAGACATACCAATTGGTTGTATGGTAGCTGTGACAGGTGTATCAGGCAGTGGCAAATCCAGCCTTGTTACAGGAACGATTGCATTGGCCCTTCAGCGCGATTTGAATGGGGCTGAGGTGGCACCAGGCCCCCTTCGGAAAATTTCAGGCCACGAAGATTTAGACAAAACCATCGTAATTGATCAGGCACCAATAGGTCGCACACCCCGGTCAAATCCAGCGACATACACTGGTGTTTTCACACCGATACGGACTTTATTTTCTGAAACGACACTGGCAAGAGAAAGAGGGTACACACCAGGCCATTTCTCATTCAATGTCAAAGGGGGTAGATGCGAAGCATGCAAAGGCGGCGGTTCAAACAAACTTGAGATGAATTTTTTACCCGATGTATGGGTTACATGCGATGTTTGTAAAGGGGCTCGCTATACCAGGGAAACACTTGAAGTTAAATGGAAAGGAAGAACCATTCACGACATTCTAGAAATGAGTGTTTCAGAAGCATCTAATTTCTTCCGGAATCAAAAGAAAATCCACCGTATCCTGAAAACAATTGATGATGTTGGGCTTGGTTACATTCGACTTGGCCAACCAGCGACCACATTATCGGGGGGCGAAGCCCAACGAGTGAAGTTAGCAACCGAACTACACCGCCCAGCCCACCGACCCACAGTGTATGTCTTGGATGAACCAACAACTGGCCTTTCAATGGCAGACGTCAAACAGCTCATCGAAGTTCTACACCGAATCCGTGAAAACGGCCACACAGTCATCGTCATTGAGCACAACCTCGATGTAGTCAAATCATGTGATTGGGTAATTGATTTAGGGCCAGACGGAGGAGATAATGGGGGATTTGTAGTGGCTAAAGGGACCCCTGAACAGGTTGCCAAAGTCAAGCAAAGTCACACAGGACACTTCTTGGCCCCCCTCCTAAAGTAGCACAAAGAGCGGCCGGTTTGTTCAAGGACGGCCATCAGAAGCCGCCTCCCCATAGGGGGAGGCGAGTGGCCGAAATACCAGTTCACCTCGTTGAAGTAACTCCACGAGAATTACCAGGGTTACAAGACACGCGGGGCGAAAGCGTTCGCCAAATGCTTGCAACGGACCACAACTTATCGTTTGGTCACATCCGCTCAATTACTGGATATCAAGTGAAGGCCAATTTATCATCAATTCAATTATTGCAAAGCCTCCAAGACTTATTCACAGACCCAATTATTGAGCACGGAACAGTCAATCAAAGTTTACTTGACGACCCCACCTTTTTCCCAACAGCACCAGATTTAGCAATCATGGTCGGCTTTAAACCAGGAGTGACTGATAACGCAGCACAAGCTGCCTTGGACGGACTTCTGACATTATTCCCAGAACAAAGAGGAAACGCAAACATTGCAACGACGATGACATATGTATTTTGGAACATCCCCGAAAATCTAGATTTGGAATGGCTTGCAGGAACATTACACAACCCCATGATTGAAAGGGCCGCGATGGCAAGACCGAAACATTGCGCCCAAGCAAGATGGCCCCAACTACCATATCCAGATAGACCAGAAATATCCTTTCAACCCCCCTCCATTATTGATTTAGAAATTAGTGACAAGAAATTGATAGAATTATCAGACACAGGACTATTAGCACTTAATTTAGAAGAGATGAAAGCGATACAAGCACACTACAGAGACCCCAACGTGCAAAAAGCACGCGAGGCCATAGGCTTACATCCCAATGCACCAACAGACGTCGAATTAGAATGTCTCGCACAGACATGGAGCGAGCATTGCAAACACAAGATTTTCGCCGCGCGAATACACCACGTAGATACAATCACAGGCGAAGAAACAGAAATAGATTCCTTATTCAAAACACACATTATGCAACCCACCCTTGACATGCAGGAAAAGGTGGATTGGCTTCTTTCAATTTTTCACGACAATTCAGGAGTAATTGAATGGACCAAAGAGTGGAGCCTTTGCATAAAGGCCGAAACGCATAATTCACCAAGTGCCCTTGATCCATTCGGTGGTGCAATGACAGGTATTGTGGGTGTGAACAGAGACATTCTCGGCACAGGGTTGGGTGCAAGGCCGATTGCAAACACAGATGTGTTTTGTTTCGGCCCACCCGATTTTTCAGGGGATTTACCAGCCGGCCTTTTCCATCCATCAAGGGTTTTGCGGGGCGTCCATGCTGGCGTCCGCGCCGGCGGCAACGAATCGGGAATTCCCACAGTGAATGGAGCGATTGTCTTCGATGACAGATATATTGGTAAACCCCTAGTCTATTGTGGGACTGTTGGCATAATGCCACGTAAATTACCAGACGGTAGAGAGAGTCACGAAAAGTCATCTGCTCCGGGAGATATTGTGTATATGTTGGGTGGTAAAGTGGGAAGTGATGGCATTCACGGCGCAACATTCTCTAGTCTTGAACTAACTGAAGAGTCCCCGAGCAGCGCAGTTCAGATTGGTGACCCAATCACACAAAAGAAAATGTTAGACATGGTGTTAGAAGCAAGAGATGCTGGAATACTACAAGTCATTACAGATAATGGCGCAGGAGGCCTCTCATCAAGTGTTGGTGAAATGGCCGAATTAACAGGTGGAGCCGAACTTAATCTCGCCGCAGTCCCACTAAAGCAACCAGGTCTTTCCCCATGGGAAATCCTCGTCTCTGAGAGCCAAGAAAGGATGACCGTGGGAGTAAAATCTGTAGATATTGAAGCATTTGAAGCACTTGCTAATTTACATGAGGTTGAAGCAACACCAGTTGGGACATTTACAAATTCGGGTGCTTTCATCGTGAAGTATGATGAAACAACAGTAGCACGGCTACCAATGGATTTCATGCACGACGGCTGCCCACAACTTCACCTTGAATCAGAATGGATTCCCCCCCACCATAAGAACCCAATATACCCCAAGGCAGATGCCAAAGAAATGGGCAAAATACTCACACGCCTTCTCGCCCGCCCGAACATTGCAAGTAAGGAATGGTGGGTGCGGCAGTATGACCACGAAGTCATTGCTCAATCAGTTATCAAGCCGTTTTGCGGTGTGAACCATGACGCACCAGGTGATGCTGCAGTAATAGCTCCCCTACACGGCACCACCCGAGGCGCAGTCATCTCAAATGGAATTGTTCCAAGGTACTCTGATATTGACACATATGCAATGACTGCAGCCAGTATTGATGAAGCGGTTCGTAATGCTGTTTGTGTGGGCGTTAATCTTGATCGGATAGCTGGACTAGACAATTTCTGCTGGTGCGACCCAGTCGAGAGCGAAAAAACCCCAGACGGTCGCTACAAATTAGCCCAACTCGTCCGCTCAAATCGTGCACTAGACGACGTTTGTCGTGCTTACAACTTACCTTGTATTTCGGGCAAGGACTCTATGAAAAACGATGCAACACTTGATGGTGAGAAAATATCCATCCCCCCAACACTACTGTATTCATTATTGGGAGACCACAAAGATGTCCGCAACGCAGTATCATCAGATTTTAAGGAGAAAGGAGATTTGATTTATCTCCTAGGTGAAACACACCAAGAGTTGGGCGCCAGCGAATTAGCATTCATGCTGAGAGATGAAACTGGTGGTGATATTGGCAATGATGTGCCACAGATTGACACAACAAGAAATCTTGCATTGTATCGTTCAATTACCTCTGCTATGGATGAAGGATTGATTCGCAGTGCACATGACTGTTCTGATGGCGGCCTTGCAGTAACAATAGCAGAGTGTTGCTTTGGTTGTGGTGGCGGTACCACGATAGCATTAGATGGAATTGGAGATGTAGATGATTGGGCAGCACTTTTCGGCGAATCACTTGGTAGAATTATAGTATCAATTAAATCGGAAAACAAGGATAACTTTGAGGAAAAAATGGATGGCCACGCATGTACACCTCTTGGAATGGTTGGGGCCAGCAAGACACTTTCATTCACCCGCAACGGCCAATCAATATGCAAGGCACCTCTCAGCACACTCTTGAAGGCGTGGAAGGAACCACTGAATATGGGAGGTGCTGTCTGATGGTGAAAGATGTGAAGGTGGCAGTGCTGTATGGTTTTGGTATCAATTGCGATCATGAAACCAAAGCAGTGTTTGAAATGGCGGGCGCCATTGCAGAACGAATCCATGTTAATGAACTTGTAAA
>CAYYKF010000106.1:0-6504 GCA_964441035.1 uncultured Candidatus Poseidoniales archaeon
CGTTGAAGTGCCATGTGGATATCATCTACAATTCCATCTGGTTCTATTCCTCCACATGTGAAGCAATCAACAGCAAGTAACGCTTGATCAGCATAGCAATGTGCACTCACATGACTTTCGTCGATTAACACTACAGCTGCAAAACCAGGTGGACTCACCTTTCCATCGAACAGTTCGACATGTGCATGAACTTCTCGAGATTCAGAGTTTGCAACAGCATCCCGCATTATTTGCAGCATCCATTCTCCTTCTCCATGGAATCCCTTGTAATCAAGGCAAATATGCCGTCCGCGAGCCATTAATTCCCCTCCAATTTACTTGCTAGGTGAGCTGCCAGGCATTTTGTTGCCAACATTGCAGCAGTGAATTCAGTTACATGATTGCCAGGATCAGGAACGATTTCATTGATATCGACACCCAACCAGTCAATGTTTGCTGCAGCCATTCGTTCAATTGTTTCTATCACTTGCCAATATGCAAGGCCACCGGGTACAGGCGTTCCTGTTGTAGGGACATGGGCAGGATCTAATCCATCAACATCGAGAGTTAACCAAACGGGCCCAGTGAGATTCTCAAGCGTTGAAATCCATTCGTTCCATCGTAATTCTCCCCCACATGGGTTCAGAATTTCCCGCGCTGGCCAGACCCTTACACGCACATCTTCTTCGATGAACTGCGCCTCATCGCGTGAGATGGCTCGTATACCAACTTGCAACAGATTTCCAACACCAAGGTCCAGTGCCCGACGAGCAGCACAAGCGTGACTATTTGGGTCCCCATCCAAGTGATCACGAAGGTCAGCATGTGCATCAATCTGGACGATTGTCAGGTTAGAAAGGTCAATCATTGTCCCTAACCAAGAGACAATTGCAGGCAACATACCATGTTCACCACCAAGTATGATTGGAAATGAATTTCCAACATTTGATTGCAAATAATTCTTGATAGCATTCAGTTGTTCTTGCAATGAATTCCCTTCACCATCCCATGGACTTGCTGTTTTGATATTGAACCCACAAGGTAGGTCTTCTGGAAGTAATGGGTCGTAAAGTTCGACTTGAGTGGACGCCACTATTGTTGCATTCGGTCCATTTTCGGTCCCTTGTCCGTACGAGGTTGTGAGTTCGTAAGGAACTGGGAGCACAATAACGTCAGGATTGCCTTCAATCGCGGATAGTCCGAGAAAATTTACGGCAGTCAAGTCTGACATATCATGGGGGCAACGAAACGTCCGTTTAATCGTGCCGAATCGGAGCATTGACGCCCCTTAAGGGGCGGTATCCTGCAATTGTTGATATAGCACCGTCACCAGACATACATCATACCGCAGGGCCGGTTCCTGCCTGAGGTGACTATGATGGGAATGTCGTTAGCACAATTGACGTCTGCTATTCAGACACATATTGATCCAGATATGGATAAGTCTACTGCTGAGGGAATGGCTGAACATGCTCTTGGTTTCTTTGGTTTTTATGATCGCATTATTGACAATGCGCTGGAGCCGACTGATAGGAACCTGTTCTACATGTTCCAAGACTACGACCTTCTTACAACAGAATCTGAGGAAACAACTCTGTGGGATGGTCGTGAGTGGCGAATTCATTATTGGAAATTCAAACCAGAAGCGATTAACAAAATCAAGAAAGTCAAGAAAGATAATGTCAGTGACGATCCTTATGCGGGCGTATACGATGACGTCCCAGATGGGCTATGGCGTACGCTCTCGGATGACGATTATGAAGAACCGCTCTTTTGAGCGTAGAAGCAACTACCCAAGGGATTCAATTAGGTGCCGCGCACCATTAGAACCACATCGGTGATACTATGAGCACAGAATCAAAGCCTATTCTGACCATGTTCGGTGTCCTAACATTACTATTGGTATCAATATCTCCGATGATTTCCGCTGACCCTCCTTCTGCTTCATTGAGTGCTGACATTCTCACTGATTGGACAGATGACGGTACTGGAAATATTACCCACGCATACCGCATTGTGCTGAGCGAAGAGTTGGATTTCGCAGATTTGAACAATCTCAGTGTGAGTATTGAGCATGAAAATGCCAGTGGCGAAAACGTTGGTACATGGACTCTTGATTGGACAGGGGGAAATAATACAGAATTACGCGTTGTGCTTCCTACAGAGATTAATTGGAAGGATGAAATTGACATTTCTGTAAGTTACGACGGTGGAGAAATTGGCTCTCGAACTGTGTTGGTTACCATTTGGAATGAACCGATGTCAGACCATGAAATCACACGTACAACACTGATGCAAATGGACCACGAAGCCTCAAATTCATCAGCATCAGAATCGTATTCACTGAATTTCGTTGGTCAAGGTTGGCAGGAACGTGTAGGCGATAATCTTGAGTCCAACGAATTAGGAACTGGAACTTTGGCAATCAATGAATCAATTGAAGGTGGAACGGTTAGCATCTTGATGTCCTTGAGCACAGTTTGGTTGAATGAGACCACGGTCGGCATCGATTTGCAATCTCAAATCTTTGAAATGCATGGAAATGGAACTCTCGAATTGCATACCAATAACGATGGTATGAACGTCGAAGTTGCAGCCCAGGTGGTCAATTCATACATCGTTCGAAATTGGATTGATGGTGTGGTTGAAGAAAAATTACGATTGGAAGCGAGCGGCAATCTTTCTTTGGATTCCACTGAAGGTGGAGATACAATTACAGCCGATGGCGCACTCTCATTATTGTTACTTGAAACACATGATATTGATGGACAGAGAGTCTTAGAAAATACAGAATTTCAGGCAACAGCAGACATGGTCATAGATTCAAGCGATAGTCACATGACACTCGATGTTGATCAATTGATTATGGAAGAAAGATGGGAAAATGGTGTTTTTGTATCCTCTCTTGATATTCTCAAAGCTGATGGCTCCTTCGATTTCTCAAATTCTGAAGAAAATTCGACCATGGTGGTCAACGGTACTGTTCACAATATCTATCAGAAATCGGTTGACGGTTTGAAGACCGATGACCAATTACATGTTGATGGTACATTCAGTGGCGATATCAATGGAGATTTTGGAATCGTGAGGGATATTCTCCAAAGTGGCCCTCAGGCCAATGCTACTGGACAAATGTTCCAAGTCAACGTCATTCATACTGAATCATGGGTTAACCTAACCGGTGCTGGTAGCAATCTATTCGACATCGAAGCAGTTCACAACAATACTTGGGATTATGAGGTACCTCAAGACCATTGGGAAAATCGAACGGTAAGGCTTCGATGGGATTCAAATGAAGGTGGAGAACCCTCTGCTGGTGACGAATACCCCGAAAGAAGTCCAAACATGACTGAAATGGAAACACCTGAACCAGAGAGTGCGATTGGTGATGTAGATATCACCCGAGAAACTGGATTTTCTCCAGCAGAGATGATTGCAGGTGATCGCCTTTCTCTTCTCAATTCAGAATTAATGGATTTGACCATCACCGCCACACACACAGGTACGGTCAACAGAGATGGCCATTCTCTACCTGTCACTTATTGGAGTGGAAATTATGAATCCAATGGTACGGCATCAGGTGCAGTCATCAGTGAGGGAATTCTGGCAGGCTTAGTTGCCGAGGTGACACGCCAAGTCACAATTGACTTGAGTGAAGAAGAGTCGGTGACGCTCTCCGAAACGCAATCACTGGCACGTGTATTATCGCCATCAATTGTAACCGCAGGAGAAAACACAGCACCGGTAATTTCCAGTGTTGAATTCCGTGAAGGGTCTCTCATCAATGAAAATGGAATTGTTGCACATCTTGAAGTGACAGTCTCAGACCCTGATTGGAATGTACGCACTGTGTCCGTCGATTTCTCTGAAATCGGTTTGGGAACTGTAGAGTTGAATGACATCGGCTTGGATGGAGATACCGCGATACACGATGATGTATTCACAACCCAAATTTCCTATTCAGGTACCATTGAAGGCACAGTCTCAATCGGAATTACAGTTGCTGATGATTTCGCAACAACTGATGATACAAGCGCGATTCAGATTTTGAATCGCATCCCTAGAGTAACAGAAATTTCCTATTCTCCATCAACCCTTTATCGAGGCGATAATACAACTGTCACCTTGACAGCAATTGACTCCTCAGGCGTTGCTAGCGTCGGTGTTGATACCACACAATGGGGTGGTGGTTTGACTCTGTTAACGCAGGCTGGCACATCTTGGAGTGGCGAAATCCAGATGCCATTGTCGATTCCAAGTGGGAATCAAGTCCTTCCAGTATGGGTGAAGGATAACGCGGATGGAGAAGGCACTACGACGATGTTGACCATTGTTGAATCCGGTGATTCAGATGCGATTGGACCCTACACAACCGAACTGATGCCGCCAATTCATCTGCTAAATGAAGGTCCCGTGGTATCGAATGTAACGTTCTGGGAAGACGGTGAAATCGTTACTGAATTGAATTTACCAGAGAGTGGCTCAAATCTGTATGTGCTCACTGCACATGTCATTGATGGGGATATGATTAGCGTCGTCCAGGCTAAACTCTCAACGCTTGCTCCAGCAGGTCAAGGCGAGTCTTGGTTGCCGATGGTTGATGATGGACAGGGTGCGGATGCTACGGCAGGCGATGGAATTTATTCCATTGAGGTCCAAGTGCGTTCAGGTGTTCCAAGTGGTACTGTGACGTTTGACATTCGCGGCCTCGATATTCAGGGTGCTCAAACCCCACCAGCAGATCGAACATTTTCAATTCAAATCACGACCTCTGGAGGAGGTGGCGGGGGAAGTGAGACCATCTTTGAAGGCGCAAGTACACCTTGGGTTATTCTTCTCATCATCCTCTTGGTCATTGTATCAGCAGGTGTAGGCATCTACGTTATGATGCGCAAGACCGATTTTGAAGAAATCATGGGTGTAGAAACATTGGATTCCAAAGAATCGTATGTTCAGGCCCTCATCAAGCAAGGGTATCCCGAAGACACAGCCCGTGCGCATGTGGAAAAACATGCGGATCGTTTCAAAGAAGAATAGATACGAGTGCCGGGATTTGAACCCGGGTTCTAGCGTTGGCAACGCCAGGTGATAGCCACTACACTACACTCGTGTGGCACCGGGGACTGGAGAATCACTTTTCTAAGCGTCGGTGTTCAAATCCGATTCAATGAACGCTCGCAAATTTTTCTCAATCTGGTCTCTAGTGGCACGATAGACGTCAAGTGATTGTCCCACAGGGTCTTCTAGTTCCCAATCCGCATCAATTTGAATGGTAGGACAAGATACGCCACAACCCATGCTGATGATGTAGTCAAAAGTAGTCACATCAAAATCATCGAGACTAGATGGTGATTGGTGTGCAATGTCGATGCCAACCTCATCCATCACAACGACACTGTTTGGGGCAACTTGAGATGCAGGGTGTGTGCCCGCACTTTCTGCATCTATGTCCAGATGTGTGGCCCAACCTTCAGCCATTTGACTGCGGCATGAATTACCAACACAAACGAACAGGATACGCACAAATCACGGAAGAGATGCTTCCCTTTCAAATTCGCCTCTATATTTTCCAATGAACCGTTGCCCTCATGAGCGAAGTGTCACCTCGCGATTTGATGCAATGGATGGAAGAGGGCAAGGTTTCCCGCGGCCTCATCGTTTCCTTGGGCATTTTTGCAGTCGGTTTTCTCAGTCACATTGTGTTGCACATGATTGGATTGCATTCTGCAGCAGTTGTCATGTCTTATGCAACAGGAATACTGGTTTTCACCTTCCCGATTTGGGTTGCTTGGTGTGGTGGTATTCGACATCTCAATCGGGACGGTATGATCGCTTGGTACACCTCTAGTCTGATTGGATATATCCTAACTTACAGTTGGCTTTGGGGATTGAATGGACAAGAGCACACACAATCGATGTGGGTTGCAGCGTTATTCAGTCCTCTTTTCTCGATGTTTGTCTATCCTGTGCTTCTTCCTGAACCACTTTCACGAAGCATTGTTTGGGGTGGTAAGGTGTATCATCC
Organism: uncultured Candidatus Poseidoniales archaeon; assembly: GCA_964441035.1. Classification (GTDB taxonomy): domain Archaea; phylum Thermoplasmatota; class Poseidoniia; order Poseidoniales; family Thalassarchaeaceae; genus MGIIb-P. The sequence continues at coordinate 6,005 of CAYYKF010000106.1, forward strand.
TTGGTCTGAGGAAGAATAGTGGTTAAGCCACGCCTTGAAGTATGGAATACTGCACGGCGCTCTCAGAGAGAGCGCAATGTCAGGCCCAATTTCTCATCACGAACCCGGTGAAGATTCTCCCTCAGAACCAGAACCAGAGGCTGCATCGGCAGACCAGAAGGCCCAGATGGAACAAGCCTATGCTCAGATGCGAAGAAAACTCAGAATGACGCGATTGGCAGAAGATGTTGGTCACAAAATCATGGTCCTTTCAGGCAAGGGTGGAGTTGGAAAATCAACCGTTGCAACTGGTCTTGCATTGAGTTTAGCCAGACAGGGCAAGAAAGTAGGATTGCTTGACATTGATATCACTGGTCCAAATATTCCCAAGATGTTGGGTATTGGCGATATCGATTTGCACGTTGAAGACAACCAGATTCATCCTGCGGAAGGACCGAACGGGGTACAGGTCATTTCGATGGCGTTCCTGCTTGAAGACCCTGACAAGCCCGTCATTTGGC
>CAYYKF010000107.1:0-6449 GCA_964441035.1 uncultured Candidatus Poseidoniales archaeon
TCCAAAGGAACAAGTGGAAGAGAATGATGAAGAACAAACTTCGTCATCATTTGTCACCTCAGAAGCGATGATTGTACTTCCTGCTACGATTGAAACCGTCCAATCAACTGTGCTACCTTCAGGACCCTCTGTTTTCAACCACAGCGTGATGTCAAGTTCAAACGAAACCGGGTCTCCACGAACCTCAATATCAGATAGCATTTGATCTGTTGAGAACTCCACTACTGTATCGGACACGGATGCTTCTTCTTGCCCGCCACTATCTGGACGTACTGTCGTAATTCGCCCGTCAGTGGGGTGTCCACCAGGGGCAGTCGCGAAGTATAAATCGTAATTCATCCAACCGAAAGAGCGTCCTTCACTGGCAGTACTCAGAGGAAGTGTGGATTCTTCAAGTGATTCTGCAACGTTATTGCCATAACCTATCTGTGCCATTCCTGTAATTAAGAACGCTAGGATTAGAGCAAGACGTGTTTTCACGCTTTTCGTAATCATTGCTAGTACATAGATGAAGTGATTGTTTTGTGCGATACATTTACTTCGAAACGCACCCCGACGCGAGCACTTCAAAGATTAAGGGTCGAATTCACTGAGAATCAAACATGACAGTACTAGCAAGATTCCTGCAAGCGGTTGAAAGCAAAGATGAAGCAACACTTAACGAATTGATTCATGATGATTACAAATTTATCCCACATGTGAATGATCAAGTCTTCACGAAAGGCGACATGTTGGCGGTGTGCATGAGTGATTCATTCACCAGACACAATGGTCGCATCGTTTACGAGAATGATGAAATCGCTGTTGACCACGCTCAGGTCTCTTTTGCTAGCGGTTCGACATCGGAGGCCGTGTTGTCAGTTCACACAATCCAGGACGGAAAAATAATGTCCACAGAGACTGGAGCAACGCCAATCGAAGAAGATTACACTGTCATTGGAACTGATGCCTAATTTGAGGTGAGTTGTTTGGTCGATTATTGTGAATCAATCGTCTGCCACTGTGGATTTAGTGGGCCCGCAGTACCACGAAGGCAGCATATGGAATGTCCAAGATGTGGACATGTTGTCGAAGCCTGTTGTGAAGGTGCTCCCAGTTGGGAATAATCACTGACGCTCGCGATAAGTGGCTAGCATTCCACTCAAGATAATCCCTAGCCCAATGCCGACAAGCAGTCCTTGGGTGTGTGCACCATCTCCTGCTAAATCCCTGAAAGCGAAGGCGAATGCAATCGTAATTGGACCACCGAGGAAAATGAAGCGCATGAGCCATCTTTGTGGAGTTGGTGCCTTGCCCATTGGACGTAGTGTTAAGGAGCCTTTTTTGAGAAGAATCTCCCAATCCAAGTGCTTCACAACTTGGCGTAATCTCTCGATGACCATGGGTCTAATCTTTGGCAAAGTCTTGGAATGAAGCCCGCGACCGGTGACGATTCGGACACGGCCAATCCATTCCCTAGATGCAATGATTTTCTCCAGAACCTGTCGTGCCAATTCTAGGTCCAGTTCATGCATATCCACAGTCAAAGTGCCTCGGTCAACTCTCACATGGCTCGCAGTGGTCCACACTTTCTCTGAGGCCCATGGAAGTTGTGCTGCTTGATGTTCAAGCGGTTGGAGCAGCAATTGTAATCGATCAATGGGGTCGATTGTGACTTCGACTTCGGTCAATCTGCGTTGACGCTCTACATATCGAACCGAAGTATAACTGAGGATGACAACAGTGGTGGCAATTCCTGTGATAATTCCAATTCTCAATGACTTGCCAAGGTCATCGACATCAATGCCGGTGGCAAAAATGTGCATGAAGAAGGTCATCGTGCCGACCATTGTTCCAAGAACTGCCGAGAGGATGACCACATCCTTTGCACGTAACTCTACCATCATCACCCACGAGGTGTATCAAGATATCAAGTGCATGGCTGTTGACTTCAAGCGAAGGCTGTTAGGCTGAGAGTGGTGGGCGGCCAGCATGGAGGAGCCTTTGCGTAACGGCCTCTCTGACAGAAGTCGAGAACAGAAGGTCGGCCGTTGGATTGCTGGCGTATTTGGATTCTATCTGATTTCGATGTTTCTCGTACCGGCCATGATGCCTGCAGACAGGGTTCCTGAATTATCTGGAAGAGCAAATATGCTTGATTATGCTGATGAAGATGATTGGGGTAATGATGACCATGCAGAAGGGGGAGAGATGGGGCACAACCAAAGTGACCATGGAGGCTCCTTTGCCTGGATGGACCTCAACCCATACTATGCCTTCGTGTACGGATTTGGAGACTTTAACTGTCACCAAAAGCATGAACGCTCGTGGGAGATTAATGGCAATCAAATGCCAGTTTGTGTAAGAGATGTCGGCATTTTCCTAGGCTTGACAATTGGAGCTTGGTGGTTTTCACGTAAAGGATTGAACAGGTGGACGCTGCGAGACACATTCTTGACACTGCTACCTGATGAAATGATGGAATCATTGTATCGTGTTGACCGACGCATGATGGCGATGCTTGCAATCGGACTTGGTATGTCGCTACCATTAATCCTAGATGGTGGTATTCAAGCGATTACATCTTACGAATCCGTCAATCCACTTCGTCTTGCAACAGGAGTTCCTTTCGGATTCGTAATCTCGTGGTTCTTCGCTTCTAGCCTCGCATCTCGCCCGATTAAATTCGATGGAGATGCCAGCCGAGTTGTATTGCCTCATGGAGCGAAATTGATGAGTGAGACGCCCGTGCATGAAGAGTCAGAATGACTACTGTACACCGTTTTGCCACCAATCAAGTAACTCTTCACGGTTTGAAGGGGGTGCTTTTTGATCCTGCCCTGAGCCAAGTAATGCCAATCGCGACAGACAAGCATCCATTCGGTCTGCCATGTCAGCACTAGGGCGACTACCCATGATTCCATTTAATGCATGTTTCCAAGATGAAGATGGATGATCGCGACGCCATTCAGAGAGTGCTTCTTTCAGTGGCCAAAGTGCAATCGTAATACGTCCAAATGCCTGCCAATCAGGCCTCAGTTCAGATCTAGATGCATCACTGCCAATGAGTGGACGATGGAGGCGAATCCATCCGGATTGTTCATGCAAGAATTTGACCATACGGTGTGTATGGCGTCCCGTTACCATTCTGACTGGACCAAGCCATGCTCTTAGTTCCGAAATTTCGACCCCCGGAAGCAAAGAAAGGGTGCCGACGATGGAAGTAACTGAATGGCTAAGTGGGTCCAGTGGAGCATCCATCCTCGGTGGTGCGTCTGCAGCCTGAACTGCATCGATGTAAATCTTGGTTGAATCTCGAATGACTTCCCATGGCTTTCTTGAGTCTAACCAATCCAAATTGCTCCTTTCAGGGGGACTTTCCAAGACATCGAGTGTCGTCTGGCCGCGTTGAGAAAGTAACATTCTCCCAAGCATATGAAGTTCGACTTCTTCAGTCGTTACATTCAGTGGTGTAGGACGCTCATGCAAAAAGCGACGGATTTGATATTGCAACTTCTTTCGCAATTCTTGTTTGGTTCCGTCGTTGATAATTGGACCTACAACACGACCCTTGTCGAAAGGACGAGGCACTGGTATTTCCCCTCCAAGAAGCGCATGATAACCTGCTCGAATTTGAACTTGGAAATCGTCTGTTTCAAAGTATTCTTGCTTATCCAACGTTGAGAATCTTAGTGTTCCATGTTCAATGCGTTTCAATGCTGCGATAGGGTCGCAATCAACCCATACACAAAGATCTGGAATCATTGCTGCAGCATTCATTCTAGCGACTTCTTCAATTCCCAAATCACCCACGATTCCCTGGTAGACCAATGAAGAGTGGACATTGCGTTCACTAACCACTGCACGCCCTTCTGAAAGACGAGGGCGTATCCAAGTGTGCGAATGATCCATTCGATCTGCAGCGAAATAGACCGCCTCTCTGGTTGGACCTGCCTCTCCGGTCCGAACGGCCTCTACCGCAAGTAATCCTAGTTCGGCATCACGACGAGGCTCTGCTGTTACATCAATGCCTGAGAAAGTGAATTCTTCAGCCAATATTTCAGCAATCATTTGCGTTGCAAGCCCCTTGCCGGAGCCATCACCGCCTTCTACTGTGATAAGATACATTGCCGTACCTCCAATTAATCGTCTTCTTCAGCTCTATCTTCAAACTGATTCTTGGTACCTGTGAGCATAGCCATGCCAGCAAGGATAAGCATCGGACCGATGAAAATACCACCTCGGCTGAACAAGGCTAGGCCGCATAGATACTGTGTTCTTCGATAGCGCTTACCTCGTTTAATTTCAGAAGCACCAACCAAACCCAACACTGCTGAAAGTACAGTGAGTGAAGCAATGAATGTTGCTAATAATACAGCCGAGCCAAGATTGCTTTCTTGGCGTAAATCCTCTTCAATCACACCAGAACCTGGTGATAGAGTCAATGTCAAATCGGATTGGTCACCTGGATTGAATTTTATGAGTAATGTGATATTTTCAGGATGTGTGACTTCTAGAATGAGGGATTGAACTGGAACATCACGTATAGAGAACCGACCATCCCGACTTGTGGTCGTGCTGTAAGCGGTGCTATCGTCGCTATTTAGTAGAGCAGTTTCTCCATCCAATTCTAGAAGGCGCACATTGACACCTTCTACTGCTTCTCCACCTGTCGTATTGTTTTCTAGCGCAGAGATAACTTGGCCCGTGACAATTTCCCTATCATCACTACCAAACAATGGATTTTCAAGCACTTCAGAGGGACTTGCTGCAAAGAGAAGAACACCAAACCAAAGACCGAGTAGTGAACCTGCTACAACCAGAGCCATCGATGTGCTGCGAACCCATTCTGCATCAGCCTCTGCACTGATATTACGGCTCCTTCTTTCCGCTTCTTCGACTTCGGAATCCGAATCGATTGTGACCACAAGTTCGACATCGTCATCTTCCATTTAGTGGCCCCCCTTCCTACGGGTTACGCTTGCCGTCCTTCAAGTTCATGGCATCCCGTCCCATCCAATGGAGCAAAAATCCAACTGGAATCAATAATAACAGTGCAACAATACTTGTAATCCAATCCTTAATTCTGGGCTTTTCAGATTCAGTAATGAGTTCTTTGTCTGGCAATTCGGTATCATCTACAACTTCTCCTGGAATTGTTAGATTGATACGATACATGACTGGCCACTTCTTGCCTGTAATCCAGAGTGAATCCGTCTCATTATCCCACGCAATACCATTGAGCACTCCTGCTGAGGTTGCATTCTCTGGCAAGATACCTGATGCATCAATTTGAATCAATACAATTCCATTCAGAGGATCTATGACTACAATATCATCCGTCTGATAGACATTGGCATAAACCAAACCGTTGATGCATTCAAGCTCATTCAATTTGTCTCGAGGTGTGCCGTTTAGTGTGACATTGACGCTGCCTAAAGCCTCAAAAGTGGTCTCATTTCTGAATGTCAGAACATCACTTCCATCTGACATTACAAGACGGCTTCCATCGTGACAAAGGCCCCATCCCTGACCAGTGTAACTGTGATTTCCAAGCAATTCAAAATCGTCGAATTGGAAGCGGTAAGCGATGTGATTGAGCCAAGTTAGCATCACAATCTCTTCACCAACAAAAGTAATGCCTTCGCCGAAATCGGATTCATTCAAAGAATAATGACGAATTACACTACCATTTTCCGGATTGATTTCGCGCAATTGTGATTCACCATACAGGCCCGTTGATTCAAACAGACGGCCTTGATAGAATGTTAACCCTTGCGTGTAAGCATCCGAATCATGTGGGATTGCTTCTTCGATGACAACAACGAGAGATTCCGGTCTAACGACGGATTCAGCGCTGTCTTCACCCAACCCGTGGGTGGGTAGCAATGAAACCAGCAAAATCATCGAAAAAAGTAGTGCTGAGGGGTTTTTCCTCGACGAGGGGCTGGACTTACTGCCATCCATGTATGAACAATGCTCCATTGTGAGTTAAATACCTCTTCGGACACAAGACTGCCGGAACACGTAGTGTTCCAGCAGTGGAATGGTCATGAGAATTGCAAAGCGCTCCAATAATCGAACTCGAGGAATCTTTCTAGTTGGAGTGATGATTCTATCCTTGCTAACCCCTCTAACAAGCGCTTCCGAGCAAGGTGGAAATGGTGACAATCCGACATTTACACCAGTGGTCTACACACTTGAAGGGTTTGAACCAGCCACAATGGGAAAGCAATACTTGTTCGCTACTGAAGAAGGAAATTCACTTTACAGTGGAACACGACATCTCAAGCAACAATGGGTTGATGATGGATATCCACAATTGAGGTTGCCATTCCAGGAGCCTGCATCTCGTACTGCCGGCCGAGCTTGTGAAAATGCTTGGTCAACAGGCGAAAGTGGAACCGCACAAACGACGACCGGACAATTATCATTCAACGTTGCACATGTGACCACGAATGCAGCATTCT
>CAYYKF010000108.1:0-6449 GCA_964441035.1 uncultured Candidatus Poseidoniales archaeon
GCAGTATTGTTTTCAACGAATTCCAAAGTCCCATTTAGAGTATAATTCCCTGAAGAATGGTCACGGTGTGCAGTTAGTGGCGACCACTCTTCGTTGATTACCTGAACCTCAGCAGCAATAGGACATGGATCAATGGGCAACCATCCCATGTCGAAATTCCCGCCAGCTGGATTCTGTTGCAGATGAACTTCTGACCAAGTGCCGATATTATTTCCGTAAACTGCGTATCCAGAGCCGTGCCAGACTCCACCTTGGAATCCTGATACCTTGCGCGTAGGCAACCCTGCAATGCGAGCCATTGTCGTGAATGCGGTGTTGAATTCGGTGCACCGACCTTCCTTTGAGCCAAGAATTAGGTGTGAAGTAAGGTCTTCGCCTAGTGGTAGGGCTGAACCATCATGATTCAGCAAATAATTAGAGGTTGCAGAACCATTGCCATTCTGTAGATAATCCTGTAATGCCAATGCTTTGTCCCAGGCACTACATGTTGGGGCACATGCTGCTTGATTAATGACGGCAAGTGTAATATTTCGAACTTCAGAGAAATGGTGTGTGCTATCAAAGAATTCTGGCTCAACGTCTAGCGCGTAATTTGTTACGCCTGCGTATGGAATCGAATTCGCTAATTCAGGTGCTTCGAACCAAATATCTGGTGCTGAAAGGAAAAGCGCAATAATTGTCCCATCTTCCACTTTGAGATCATGAGTAATATTTCCATGGCTTACATTCGCTGAAGGATCTACCCAACCACCTATAGCCGTAGTCGCAAAAGGATGAGGGAAATTCTGATTCATGATTGGGTTTTGGAACGTAATCTCCCAATCTTGTGTAGAATTGATAAATGTTGAATTGGCAACCCATTGATCATCTTGGAACCCAACACCTACTTGATTCCAAATTGGTTGAGGGGCGGTTTGATTCTTCCCATAGGATGCGCCAGTATAGGTGTCATAAGTATCTACACGCCACCAACGCTCAAGGTTTGAATCTGCAGAGAGTGTTGTATTGTTAGCATAGAAAATAATGTCATTCTCAATCACATCGTCTGTAGGGTCCCAGGGATCAAATTGGCCACCAAAGCAATTGAACATCCACAAAGGTGGTGGGCATTCCGCACCATCGGACATACCTCCTCCATCAGTATCTGGATCTCTCCAATCTGTACCTGTGTTGTTCTCTACACTATCCGGAATCCCATCGCCATCGAAATCTGAAGGGAATTGATCGTCATTCGGATCTAATGGATTCGTACCATCAAGGTATTCTTGTCCATCCCAGACTCCACCGTTATCTGAGTCAGGATTGTCCCACATCGTGACGTATGTGTCCAAACTACCATTTCCGATAATTCCTGGAATGAAGTCAACGGGGCAGCCAGTATTATTCTCAAAATAATCATTGAGTAAATCAAAGTCAGAGTCGCGATTGTTGTCGCAAGGTTCCATCGGATCAGTTCCATTCATGACTTCATCAAAATCACTAACACCATCACCGTCAGAGTCAACTTGAGTTGGAAGTGATGTGAATCCAAAGACTCCCAGAAGTTCTTGCCAATCAGCCAAGCCATCACCATCTGAGTCTTCGTAATCATCATCACAATGACGATTTGTTGTTGTGATTGTTCCATCAAGGGTCGCATCATAATGACAGAATGAACCATTTCTCGAAACCACGTCGGTGGTGCCAACTGGTGGGGTAAGCCCAACACCATGCAAATTATCACCCTGTCTATGAGTATAGGCGAATGAAGTGTGTTGGCCTGCAGAATCATTGTAATACCCTGTACCGCCATTGGGATCAAAACCTGAAGCATCGACCAATGTCAGCCTATTCAACCCAGCATTGTAATTTGTGTATCCTGTGGAATAATCAATTATTGAATCACAAGGATCCGTACCGTGTGACCAATTGCGTTCATCACCATCTCCTACTCCGCCGAAATCTGTATCGTAAAGGTTCCACTGCGTGCAGGTTAGATTTTCTTCCCAATTCTCGATACCATCATTATCAAAATCTCCTGAATCCTCGCTTCGAGTAGGATCTGTCTCATTGGAACCCGGATCGATGAAACCATTTCCGTTTTTGTCTTCATCTCCATCGTCAAGTTCGTCACCATCGGTATTGTTGTCCCTTGGATCGCTAGCTTGGGCTGGGCTGCCGTATGCCCCCGCTACCTCGACACCATCCTCAATTCCATCCTGATCTGTATCTCTATCTGTTGGGTCTGTTAGAATCGTCAATGCTTCATATGAATCGTTGAGTCCGTCGCCATCTGTATCCGCAGAATTAGGGTTGGTGTAGCCCACATTATCAACGTTTGATGTACAACCCAATCCACCACCTGGGCCGAGCCCTTGTACTGGATTACAATCAAGAGTTTCTGTTTTTGGGTTATTTGGCCCGGGTTGGAAATAATCAATTCCACCCACGCCAGGAACAGTAGATGTTGTCCAAGAAGGATTGATGTATTCGTAGATATTTATGAGGCCATCATTGTCAGGATCACCATACATACCATCATCGTTAGAGGCACTTGTCGCATTCAGTCCTTGCGATACCTCCCAGCCATCAGGCATTCCATCATTATCGGTGTCCCAACCATCTCGGTCCTCATCAATAGCACCATCACCATCATCATCATCGGACGAGCAATCGGCATCACCATCACCATCTGAATCTGCCCCGTCAACGGCTCCATCCTTGTCGTTATCGATACCATCTGCACACATATTGCCCAAAGGATCCTCGTCTGCACCGTCGCTACCTAGACCAGGGACTGCCTGCATTGCAGATTCTTCGTCCCAATTTCGCACAGGAACTGTGCCATTCCACCAAACGCCATTATCAAGCGTATTTGGAGTTCCAGCAAGATCCCAAGATTGAGGTTGTAAGTAAGAGTACTCTTGTAAATTCGTCAACCCGTCACCATCAGGGTCACCTGTCGCTCCATCTTCGTTGATAAGAGACCCATCCAAGGGATCCAACCCATATTTGTATTCCCAGCCATCGGGCAACCCATCACCATCGCTATCCCAATCTCCAGGTTGAGTGTTTAGAAGAAATTCAAGTCCATAGGTCAAACCATCACCGTCTTGGTCATTTGTTGCCATGGCTTCCCATGCACCAAATTCAAGTCCAACTAAACTTGCAAAAATCATAATTGAAACTAAACTCAAGGCCCGCCTCTGGCGGTGTTTGAGTGGTGAATTTCTAGCGGCCGAAGTGGCAATGATGGTTGTAGACATGGCTGTACCCAGTATACTCCCGTCCCATCAAGGTATTAAGGCAAATGGAGCGGCGTTCGGACACGATTTCGACCCTCCATAGGAGGGTCAAGTCGAATTTTGACTACTCTAAATCAACTAATTCAATGTCTTCATCGTCGTAACTATCGTCGGAAATTGGTTCAGGTAAATCAAATTCTTTCTCGATTTCTTCTTCATCCAACTCATCATCTTCAATCCACTCATCGACGTACTCAACCCTTCCGCGACGCCCTACAATCCAGGCCACGAGTAAGACAATGATGCCAATCGCTATGAGTTTAGTCTCTATTCTATCACCGAATACTTCGCTGACGATTAGAGATAGCGGGTCATTGATGGAGACTTGTATGTTGACTGTTTTCTTAGCTGTATACTCATCTGGGAAGGATTGAGTTTCGGAGTAGGGTTTCGCAGAGATTACAATTGGTACTTCATCTCCGTTGAGGGCTTCTGAACTTGATTCAATGATTAACTTGAATGTGACTTCACTGAAAGCAGGAATGTTGACTAGTTCGCCACCGCTTTGAGTTTCTACTGTCGCTTCCCAGCCATCCTCAGTTTTCGCATCAAGTAGGACCAGTAGGGGGCTATTACCCTCATTCTGTACCTTCATCTGAATTTCAGTGCGAGTATCGGGTTCCATTGAATGACTCTGTGACATTTGCTGAATGGATAATTGTGGTTGGTCCTTGCCGACCTCAATGGTCAATGGAAGGTCAAAATATCGCGCAAGTTCCTGATCGGAGATATCTTCTATCACGCGCAAATAAATCGTATGATTGCCCATTACAACATTCTGTGTAAGTGTGATGTCGAGATTTACTGTGGTGCTATCTTCTGGCGCTAATTGGACCCTGGGGACTGGGTCGCCATTGTTGTCTGTAATTGAATAATCCCAAAGTCCGTATTTCGGATTTGCATGAGGGTACAGCTCGTCATCGATATTGAGTGGGAGGTCTTTCGGATTCTTGACCAACCAGTCAGTTACTGTATCTCCTTCAGCCATCGTGTTTGATATTTCTATGTCAAATGAAAGATATGGTGCACTGTTCAAGCAAGTTTCAGCAGTAACGTGACCAAATGGAGTTGAATCACAATCATAAACAACTGTTGCTTGAATTCCAAATGTTCGTTGAATGGTAAAGGCCACACTTGCTTTCTGAGTAGAATTACCCACACTAATTATTTCAAATTCAATCATACCAATATCTGGATCATCGCGAGAAGTAGAAGGTTTGATTCGAAGCCTAATGGTTTGCGTTGTGTGCCTATCAAGGTCTGCAGTATGGAAGGTACCATCACCTTCATCTTCTTCGATTCTCTGCCCAGAGTCATTATCATAAAATTGCAAATTTGCATTCGAGTCCTGCTTCACATCAATACGGAATTGGTCAGTATCAAAACCTGTGTTGAAAATTTCTAGATAAAATGTGGTGAAGACGCCATCTTCAATATATCGAGGAATATTTTCATCAATTTCTAGAGCGCCGGTGCTGTTCGCATATTGATTATCGTGGGCCTCTGGCCAAATACTCACCATTGGTGGGGCGAAAGTGTCAAGTTTCTCTATATCCAATTGCAAGGTTGTCTGATGCACTAGAACGGATTCAGCATCATAGGCAACCGCCCGAATATCAATCGTATTTGGTGAACCTGACAAGTCACTCGGTGCTGTTAATGATAGAGTCGGATGTGCAACTTGGCCGCCAGAAGACAAGTCATATCTCTTGTCAGCTCGATCCCAATCCTCAATCCAATTGGAACCAAGATTGGTCAGAAGTGCAAGTTCCACGGTCATATTGAATGTGCTGCCACTGGCACCAATGTGTCGCAAATCGAAAGTGATTGGTGTAGTTTCACCTGGAGCCACGTATTCGACTGTTCGGTCAGAATGATGAAGCAATGAAACACCATAATCGCTCATTCTAACATCTGGATGGTCGATGCTAAACGTTTTTCCTTGAGTATTGATGACTTCAAGGTCCAACTCATAGTCTCCTGAATCCATGCCTCCTTGATAGGTCCAATTGTATTGTGCACGTAAGGCATTGTTGTCTGTAACCAATTCATCTTCATCGAATGTATACGTGAATGCATTTGCACCATTTGGTTTAATCATGTTAAGACGGACAGTATCAATGTCGTCTCGACCGAACGCGTCTAGAATCTCTATGTTGAATTGCATTACACGCATTTCCGTTGAATCGTTAGGATACCAAGTTTCTACTTCAGCATCAGTCCAAACGCTTCCTGGCCGATGCACCTTGACCTGAGAACCTGTCACCGGATCTGTTTCCACTCTTATTTTTGAAGGACTGTCAGTAGTTTCAATTTCATTCCAAGCGACCCAAGAATCACATTCTGTGCCTCCAGGCAATTGGCGGCCGCTCGATTCTGAATCTGAACCGTTTGGTGGATCGGGTGTGTCTCCACCACCTGAATTACAAGTCATATCAGCAGAGACCAGGATTTTGAGGCGCTCATCTTCTTCAACAGTGAAGGTTTGGTCACCATTCCAACTGGGGCGAAATATCCTTTCTCCAAATGAACAACCGCTACCAGTCCAAGAAGGAGTGCAAACATCATCCCCATTACGGTCCTCAGATGCAATAACTGAGTTCCCAGCAATAATGGAGACTGTCCAATCAACGGTACTACCTTCTGGACCTTGGGTTTTCAACCACAGTGTAACCTCAAGCCTGTAATTACCTCCTGTGGGTTCACCATGGATTACAATGTCTGACAGCATCTTGTCGGTTGAAAATTCAACAGTGTCTCCTGACACCGACTGTTCTTCCTGACCACCACTATCTGGTCGCTCGGTCGTAATTCTGCCATCATGGGGGTGTCCTCCTGGCGCAGTAGCGAAGTACAAATCATAACTAACAGTCCCTGAAACATCGTCACGGGACGGTGTGTCTTGTAATTCAGAGGGAGGTTGTACCAAGCCACCGAGAAGAGATATCAGCATTAACGAAACCAAAACGATTGGAAGCACAAAATTGCTGCGAGAGGGGTTCAGCACAGGCTCACCTATGGTGGGTCGTAACATGCTGCCCATTAAACGGTTTGCCGCTGACGGTTGACTGTAAGTCAACAATTCAATGTGGGCTTTAATGCTCAAATTAGTGCAGGGGGTGGGATTCGAACCCACGAAGGCATTGCCCCCGGAGCTTAAGTCCG
>CAYYKF010000109.1:0-6436 GCA_964441035.1 uncultured Candidatus Poseidoniales archaeon
CGACATAAAATTCCAAATCTGGGTTGTAAGGAGACAAACGACCACTCCAAGCGCGCACTCCGCAATTACTGACTGTCATGTGTTCAGACTGCACGTCACAGAGCCCGTCCTCAGCAGACCATTCAATGGCTAGGTTATCGGACACAGAATTACTGGCAAGTTGCATTCTCAAATTGTCAATGTCCGACCATCCGTTTGGTTCAACGATGTGTAATGAGAACGAATAATCTACACCAGGGTGGAGATGAGAAAGTCGGCCATCAGGGGCACCAACAAAGCCCCCCTCAGCAGGTAATGAAGGTGGGCCATCTGGTAGAACTTGATACATGAACAATTGTTTTTCCGAGCCAAATTCTCCTCCTCCAATCACTTCATTTCCAGCAGGGTCTGCACCTGTCAAATATCCTGTAACTAGGTCTCCATCTTCTGCTCCAGAATCGTCGATGACCAGCGTATAATTGCCATTCGACATGGATAGATTAGAAGGAGGTTGCATTGGCATAGCAGTGTATTCATCGGAATCCATCACACCATCGCCGTTCGCATCATCAATCCATTCACGCCATACCATCATGTCAAGGCCGGTTGGTAGTACAGGTCTGTCAAATACCTCAATTCGAAGTATTTGGTTCGGTGATGGTGTGCGGTGGTCATAGCGAGCGATGTTTTGGTCAATCACCTGTGGATTCATCGAATCAACAGTAAAGGTTCGGTTCATACTCAACGTCGAAGAAAATAATTGCCCAGAAAGTGGTTCGACTTCTACCGTATATGTCACATCACCAGTTCCCATTGGGGTGGAAATTGGGAATGATGCAACGCCTTGTTCAAGCGTTGTCGTATTGGTTTTCAGGACACCATTTTCCAGCAAATGAACCCTGACATCTCCACTGCGTGGATTTTTACTCGGATCAATCAGTCCTTCAAAGCCAAGTTTGGCTTCGATGACAATCAGAGAATTTGATTGGAGATATGACATTGACTGAGGAATGGCCGAACCAATGTTATTGTAAACATCCCAATTGAGCAGAATGATATCGTTCTCCACACCTTGTGTGGTACCAATTCCAACCCTTTCTACGATGGACGGAGATGGGGCACCATCAGCCATGTATAATGAAAAACTGATTTCAAAACTGTCTGAATCATCTAATGTTGCATTGGTTTGGAACGGTAATGAAACATTCAGGCCATCAGCACCCTGTTCAAAGATGGCGCCTCCATCTAAATCGGTGAAGATTAGAGGTGATTCAGCAAACTCGGATGGATTCATTAATGCGTCAAGAATTTCAAATCCGGAACCGTCCACATCGAACCTGTATATCGTACGGATATCGTCTGTCTCTACATCGACAACCAAATACTCAGCAGTGCCAGATTCCCAAGAATATCGGGCTTCCAATTCCATCCATTGCCAAGAGGGAGTGAGTGGAGATGTTGTAGTGAAATTGGTAATTGTATAGCCGTCAAGAAGTACATTTTCAGATGTCACAATATCTGTAATTTTCCCGATGGCGCCTCCAGGTGTGGAAGATGTCAATGCAAGTGGGACCAATCGATTCTGCGATTGTATTGGAGCATCAATTAATGCTTGATTCATGGACAATACAAAGGAGGAATCTGTGTCGAATGAGAAATCTATACTTGGCCTGTAAATCGCTGAAACGCCACCTACTCTAATTGAACCGAATGTTCCCTCGATGTCAACTGTTGAAAATGCATATTCCAGACCACCTGCTGCACTCCAATAATTGGCTGCATTCGAAAGATTTTCGTTGAATGCATTGAGGTCTGAATCAGAAAGAACTACTTTTTCGACCCCAGTTCCAAGTATTACTGATTTAGTGTATATTGTCTGACCGCCGACAGAAAATGATACCGACAAGGGTTCACAAGTAGAGATGGCCGCAAAGTCAACAGAGAAATAATCCAAACCAGATTTCGGAAGTAACACACCGACTTGTCTGGTTGCTGCGATAGTCCAATGCAAATCTGTCGATAATTCACCATTCGTTAGACGGTTCTGCCAACCCCAAGAAGATATGTGAGGGTGATTTAATTCCCACTCATTCCAGCCGTCTAAACCAATGTCGAATGCCGGATCAGTCAGTAAATGACCACCTATAATGTCAAACCGAACATCATTGAATGTGCAGGAACCTGAGCAGGATAATCTCACCTGAATTGTATTTCCATAGTCATCGAAGGCTTGAATGCCAGAGTTTGAAATAGATTGCCAAGGACCTCCATCAAGTGATGCCTCTGTAGTCCAACTACCTGAAGCAGAGACTGTTAGGCCTAACTCTGCAATGGGTCTGTGTGAAGTAAACAATGGCGAAACTATCGAACCTGATCCAGAAACTGAGTTACCAGTCCAACTCATAGAATTCAAAGACCAAGATGGATTTTCAGAAGCGATGTCAGCTGAACCTGCAGCCTCAGGGTTCGAGTTGAATGTCGTGCCATATCTGTGATTGAGGTGGACTGCATGAACAATCGGTGAGGTCCCACCATTCCGAATATCCAAATTGAGTCTAATCCGAAGACTCGGATGCAATTCGGGATTGATTGTACCGAGGTCAACCCAAGTTGATTCAATCATCGAGAATCCAGGAATTGGGGTTTTAGACACTCCATCAAGAACAGATAGGCTTAGTGACGCTCCATTTGGGACTGTCGCATCGATTGAGGCGATTCCATAAGTTAGTCCTTTAGTGTGATATGCACCGCTAATTTCCGGTCCAAAGCGAGCACTGGTCCAGTTTGCTTGTTCCCCACCTCCTGCTCCTTGTGCAGGTGAAATCGATACATCATCAAGATTCCATCCTGTGTAGGTTACAGAACCATCAGTAGTACCTAAACCAAATCGAACTTGTAGGGAAGGATTGTTCTGGGCATAGGTTCCAATGTTATGATTCACCAGATTGTAAGAACCATCATTGATTGTACCTGAACTAGAATAGATTTGGACCCAATTCCCTTGAGCATTCTTGATTTGGACATATGCATGGTCGTAGTAATGATATTCCACACCCAAACGCTTCCAGTATGATAGTGTCCAAGATCCACTGCAGCTCGAACAATCCACTGCTGGGCTTGTAGCCCAATAAGTAGTGCTCATGTAATTTGGATAATTACCGTTGTATGTGTACAGTGCTTTGGTACCAGAATGTACACCGTTGCTAGAACCAAGTGTGGAATCAAAACCCCAAGACCAGCCGCCCGAACTTTGAAGCGTCCAGCCATGGTTTGCATTTTCAAAATCCCAAGACCATTCTTGTGGCAATAATTGCATACCATCCGATTGATTAACATCAATTCGATCTAAGATGGCTCCATTTGCATCCCAATCAGAAATACCTGACAGAGTGATGCCGTCATTGTATGCTAAAACATCTGGCTCCAGGGCTAAATCAATTGATTCGACAGTGTGTCCGTTAGGCACTTCTGCCTTCAGGGATGACGAAGACCCATTGTTCGAATAAACCATCATCGATGCATCCTGATTTAGCCCGGTATTCTTCGCATTTTCATCAACCGCTAGATTCGTGGAATCTAGTGGGTTAATACCCATAATCAAAGTTGAAACAAACATCAATAATGCCATCGAGACGGAGGCGAAATAGGACCCACGCTCCGCTCGCATGCCCCACTTGACGCAAATGGAAGTGTTTGAAACCTTTCCCGCCTCTATGAGGCGGAATGATTACACCTATTGTGCGAAAGGATATGCTCCTCTTCGGTCCAAGGGACATTATGGGCGGCTTTTCGAATGCTGAGAAGGATGCGATGAAAAAAGCCGCAGGAATTGCAGCTTGTGAATTCGTCAATGATGGAATGAGGGTCGGACTTGGTACTGGATCAACTGTCAAATTCAGTTTACTTGAACTCGGCCGAAGAATTCGCGAAGAGGGTCTCAAAATCGTGGGAATTCCGACATCAAATGAGACCGAAAGAATTTCTATAGAGCAGGGCATAGAAATAACGTCTTGGCAAGATTGTTTGGGCCTAGACATTGTCATTGATGGCGCCGATGAATTCGATTCTGAATTGCATTTAATCAAAGGTGGTGGGGGTGCGCTCCTACGTGAGAAGATTGTTGCTGAATCTAGTGGAGCAATGATTGTGGTCGCAGATGCAAGCAAACAAGTTCAAACTCTAGGCGAATTTCCACTCCCGGTCGAAGTCAACCCCTATGGTTTGGAGCAAACTCAGCGTAGAATTAGCGAGATTTGTCCCGGAGAAGTCGTTCTCCGAAAAAATTCAGATGGCAGTGTATATCATACTGACAATGGAAATCCAATTCTCGATGCGAAATTTGGGCCGACAATCTCAAACCCATTGGAAACTGAAGGGCTTATTCGAAGTATTTCGGGTGTAGTCGAGGTCGGACTTTTCGTTGGTATTGCTGATGTGGTTGTTCTAGCTGCGCCAGGCGGTTGCGAAATTATTCGGAAGTCAAACGCAAGAGTCTGATATATTCCATTCCGTCAGACTCATAGATGAATGGTCGGTCGCGAGGCTGGGCGCTTAGCTTAGCTAGGTAGAGCGACGGGCTCTTAACCCGTAGGCCAGGGGTTCGAACCCCCTAGCGCCCGTTACTTCTCGATGGTTGTACCTGCGGTCCCACGTACTGCAGCTAGGGCGTCACCAGGTTGGCACAGTATGACTTCCATTCCGGGGTGGCGTACTTTCGCCTCCAATAGTGCTCCAACCTTTGGACCCATACTACCTGCTGGAAATTGTCCTGCAACCAAATGTGCCTTCAAATCAGAGGCTGCAACCAAGCGCAAGGAGGTTTCATTCTCCTTACCGAAATCAACCTTGATGGAATCGACTGCAGTACTGATGATGAACAAATCAACATCGAGGGATTGAGCAAGTAGACTTGATACAAGGTCTTTGTCGATGACTGCGTCAACACCATGGAATCCTGTTTCTTCTACCAATACCGGAATGCCTCCCCCTCCACAGGCAAGTACGATGGCTCCTGCGCGCGCAAGGGCAAGAATGGCGTCGGAATCTAGAATTTCTATGGGTCTAGGTGAGGGAACCAATCTGCGCAACCCATTGGCAGTATCTCCAACGGTCCAATGATCTGGATAATCGCCTGAAATAATCGGACCAACAGGTTTCGTGGGCTTGGAAAATGCAGAGTCGTCTGGGTCAACTGCTACTCTTGTCATCAAAGTTGCAACCTGTTCATGACGTCTCCTTGAGGTTAGCAAACCGTCCAATCTTGTCGCAATGTCATGCCCAATTGTCCCTTGTGTTGCTGCCACCCAATGGTCAAGGCCTTCTGGAACGGCTCCATGACTTTCTTCCATTAGTAGCATCTGACCAACCTGGGGACCATTTCCGTGCGTGAGGATAACTGCATAGCCCGCCTCTAACAAATCGAAAACATCGCCCAATACTGCATCAAGAACATTGTTCTCAACCCCTGGAGTGACTGGATTTGATAATGCATTTCCACCAATGGCGTATAGGCATGTCTTTGCCGAACGATTCTGGCTGATGTTCAGCTCAGCCCTTGAATCCGTACCACGATGCAGACGCACGCCACCCCTCCGATACCACTGATGAGAATGCCAATCCAAATCAAGGTTCGCCGCAATGTGATAAGAACGCATTCAAATGTCTGAGGGTTCTCACGACCGCCGGAGCGCGTTCAAATGGAGAAGGATGTCTTCATCGGAGAAGTCCAAAGTGGACAATACGATGGTCAGAATGTTGAACTCAAAGGGTGGGTAAATCGCTCTCGCGGCTCCAAGAAAATTTGGTTCCTAGTTCTGCGCGACAGTACTGGCAGAATACAGTGTGTAGCCAAGAAGGATGTTGTTGGTGAAGACATCTTTGAATTGCTGAAAGGGGCGCTTATTGAATCCAGCATCGTCATAAGAGGGCTTGTGAATGTTGATGAACGCAGTGAAGGTGGTCACGAATTGATTATTGAATCTGCTGAAGTGATAGGTCCAGTTAACCCATCAGCACCATTTCCAATTACTGAAAGTGCGATGGAAAATGCAGACGGAGGGGAAACTGAATTCCTGCTTGATAATCGCCATCTTTACCTTCGGACCGGTCGTATGACGAATATGTTGAAGATTCGTTCGAGTGTGTTTGGAGCGATACACTCCTATTTCAGAGATCGGGATTTCACAGAATACCAGGCTCCTTGCTTTGTCGCAGGGGCAGTTGAGGGAGGTTCCACCCTGTTTGAGGTACCATATTTTGGACGCAAAGCATACCTCACACAATCTTGGCAATTGTACGCTGAGGCTGCAATGCCTGCCTTGGAGAGGTTATACACGATTGCTCCATCATTCCGTGCCGAGAAAAGTCGAACGCGGAGACACCTGACAGAATTCTGGCATGCTGAAATGGAAATTGCATGGGGTGGGAATGAAGACGTAATGCAGCATGGTGAAAATCT
>CAYYKF010000110.1:0-6426 GCA_964441035.1 uncultured Candidatus Poseidoniales archaeon
CATTTACTTATGCCCTTGATTTAGATGATACGGATGCACAGGGTTGGTTCAATTTAGGGACACTGCAGAGGCGTTCATCGAATCTAGCGGATGCAGTTGCTTGTTTTTCCAAGGCTTTAGCTCTAAATCCCAGTTACACTAAAGCAGCCAATGGATTGGCATTGGCTAGCTTGGAAAATGGTGAAATTGAAGGCGCAATTGAAGCCTTTAGAAAATTACTTTCTCTAGAACCTGGACATTCAAGTTCTATCAATTATTGTTCCCTCTTAATCGAACTAGCTGAAGGGGAAGGGCGAGTTATGGAACTCGTTGATACACTGCCTACAACACTTCCTGAAGGGCCTGACATGGCCCGAGAAGCACTTGGACACTTGCCACTCGATAATTCAGTAGAGAATGTTGCTCTGCGCGCACGTGCTCATAGTATCAATGGTGATCATGCTGAAGCGGTAACATTGTGGAAGGGGTTACTTGAAGCTGACAAATCCAATGCAGAACTTTGGATGGGGCTTTCTAAGGCACTAAGTGCTGCAGGCAGTGAAGACAAAGCAGTAGCATGCAGGGAGAAGGCTAGAGCACTTGGTGCTCAAGTTGCTGAACCAACACCAGTTGCCCCAATTCAAGAACCTGAAATGGCAACAACACCCACTGAAGATTTGTGGGCCGATGTTAGCAACGAGTTAGAGGATGATGGAAATCAAGAGAATGTGCCTATACCTACCGCTCAAGAGATTGTCGCCCATGAGGCTGCTCTCGACATAGTTTCAGAGCCAGAACCAATCCACCATGAACCTGTGGATGAAAATGTGGACTTGGCTGCTGCAGTACTCGAGGCTCAATCTGCTTCCTCCATTCAGTCCCACGAGGTTATTGCCGAATCATCTAGTATCGCAAACCAAGACATTGAATGGTACAACAAGGGTATTGAATTGCTGACAAAGGACCGATATAGTGAGGCACTTTCTTGTTTTGATCGTGCACTTCCATCTTTTAAGGATGACAATTCCATGGCCATCAAAATTCTCAATGGAAGAGGAAATTGTTTCTACTACATGGAGCAATATAAAGAAGCGATTGAATCCTACTTTAAGGCATTTGGAATTGACAAGAAACTCACAACAGGTAATGCCCTATACAATATGGGAACTGCTTACGCCGAACTTGAATCCTATGAAAATGCAATTCACTGTTTCAATCAGGCAATTGGTAGAGAAGTGGGTGAATCCTTGAAGGGTGAAAATAAGAAGCGGTGTAAGGAACAAATTCGTAGATGTAAACTCCTGCTCAAAGAAAAGAAATAAATCAATCTCCGAGACATATTTTGCTTGCTTTTGCCAATAGATAGGAAGATGTAGTCTTTAGAATTGCGTAATGTATGGGCCAGCGTACGGCTGAATTAGCAGCACAGCGATTCACATCATCTACAAGTGTACCAATCTCTGATGCTGTTGCCATCGAAGAACCTCTTCAGATTCGAGTTAATGGCGATATTTTTGCCATTACAATGCGAACACCAGGTGATGATGAAGCACTAGCTCACGGACTTCTATTGAGTGAGGGGGTTATTCAGTTTCAGAAGGATGTTTTTTCTGTAAAGAATATCGAAAATGAGGTTACCATTATCTTGGCAGACGGTGTAGAATGGAAGAAGGAGTTGCACACACGGGGATTCAATCGAACGTCTTCATGTGGAATTTGTGGACGGACTTCTTTGGAAGCAGTTTTGGAGGCTGAACCGCCAATAATTGAACAATCATTTCCAATGCTTTCTGCAACCCAAATTGAGGGGTTGGGTGATGCACTCAAACAGGCACAAATTGACTTCGAAGTGACTGGAGGTATGCACGCGGTCGCCAGATTTGATTGTGACGCAAATTTTCTAGATGTTGCTGAAGACGTGGGTAGGCACAATGCTCTCGACAAAGTCATCGGTCGTGCTTTAATGAATGGCGAATTACCACTTGCAGAGCAAGTCCTCATGCTTTCTGGGCGTGTTTCCTTCGAAATGGTTCAGAAGTCTATTATGGCAGGGATTCCAGTTATTTCTGCCATTGGGGCACCTACTTCCTTAGCAGTCGATTTAGCTCGGCAACATGGAGTCACACTCATCGGCTTCGCTCGTGAAAATCGATTCAACGTATATTCTGGTGCATGGCGCATTGAGTGACCGAACCATTAGAACCTTTGACGCTGACCTCGTACCATGCCGCGAAAGGTGCGCTCGCAGCCTCCCATTCGGCAAGAGAATCTGAAAATAGGTAAACCAAAGCAAGTTGCTGCTGGCTTAACGGCTGTCCGGAAATCATTCTCATTTGGAATCAAGGAGGCTGGTTTTGGTCGAACATGGAAGACGATGAGGACTGTCAATCGATTTGATGGATATGATTGTCCAGGTTGTGCCTGGCCTGATCCCGATGGACACAGATCTGGATTTGAATTCTGTGAGAATGGCGCCAAGGCTTTTGCAACTGAGGCTACAAAAAAACGAGTGACTTCTAGCATTTTTGCCAAGAACACGGTTCAACAGTTAGCAGAAATGAGTGATTTAGAATTGGATAAATTGGGTCGTCTAGTGGAACCCATGTATCTAGATGCAGATTCTAATCACTATGTACCAATCGAATGGTCTGATGCCTTTGCAATGATTGCTGATAAATTAGGTAATCTATCACATCCGGATGAGGCAGTAATGTATACTTCTGGCAGGGCTTCTAACGAGGCTGCCATGCTATGGGGTACACTTGCTAGGCAGATTGGGACCAATAACCTACCAGATTGTAGCAACATGTGTCATGAATCAAGTGGATATGGGCTATCTAGAGTAATTGGTATCGGCAAGGGTACTGTCAAACTGTCGTGCTTTGATGATGCAGATTTGATACTTGTAATTGGCCAAAATCCAGGTACAAATCACCCCCGAATGTTGAGTGCGTTGGCCAACTGTAAACGAAATGGTGGGTCGGTAATCAGTATCAACCCCTTGTTTGAAACTGCAATGAATCGGTTCAAACACCCTCAAGAAATTATCAAATTAATGGGGCGTGGTACACCGATTTCTGACGACCACTATCCTGTTCGAATTGGTGGAGATCAGGCGCTGCTGCAAGGTATTGCAAAAGTAATTCTCACAGCAGGAAATTTGGATTATTCATTCATAGACAAGCACACTGTTGGTTTTGAGGATTGGAAGCAAAATATTGAGGCAACTAACTGGGAAGATATAGTTGAACAGTCTGGAATATCTAAAAATCGGATTGAGGAATTGGGTAATGCAGTCTCAAAATCAAAGCGAATGATTGTGTGCTGGGCAATGGGAATTACGCAACATGTGAATGCCGTCGCGACCATACAGGAAATTGTCAATCTGTTACTTGCTGGTGGACATTTTGGTAAATCAGGTGCTGGTGCATGTCCCGTTCGAGGACATTCCAATGTCCAAGGCGATCGTACTGTAGGGATTAATCACCATCCAAGCGAATCATTTCTTGATTCGCTTGAGGCTGCCACAGGAATCACGATGCCAAGGGATTCTGGGTATGATTCTGTTGAGTTCTGTAAGGCTGCCCGGAATGGAAAAGTCAAATTATTCATGGCCCTAGGAGGAAACCTCGTCTCTGCAATGTCCGATACAGAAGAGGTGGCGAAGGGGATTCAGAAGATTGATTTGACTGTTCAAATATCTACTAAACTGAACCGAAGTCATTTGGTTACTGGCAAGGAAGCGCTCATCCTTCCTTGTCTCGGACGAACTGAAATTGACCCAGCAGGGTTTGTCTCCGTCGAAAATTCGATGGGGGTTGTACATTCTTCAGAAGGGCGGTTGCCACCTGCGTCAAGCAGCATACTATCGGAGCCATCGATTATTGCTGGAATTGGTGCAGCTAGATTTGGAGATTCTCCATTTGATTGGAGTCATTACGCGAGCAAACACGACCACACAAGAGCGTTGATTGAAGCAACTATTCCGGGTTTCGAGAATTACAACGAAAGGGTGCGTGAAAAAGGGGGTTTCTATCTCCCCAACGGCCCTCGAGATGGGCCAACTTGGGCCACAGAGAGTGGGAAGGCACATTTCACTAGCCACTCACTAGCCACTCGATATATCCCAGAGAATCGATTCGTACTGATGACCATTCGAAGTCATGACCAGTACAACACGACGGTTTACGGAATGGATGATCGTTATCGCGGGATATACAATGCTCGTCGAATAATTTTGATGAATTCTGAGGATATGGAACACATGTCTTTGAAATCACAATCTGTTGTCGACATTGTGAGTCATTTTAATGGTAGAAAAATTGAATCATGTGAGTGGAAAATTGTCCCATATGAAATTCCCAGAGGGAACCTTGCAGCCTATTTCCCAGAAGCGAATTCACTGATACCGCTAGAATCAGTTGCTATTGGCAGTAATACGCCGACTTCAAAGTCCATTGAAGTATCAATTATCCGACACAAGGATTGAAAATGGATGGGTACCTGGAATGGCTGTGAGTGATGACGACTGTGCAGTGACTTTCGCGCTTCCACTAGCTGATGAGTATCAGGTGGTTGACGTTGCAATAGACGTGACGGATGCTGCTATGTCTGCAATGCAGGGTGCAATGCAAGGCTCGGATGGTGATGATGTTCTCGTCGTCAGTGTCCTCGGAGGTGGTTGCTCAGGATTCATGTACGATATGCAAATCCAATCAAGACCTACAGACGAAGGATGGCAGTTTGTGAGTTGCGATGGCATAACAATAGCCGTGCACAACAAGGATAGTGTCCAACTATCTGGAATAACCCTTGATTATGTCAATAGCTTGATGGGTGGTGGATTCAAAGTCGTGAATCCGAATGCTACCAAAGCTTGCGGATGTGGCAAGTCTTTCCGTTAGAAGTTATTCAGATTCAAACAGTCCCATATCTGGGCGTTGTGGAGGTAACGCGGCTTCACCCTCACGTACGGATGATGGTCTCCTGAGCATATCATCGAATGAGAATTGTTTACCCTCATCAATTCCTTCATCCCCCAATGCAATATGTTCCCTCAACCTTCGAATTGGTTTTAGTGCCATCCTCCCTTGATCTCGTGTGAATGAATAGAGTATCGGATTTTGCAACTCAGCAATTTGTCGATGGAAAACATCTCGTACTCGTGCAGCGCGTAGTCCGAAGAACGAAATCTCGACCATGATGGCAACCGCTGCTGAACTATACAATACAATGAGTACGATACCTGCAAACCATATGGGGTCGCCGAACAAACCACTGCTTGAGCCAATTTGCGTCAAAAATAGTTGTCTCGATAATAGGAAAATCAGGCCGATTCCTACGATGGGTGCTAAAATATCATCAACGAGTCTTTCCATTGGCTGCATTCTTCGTTGTGAAGTATCTGCGAATACTAACTCTCCATGGCTGGCTGCTTTGACAATTACAATTACACTCGTCAAAATGAGGAATAAAAGTACGGTGACCAATATTCCTGCCCAAGTTGGCAATGGCATGTAGGATACTACTAGGAAGCAAAAAAGGCCTAGAAATGCGGTAATTGGTAGGCGATGCATGTGTTCTACCATAGCATCTTCCTCTCGGACACCTTCCTCCAAGCGATGAATTCCAATGATGCCCCAGTGCATTACGCGCATGATGAATTGGACAATTTTTGATAGAACCTTCTTATCGATTAGAATCCATTCAGCTGCTAGAATCAGTGGAAAGAGAAGGAGGAAAATAAGTCCTCCAATTATTCCAACGACAGGTGACAGAATCAGAACTGGAAGTAACATGAAATGGGGTAATTTCAATGGATGGAGGACATCCATTTCTATTCGGCCTTGTCTACCTGCATCAATACCTGCACGTTTTGCTTCGTGATCGAGTGCAAGTCGGTATGACGATATAGGCTCACCAGAATCTAGAACTCTGCGGACAAAACTGCGATATTTGGCGTGCTCTGGCTCATTCCCAACCCTGTGCGCCCACCAGAATCTAAGTGGTAGTGCTAGGATTACTGGCATCAGTAAAATGCCAACGGCAATCATTAGCCCGGTGAAGTTCTCTTCAAGCACACTCCGTAGCGGGTGCATCTGAACTTAACCGAAACGGGTCGGAATTGGGTAATATTGCGATTATTGCAATCGGCTGGGTTTCCCGAACCTCAAAGAGCAGATTCATAGTTTCTAGAAACTGTATCCCAATCGACTACATTCCACCAAGCGGATATGTAATCTCCACGTCCTGGTCCGAATTTTTTGTAGTAGGCATGTTCCCATACATCGATTCCCAAGACTGGAGTTCCACATCCATCCATCATTGGGTTGTCTTGGTTTGGCGAAGAACAGATACAAAGTTCACCATCATTGTTCACACATAGCCAGGCCCAGCCGCTACCGAAGCGAGTCATTGCAGCATTCGCAAATTCAGATTGCATTGCTT
>CAYYKF010000111.1:0-6203 GCA_964441035.1 uncultured Candidatus Poseidoniales archaeon
ATGGAAAGAATCTTGCCAAAGGCCCCGGTGCTAGCATTCTAAATCAAATTCAGGAGATTGATGGAGTAATTCAGGCAAGGATGCTTCGGGATTCTATTGCAATCATCACAACAGAAATCGAAAATGGTCCAAAACCCGAGCTGAGTATGGAAACATTGGATGAAGAGGGAGCGAACGCTCAAAGAGTGAAAATAAATCAATTGAAAAAATCAATTTGGCAATTGGATAGTTCTTCAAACCTAAGGTGGCTATTTATCACAGATAATGAATTTGATTTGCATTCTAAAGGGGCACGAAGAGAACTGCTTTGGCGACTATTCTGTAGATTTGAGGTCAGTCGAGATTTGCATTTCGATGAACAACGCAAGAGAGTTTGTTGGGATGCTACAGCACCCATTCCTTCATTGAAGGGTCCCATGCCTGTTCGAAGATGGCCCGCCACTTGTTTGCACCCCATGGAGTTACAAGAAAAAGTCGATGCTTGGTATGAAAGGGAGGTGCGCACTTGGATTTGAAGGAAATTCTGGAATTTGTGAAAATTGAACATACTCTATTTTCGCTTCCTTTCATATTCATTGGTGCCATGGTTGCTGGAAATCCAACAACGATGCAACTCACTTGGATTCTTATCGCTGCAATTGGTGCCCGAGGATTGGCAATGGCATTGAATCGCATCATTGATCGTAATGTTGATTCAATAAATCCGCGTACATCCAACCGTCACCTAGTCACAGGTAAGATCTCTACTAGGACTGCTTACGGTCTATGCGCAATTTTCCTAGGCATGCTCATGATAGGAGCTGGCCAATTGAATGATGTCGCACTGAAAATGTCCTGGCTCCCTGTACTTGTTTTCACGATATATCCTTACACGAAGAGGTTCACTTGGACTTGTCATCTTTGGTTAGGATTGTGCCTAGGGCTTGCGCCTGCAGGTGCTTGGCTAGGAATCGCCGGTGCCGATTTGGGTTGGTCTGCGATTACGAAATTTCACTGGTACCCAGAAATTTGGTTCATTTCTTTCGGCGTTATGTGTTGGATTGCTGCGTTTGATCTAAATTATGCCATTATGGATATTGAAAGTGATCAAGAAAATGGCATCCATTCTTTTCCTGCCAAATTCGGTCCAAAGATAACAAAATATACGTCAATTCATTTGACATTTCTTTGGTTTGCTTGTTTTGCGATTGCGGCACCTCTAAATTCAACATTGTTTCTTATTATTGCTGGCATCATGGCGCTAATCAATGTCGGTGTGATTGCGAGACAAGATGAACTTGAAAATTTTCAAATGATTTTATTCCGTACAAGTGCCCTTACTGGCTGGATACTATTGGCTGGATTGGTGGCAACATGACTGTTGATCCATTCGATTTAACAAAAGCGTTGGAAGGTGCAAAAAAATTTCATTTAAATCCAACAATTTCAAAATTTTCACTAAATGCAGAATACAAGACTTCTGGGGACCAAGAAGTTGCAATTAAAAAAACAATTTCTCAATTAGAAAAATCACAGTCAAGATGTGTGATGCTTGGTGTTACTGGTTCGGGCAAGACATTTGCAATGGCAAATATCATTGAGGAACTAAACATACCCACCCTAATTTTATCGCACAACAAAACATTATCAAGACAATTGTGGCAAGAAATGTCCGCATTATTTCCTGAAAATGCTGTTGAATATTTTGTTTCCCATTACGATTACTATCAACCAGAAGCATACCTTCCGAATCGTGACCTGTATATCGAAAAGGAGCTTTCACTTAATGAAAGAATAGAACAAGAACGATTTTCAACTGTTGCATCATTGGTCAGTAGACCTGACATTATCACAGTTGCCACAGTGTCTGCAATATATGGGCTCAATCCCCCAGAGGCGTTTTTACAGCAACATTTGAGAATCCATGTCGGCCAGGAAGTTGAGCCACAGATTGTTGTAAGTGAATTAGTTGGATTGCAATATCGCCGTGTGACGGGTGAAATCTCGCGTGGAGAAATTCGTCTCCGTGGAGAGATACTGGACATTTGGATGCCATCACGTGATGACCCACTGCGGATTCATTTTGACTTAGAGAATATTAGTAGAATCCAAGTTTGTGAATCTGTTTCATGGGAAGAACTTGATGAAATTGAAGAAGTATGGATTCATCCCAAAGAATTCTTCATGACTGGACCGGAACGCTTTGAGCAGGCATTGGAAGACATCGAATTTGAACTTGAACAAAGAATTGCATTCTTTGAAAAAGCAGGTATGGATCTTGAAGCACATAGACTTGAAACCAAAACAAGGTACGATTTAGAATTACTAAGAGAAATTGGGCATTGCAGAAGTATTGAGAACTATTCAATGCATTTTGATGGACGAACATATGGTCAACGCCCATACTGTTTACTAGATTTCTTCTCTGCCTGTGCTGAATCATTTCACGGGGATGCTTCACGCTTCCTTGTAATTATGGATGAAAGTCATGTTACCCTCCCTCAACTTGGAGGTATGTATGCGGGAGATCGAAGTAGAAAGGAGAATTTGATTGAACATGGATTTAGGTTACCTTCAGCAGCTGATAATCGACCGCTAAAAATTGATGAATTCCAATCTCTAGTCCCTCAATTATTGTATGTTTCAGCAACACCCGGTGAGAGAGAATTGCGGCAACTATGCGAAGTTACGAACCAACCAGTACCAGACAATTTGCTCCATGTTCAAGGAGGAGGGGGCGTACACGACCCCGAATTAAAGAAACCCAAAAGAAGGGCGTTTCTGAAAGATGCACTGGCGGAAATAGATGGAATTGTACAAATGGAAATTCGGCCAACAGGATTACTTGATCCAAAAATTGAGGTTCGCCCAACAACAGGTCAAGTTCAGGATTTATTAGATGAAATCACAGAATGTACAAAACAAAATGAACGAGTTTTGGTTACAGTGATGACCATCAAATTCGCGGAAGAGGTTTCTGATTATCTCCAAAGAATGGGTGTGAAGGCTCATTATCTGCATTCTGAAATCGAAACTATCGAACGCAGCGAAATTATCAAAGCACTACGTTTAGGTCACATAGATGTCATTGTTGGAATCAATTTATTGCGAGAAGGTCTCGACATCCCTGAGGTTTCTTTAGTCGCAATTTTTGATGCTGACAAAGAGGGGTTTCTTCGTAATGAACGCAGTTTATTACAGACAATAGGACGAGCCTCTCGAAATGAAAATGGTCGTGTAATAATGTATGCAGATACAATGGGCCTTGCAATGGAATCAGCTATCACCCAAACACTAGAACGCAGACAAAGGCAAATTGAGTATAACTCAAAAATGGGAATTACACCTAGAACCATCCAGAAAGCATTGCCAGTCATGGGACTAGAGGCTGAACAACTCCTTGCAGGAACTGCGGGCAAGGGTATGGCTGGTGGGAAACGTATTGTTGGAAATAATCAAAATAAATCTAATCTAATCAAAGATTTCAATCTCGGTGCGGGCTCATGGTCTGGAAAATCGATGATTGACAATATTTCACAACCCATTTGGGAGGAATCATTGTCTGATAATTTGCATGAAGGCAAAGGTTTGCTCAATCGATTGCGGAAGGAAATGAAACAAGCTGCGGCTCGTCTTGACTTTGAGAGAGCTACGATTCTAAGAGATAGAATTTTCCAATTAGAGAATGATAATTTCAATTGAAAAATTTTATTGTGGTTGCTCAACCGCTCTATTCAAGTCCCAATGGTTCTTGGCTTGCCTGATTCCATGTCAATCGAGCCGTCAGACTTTGACATTCCAGTCGAAGATTATGCATTTCAGGATATTACCGATGTTTCTTCTCTGATTGACCAAATGAAATTGGCAGGAGGATTTACTGCAACAAAACTCGCCCATGCACGTGACATTCTCAAAAATTCGATGGCCAAAGTATCTGATGAGGGTGTATTGAACTGGATTTCATTTCCTGCCTGTCTTTGTGCAACCGGAACGCGTGGATTTTTTGTTGAAGCGATTAAGCGGAAGAAGTTCAATGTCATTGTTACTACATGTGGTACACTAGATCATGACATTGCTCGAACCCATCAGGCATACTACCACGGCGCATTCGAACTTGATGATGTAGAATTGGGAGAACACGGTCTGAATCGATTGGGGAATGTAATCATTCCAAATGAATGCTACGGTGACATTTTGGAAGAGACTGTGTTGCCTTGGTTGGCCGAGATTGAAACTGAAAGAGTTGCAAAAAATCCCGAAAAACCGTGGAGAGGGTTTGGAAGTATCGAATTGTGCTGGGCGCTTGGTGACCGTATCAACGATGAGAGTAGTCTTCTTCACTGGGCTGCTAAACACCGAATCCCAATCGTAATTCCTGGCCTTTCCGACGGTTCAATCGGTGCACAGCTCTTCATGCACAGACAGAAATCTCCAGACTTCATGATTGACTTTCTAGCAGATGAACAAATTCTCTCAGACCTCACCTGGACTTGCGATGAAAGTCATGCCCTAATGGTGGGAGGCGGGATTTCAAAGCATCATGTCATTTGGTGGAATCAATATAGGGGTGGTTTGGATTCAGCAGTCGCAATAACCACTGCACCAGAGTACGATGGTAGTCTTTCTGGAGCTAGGTTGCGTGAAGCTATCTCCTGGGGAAAAATTCGTCCAGAGGCCCCTCAAATTACAATTGAAGGAGAAGCATCTGTAATATTGCCGCTACTTGGTTCCGATTTGTTCGCTTAATACCGCAATACACTCCATAATTCCAACGCGAATGGGCGTCATTGGCCTCCATCCATCCACACCACAAGATTTGAGCGCGGAATGAAGAGGAGCCAAATTTGGCCTTCGACGTTCTCCTGCATATGTGACTGCAGCAGGGGATGCTATATTGGTCAGTGATTCTGCAGAATGAGAATATTCAATCGTATTTTGAAATCTGTTCCATAGCATCTCAATTTCCCCGACAATCATGGATTGAGTCCATGCTCGCCTACCACACAAATCAAACTCTCCTTCAACCTTATTTTCTACAAGAATTCGAACTGCGTTTATGGCATCACGTGCATGAACCCAATGGAAAATTTGACTTGTTGATTCTGGAGTTAAACCATTCATCACAGCAGCAACCCACATCGATAATGAATCACTTCCACCTGGGCTGTAAACATCGTGTAATCGAATATCAAGTGCTAGTGATGAGGACAATAATTTGTCCATTTGATTCAACATATTGTCACCGACTCAATGCTTGGACAGCTTCGCATCACTACAATCAAATTCGATTAAACCTTGACGCAAAATATCGATGATTAGATCTATTTCGGCCGATGTGATATTGAAATGCGGTGTAAATCGCAACGCATTTTGTCCTCCATGAATTATGCCTAAACCATGGAATCGACACCATTGCTCAAATGCACCAAAACCTACAACTGGATACTTTTCGGGATTTAATTCTGCACTCAACAATAATCCCGTCCCCTGAACCAACGTAATGGCATCAGGGAATTCCATTGCTAGTGCATTGAGTTTGCTCAAAAATTCCTCCCCTTTCTCCACAATATTCGTACGAAGTGCGGGAGTAATTCGATCGAGGACTGAAATTGCGGTTTCAAGTGCACGAGGATTTGTTGTCATTGTGTTGCCATATATTCCTACAACATAGAGTTCAGCTGCTCGTTCGCTCAAACCCACTATTGAAAGTGGATATTGGGCTGCATTCAATGCCTTCGACCAAGTTTCAAAGTCTGGAGGAGCACAGTCTTCAAATCCAGGATAATCAACGATGCTCAAGCACCCTCTACCCCGCAAGCCCGCTTGTATAGAATCAATCAACAATAGGCTTCCATTATCATTACAAAGTTGACGTGCTTCATCATAGAATTCACGAGAAATACTCATTCCAGGATTTCCTTCACCCATTACTGGTTCCATGGCTACAATCTCAATGAAAATACCATTCTCTTCAGCGCTTTGAAAGGCTTGGCGTAACGAATCTATGTCATTTGGTTGTACTAAAATCAAATTGTCTCGATTTCTAAATGAGGCAAGGTTTCGGTCATATCCGTCCTTACAGGAATCTGAAATCTGTGCAGCTCGATCGGTGCGACCGTGGAATCCTTCTGAAAGTGCAATGAACTTGATTTCGCTACCTTCGTGAGGCCCACCTGGGCCAGTCATTCGATTTGCATTGACATCAGCAATTCTAAGAGAAACTG
>CAYYKF010000112.1:0-6124 GCA_964441035.1 uncultured Candidatus Poseidoniales archaeon
TTGAGAAATCTGCTCGCGATGCCGGAATTACTCAAGATGCACTGGATGCAGTCATTTGTCCGATTGGAATCAACATCGGTGCCGAATCTCCTCAGGAGATTGCAATAGCCGTACTTGCCGAAATCATTGCTGATTTGAAAGGCGTAGAACCTGGCTCTGCGACTTGGAGAGCGTAGTGTTACTCTTCTTCACCCGCAATGCTTTCGTCATATTCGCTTTGGGGCTGTTGTCCCATCATCATCTGCTGTTGCTGCATCAACGTCTGCTGTTGCTGCATCAACATCTGTTGCTTCTTCAATAGCGAAGATGGTGACAACGACGAATCGGCACCTCTGTAAATCATGGCGAGAGATGTTAGCAGCAATAGGGTAGCAATCAACCAAATCGCGAACGTAACCTGGTCGATATACATGGCATCAGCACCGGTATCGAAGTTCGTCCAGTAGGCATATGGCTGTTGATTATGGATGACCTTATCCTTGAATTCATCCGAGGCATCTTCATCCCATTCTTGAGAACCCTCAATGGATTTCTCAATCGAAATTTGGAACACCGGTTGCAAATCATCCATGGTCGGATCTACTTGGCCAACTCCTCGGAAAATTCCACGTGTATCTAGATAGAAATATGAGTTCATCTGCAAACCAATAACGGCATTTACACTCGGCTCTACCTGCATTTCAACCTCCCCACCAAAGTATACTGGTAGCGCATTTGGGAATACATCAAGCAAAC
Organism: uncultured Candidatus Poseidoniales archaeon; assembly: GCA_964441035.1. Lineage (GTDB taxonomy): Archaea > Thermoplasmatota > Poseidoniia > Poseidoniales > Thalassarchaeaceae > MGIIb-P. The sequence continues at coordinate 736 of CAYYKF010000112.1, forward strand.
TCTTCTGAGCAAGCAATTTTGCTTGAATTGGGTTGTCCAAAGGATCAACATCAATGGTATGCTGATAGGTCTTGATACCTGCGATTGAATCCTTTCCTACAACTGACGAATCAACCACTGCATATCCACCGAGATTCATGTTGGCTGAGCCATCAGCGGGGAATACTGTGCCAACCACATTGGCTTGGCTCACTTCGCCGAGCAAACCGTATGTGGCATCATTACGTGCAGGCGTGCGCCATGCTAGGTTCTGGTGTGGAATGTCATTGAAATCACAAGTGGTCTGGTCCAAATCAGAAATCTCTCCATCCTGAAGACACTTGTCATCGTATGATGGGTTGAGGTCTGAAGCATAATCTGCATCAATCCAAGTTGTGCCGCCCATATCCCATTCGAAGATACGTTGGCCAGGCAATCCATCACCATCTCCAGTGTAAACGGTATACTTTGAGACTGCGCCATCGGTTGGTATACCACCTGATCCATAGTAGGTTGCATTCTTCTCTAAGGATGCCCAACCAACAAGAGGGTCCTCCCAACCGAGAAGCCAATTGTTCACTTCCATCGTGAGAATCGGCTGGATTGGGTCGGTGAGTAAACCACTCTCCAGAAGGCGACCGATGTTGTCGGTAAACAGCGTGTCATAAAGGAACCAACGAAGAGCTGCAGCCCCATTGATATCGATATCATAGAGGTCAGCAACAAATTGGTTGTCCCATACATGCTGTGTACCTCCGGCTTCAGGTAGCATCGATTCATTCATCGGAACGGATAATCCGTTGATTTCACCATAGAGGAAATCTGTTGCGAATCCCTTGGTCAATCCATAGTCCTCATGATTAAGGATATTCTGACTTTGTTCGATTGAAAGGTCAACTGGGGAATCACTGTAAGTAATCTCCCACATACATCGATTTGGATTCAACAATAGAGGACCATTCAATCCCAGTGTCACACATTCACCGGTGACTGGGTTCTTGGAACCAAAGGCTGCATAGACCCAATCATCGGCATTTAGGTGACCTGAGCCACCAGAGAGAATCATCTCGTAGTTACGACCATCTGCATACCAACCGCCCATCCAATCTATCGCGATTGCTTCAAGCGATTGAAGGCCTAGACCATATTGCTCGATAATCGCCGGTAGGTCGTATGCTGCTCCTAGAAGACCAAGATTTGTCGTGCCACAAATGAATCCATCCGCATCACATACCAAGAGTCCAATCGGATTGCCTCCATCCATACCGAATAGCAAATTCTGCATCTTTGATTCGGCAAAACTCGTAGACACACCGGAGACTTCGACCAATCGTGCCTTGAGATCTGCATCGCTTAGAGTCGTAAGGTCAGCAGCACCGCCTTGAGCCACATATCGAGTATTGATTGCATCGTAAACAATCTGGTCTGCAGCAAGTGTTGCACTGAGATTGATGCTGCCGTCGCCTTCCATAACCGTGTGTCCATATATCAGCGCGCGCGCGATTGAATTGACTGAACCAGGTTCACCCAGTCTGTGCATGAGCATGGGTCCAAGTTCGCAAGTAAATGCAATACAAACACCAGTAGATGAATCAGAAGCATTGAGGAAAATATGATTGATTACACTTTCATTGAAGAGGGTTGAAGCAGATGCGCCCGATTGATTCAGAAGCCAAGTCTTCGCCCAAAGTGATTCTTCTTCCGCAGTGCCATTTCCGACCAGAGTTTCATTGCTGGCATACTCTGCCAAATCTGAGATCAATTCATCTACAGTCCATCGGCTAGGTGCGCGCTCAGCAAGGTCAATCTCTAGCATGTTCTTGGTGAAAGTTCCTTTGAGAATATTTGGTCCTTGTTCGATGACACTACCCAATGCACCGATTCTTTGGGTATCATACAGGATGTTGATGTTCGTGATTGGTGTGGTACTTGGAAGGGATGTGTGTGTTGTGCCATTCTCATCGGTCCAAGTGCAGCCTTCACACCATTCGTATTCGTTATATTCAGTGTAAGTCAATGTACCTGCATCTTCTGAATGAGAGATAACATCAAGCTTCGTTGTAACATTGTAGATGAATGGACCCACTCTTTCAAAGACAGCATTGCCTAAATCATCGACAGTGTTTCCATCTGAATCTGCTTTTGCATCACCAGGATTCGTCAAATTCCAAGCAAAGAATGCCCGCTGAATTGTAGAGTTCAGCCATTCATCATCTTCCCATTTTTCTTCCGTCCAAACAGTTGCCTCTTCAAGGGCTGCTTCGGTGCTTGACATCACCATCGGAGATACGACAGCAAGATTGGTTCCAATAAGCATCAGGCCGACGACGGCCAACACGATTGCCTTGGTGTTCATGATATCCCACCCAAGGGTACAGGGCATAAGCAATCCGCAATAGATTACAGCCGCCCTACGGGCGAATCATCAAAGGGCTCTGTGGATTGGGTGGGGTTGGTCGCATGAGTATTCATATCCGAGTTCCGATGCTTCCGGCTGCGGACAAGGAGTCTTGGAACGCTGAAGTAAATGGTATTGAACATCAACATTTGATTGAAAGCAACGCGATTCTACTTGACGTTTTGAGAGATCAAGTTGGCACACTTGGAGTCAAACGTGGATGTGATATGGGTACCTGCGGATGCTGTGCTGTTCTAATTGATGGTAATCCTCGTCTGAGTTGTTTGTGCTTGGCCAAAGAACACGAAGGAACGTCCATCACAACTGTCGAAGGATTGGCGGATGGCCATCACCTTCATCCAATTCAGAAATGTTTTGCTGATGCTGGTGGCAGCCAATGCGGATTCTGCAGTCCAGGATTCCTAGTCGTAATCTCTGCTCTACTAGAAGAGAATATCACACCTACTCGAGATGAAATCAAATGTGCGATAGAAGGTAATCTTTGTCGATGTACAGGATATCAACAAATTATCGATGCCGTTGAAATGGCAGCAGAAATGAAACAAGAAAACATCGATTCAGGAGATGGAACACTACCCAAATCAGACCCACATCCCACCGGCCCTGAGGAACCAACATTACCGCCTGGGAGCGCTAAGTGAGGTGTTACTTACATGGCGAAAGGATATCGGCAAGCACCAGGTAAAGGTGACTCAAAAGAGCGGGTAGATGGGAAGCGGAAAGCGGGACAGCAAGACTTCGGGATTCCAGGTAGCGGGGGAAGTAATCCTGAATCGAATTTGCAGGATTTGGATTCTGTTCCCCAATCTGTTGGTGGGTGGATGGACCAAGGTAGAGGGCCGCATGTTCATGACCGTCATGTGACTGGAACTACGATTGGAAAATCTACACCAATGGTAGATGCAAATTGGAAAGTCACTGGCCAAGCAGAATATGGAGATGACATTCGCCTCCCAGGTGAAATTATTGGAAAAATTCTGCGCTCACCACTACATTATGCCAAGATTAAATCCATTGATACGAGGGCTGCTGAAGCCATGCCTGGCGTTCTTGCAGTTGCAACTGGGAAGGATTCAGTCAATCGATTCGGTGTCCTACCAGTCACCAAGGATGAGCATGCCATGGCACAAGACAAGGTTCGCCACGTTGGTGACCTCGTTGCTTGCGTTGCGGCTGTCGATGAAGCCACTGCCATTGATGCGATGAATGCAATCAAAGTGGAATACGAAGAGCTGCCCAGCATTCACGATATGGAGGATGGATTGAAGGATTCAGAACATCCAATACATGACCGCGGGAAATATCACATCGGTGAATCAAACGTTCAGAAAAGAGTCTTCCAACAATTCGGTGATTTGAAGGGAATGAAAAAGGCACCTTACAGAAATGATTCAGATTGGGAAATGGCAGGTCTTCATCATGGATTTACCGAGCCGCACGCCGTGGTTGCACATTGGGATCCTGCTGGTCGATTGACTGTATGGACTCCACAGCAAGTTCCGCATTATCTACATCGTGCTTTGAGTTCTGTATTGGACATCCCAATGCATCAAATTAATGTCTATAGAACGTTTGTAGGAGGCGGTTTTGGTGGAAAGTCTGATCCATTTCCTCATGAGATGTGTGCAGCCATTCTAGCACGCAAATCTGGGCGGCCAGTGCGCATCAATTTTGACCGTGAGGAAGTCTATTGGATTAATCGTGGACGACATCCAAGTCGGATTCAAATGGGTGTGTATGCTGATGAGGAAGGTAGGATTGCTGGAATTGAAACGGATGCACTCATTGACGGTGGTGCATTTGCTTCATTTGGACACGTAACAACATACTACAATGGTGTACTCCACACCTCGCCCTACGAGATTGGAGGATTCCACTACACGGGTGCCAGAGTTTGGACAAACAAGCCAGCGAGTGGCGCCATGCGAGGGCATGGCGCTGTCAATTCTAGGTGTGCAGTCGAAGTTGGAATTGATGCTGTATCTGAACAGATGGGCGTTGACCCTATGACCTTCAGACTGGCAAACCTTCTGCCACCACACAGTCGAACAATCACTGGATTTCGGATCACGAGTACTGGCATGCGAGAATGTTTAGCCAAAGTTCGAGAAATGTCTGGCTGGGATGAAAAATTCCGTAACATGCCATTGGGCAGAGGTATTGGTGTAGGATGCGGATTCTTCATCTCCGGTTCAGGATTGCCAATACACTGGGACCCTGAAAATTTCCCGCATGCTACTGTTCATCTCCAGTGCGACATGGATGGAGGGGTCACTGTACATACGGGTGCTGCAGAGATTGGACAAGGAAGTGATACTGCAATTGCACAGGCTGTATCCGAGGTTCTAGCATTGCCTCTGGACATGATTCGCATTCGTTCAAGAGAGAGCGATACTGCACCTGTTGATTTGGGGTCATATTCCAGCAGAGTCACGTTCATGAATGCAAATGCTGCAATTCGTGCTGCATCTGAATTAAGAGAGAAGGTTCTCAAAGCCGCATGGGAAATCACAGGGTATCATCCAGATGTACTCGTACTTGGAGACAGGCGTATCTACTACAAACATGACCCCGCAATAGGCGTCTCTTGGTTAGAGGCAGTCCACAAGGCGCAGGCTGATGTGGGTGCGCTCATTGCATCTGGAGCATATAGAACACCCCCCATGGGTGGAGTTCACAAAGGTGCAGCAGCAGGTCTTGCGCCAGCATATTCATTCTCCGCTTACGTCGCAGAAGTCGAGGTTGATGTTGAAACCGGATTCGTGAAGGTAGTCAAGGCATGGGCTGCACATGATTGTGGGAAGGCATTGAATCCGCTCGCAGTCACAGGTCAGATTATCGGTTCTTGCCATATGGGTATGGGCCAAGTCCTTTCGGAGGAAATGAAGTATGGAAGAGATGGACATTTGATGAATCCAGATTTACTCGATTACAAAATTATGAGTGTTCATGAAATGCCGGATGTTGTTCCAATCATTGTTGAATCAAATG
>CAYYKF010000113.1:0-1733 GCA_964441035.1 uncultured Candidatus Poseidoniales archaeon
GTGTGTTCACATGAATTTCATCGGTATAGGTCACAGCCTGACCTGAAACTTCGCGTCCCATGCATCCTCGATAGAGGGATATCTCTTGATGGTTGACCTACCCCCGTTGTCCAATGGATGCCCTCGATACCCTACTTTCGGAGCCAACTTTGTGGGCCTTGTTTAGCGCAGGTATTGTGCTCGGGCTTGCTGAAGGCGTCAAACCAGGGCCACTGAATACCCTCGTAATCTCAGAAACGTTACAGCATGATTGGAAGGCTGGAATGAAAGTCGCGCTTTCACCTCTGATTACAGATGCGCCAATCATCAGTATATCTGCCCTTCTTTGGTGGTCTGCAACGTCTATAGAAGGGGTGTCTGCAGCCCTTTACTTGGCTGGAGCCGTGTTCCTCACATATCTTGGAATTGATGGATTGAGAACACAGCCTGACACCGCTACAGAACTCGAACAAGTGGCCAAACCTGAATCACTGAAACGCGGTGTAATTACCAACTTTCTGAATCCAAACCCTTGGTTATTCTGGACGTTGGCAGGCGCGCCATTCCTTGTTGCTGCATGGAAACAGGACCATTTAATGCCATTCGGATTCATCATCGGATTTCTTGGCGTATTGATTGGTGTCAAGATTCTCTTCGCGGTTTTACTTGATCGCTCAAAGGGCTTCATGAATGAACGAGGTCTTCTATGGGCGATTCGACTCTCAAGCATTGCATTGATTGGTATGGCAATTCTGTTTGCAATACACGGTATTTCATCGCTCTAACTATTCTTGGTAAGCGTAGCGCTCCTCATCCCAAGGGTCTCCACGCTTGTGGTAGCCATTGCGCTCCCAGAAGCCCCGGTCATCGACTGGAAGAAGTTCGATGCCATCAATCCATTTTGCCGATTTCCAGGCATACAGGTGATGGCAAACGAAGCGCAAAGGCCCTCCATGGTCTGCTGATAGCAATTCACCATCATGATGTGTAGCGAATAGATTGTCTGATTCAAGGAAATCTTCGAGAAGGAGATTCGTTGTGTACCCACATGTACAATGCAGCATCACTGCTCCGACTTGTTCACTGATGTGTGGCTCAATCAAGGCCCAAACCGCTCCGATTGGAACACCTTTCCAAGCATTGTCATAGCGAGACCAAGTGGTAACACAATGAAAATCTCGAGTGGTCTCATGCTCACCAAGTGCTAGAAATTCATCAAATGTCCAACTCAATTCTTCTGAAAGGCCATGACCAAAAACACGAAATTTCCAACCATCCATCTCTACCTTTGGAGTCTTCCCATAAGTCAGAACAGGGAATCTAGTGGTCAGGAATTGGCCTGCAGGTAAACGAGGTCTGCCATCCGGTAAGCGTTCAGAATCGCCGCTCATCGAGCATAGCCACTGATAGGGGCCATTTAAGAGAGGCGTACCACCGGGTCCAGACAGAGGACTTTCCTTGTCAGCCGATATCCTCGTGGTCTACAAAAAGAACTTCGAAGCAGTCCATGACATTGCGATGGACCGCATAGAAGCAGACCTAGCAGCGCTTGTCGACTCACGTGGACTGCGTGTTGAGTTCACAGCACGTGAAAAGGTACGACATTCAGACTTCATTGGACGTGATCTCGTCATCGTGGTTGGAGGCGATGGTACCCTCACCAGTATCGCACACAATGTTGGCCCGGACACACCCGTCATGGGTGTAAACTCGCATCCAATGGCTGATGACCCTGACGGCTCTTTTGGATTCTT
>CAYYKF010000113.1:1833-5871 GCA_964441035.1 uncultured Candidatus Poseidoniales archaeon
ATTCACACTATCTCTTTGTAAGTAGGGACTTACCTAGGGGGGACCGCGATGATTCTGGTGGCTACAGCGCATGGACAGACAAACCAACCGTCATCTCTAGCGACATGCATCGAGGCTATGTTGTAAGCGATGGGTGGGATGAAACCCATTTCACCAGAGGTGCTGTGATTACCATCTCGATGGATGGCCCTGTATTGCAACTGCTGACATTCCGCGAGCGGATTGTCGACAAGTTAGCACATTGGATGCACGATTAATCTCAGCGCAATTCTGTGTCAAGTAGGTCCTCTACTGAATCATGTGTAACTGGTTGGTCCTCTTCAGGTGGTTCCCCTTGACCTGGTCCTGTGTGTATTGACTCCATGTTTGGACGTGCAACGAAAGCCAAAATCATGCCTGTAAGGATAACGAGAGCGGCTGCAAAGATGACGCCTGCTTCATATGCAGATGGAGTGGCCTTCTCAATGGCCTCTTCTTCAACATCGACCGCCTCACCCCATTCAACCACTTGTCCATTATCATCAGTGTAACTGTATTCTACAGTCCAGCGACCTGGTTCATTGAAAAAGACCGAATAATCGATATTTTTATCCTCATCAACAACAGCCTCACGGGTGAAAGAATCGCCTGAAGGACTGGTGACTCGAATGCTAACAACAGTACCTACAGAGATTGTATTTTCATCATCAGATGTCGTATTCAGTATACCACCAAGATCGACTTCTGTACCATTAACGACGATTTCTTCTGTAGGTCGTTCGATTTCGGGTTCACCAATAGGGCCTACATCAAAACCGATGACGTTGACTGTCTCAGTCCATTCAATCGAATCTCGATTAACATCAACATAACTCAACTTGATGGTCCATGTTCCCTCTTCGTCGAGGATGATTCGGTCAGAGTAGGAATCTCGGCTTATTGCAGCGGTATGCCGATATTGATCTCCGCTCGGACTGATGTAAACAATCGTGAGTTCAGAGGCAGAATGGACAGAGGTCGCGAGGTCCCCCTCAATCTGGAAGACATCTCCGACATTGATATCAGCATGGATGTTGGGCAATCCGTGGACGAGAATGGTCTTGTAGTCGCTGGCCTTGCTCTGGTGGACTGAATCACCCCCGTATAGCACACGGACCTTCCACTCGCCGTTCGTTAATACAGGGCATGGAATTGGGATGAGAGGGTCCTCGTTGCTCTCTTCCTCCATGGAGCCACCCCAAGTATCGGTGAATGTTCCTGTACGACAATCCTTGTCATATCCATTCGCGATTGGTGCGGGCACCGATGTTCGTGATGCGACCTCCTCGGTCGTGCTCCAAGAGTGTGTAATCTGCTCCACGTCGACATAGGTGTAAGTGATGGTCCAAGTTCCAGTTTCACTCATCTGGAAGCTATCCATGTATTCTCCATTCGAATTCATGGTTCGACTGCTCGTTGATGTCTGACCAGATGGGCTGGTATACACGATGTCAATCGAGGTTCCTGGAGCGAATTGGGCATGACAGGTGTCGGTCTGATGACCCATTGAAACTGGATGCAAATATGCGATACCATCAGGAGATGTGTATTCGATCGCGACGATTGAATTCGAATAATCATCTCCTGCAGAGGTGAAACTCTGAGAATTAACGGTACCGTCAACATTGAGTGCGCCGCCATCGAAAACAACATCGAAATTGATGTCAACCTTCTCAACCGGAACGATGGAAATGGAATTTCCACCAAGGAATTCCATCACAATGTCCCCAAATGCTCCATGCTTCACATCAATCCACGTGACAATCTGAAAATCAACTGGGACACCAATCTCTGTAAATGCATTCAAACTCGCGGGAGGCGTCACAGTGATGCTATTTGCGGTCTCAGAAAATGGCCCTACATATTCTCGGTCCCAAGCTAATTCGTACGTCCATCCAGCAGGCAGATTATCTACTGTTGAGTGTACAAATGTGCTGTATCCATATGGGTTGTTGACCATGAATTCAACGCCTACTGGATGAAATGGACTGCTACTGGTGGTCTCAAAACGATGTACATTTTCTTGTGCACTATTGTCTCCTGTAGAAAGTTCTCCATCTAGTTCAGTAATTTCAATTACTATGCAAGAATGTAAATCGAAAAGTTTGTTTTCTTCAAGATCAGCAACAATTGGTGTCCAATCAATTGATTGATTAATCGAAGACATGGGTGCTATTTCATCAATTGTCACATTCCCTATATATTCCAAATTCTGTGTATTTATTCCAGTCACCGGAGGGGTTGTCCAATATGCTTTGACTTCAACATCCATTGCTGGAAGTTCTCCACTGTTAGTCACATTGAACCACAAACGATTGACATGACCGACCAAAGGGTCGTCCCCCGACTTATTATTGGGAATATCACTACCCTCTCCATCATTTCGATACCAATCCCAATCATTGATTGGGCTATCAATCCAGATATCAGGGGTGTAATATTCACCATTTGGAGGGTCCCACGGAGTGATTGACACATCTGCGGGTAGTAAGCCACTTATTTCGTAAGACACCCTTATTTTGTAACCATTGAATGAAGGTTCTATGATCTCGATTTTGAAATCCTTACCGCCAATTGTATCTGAATGATTTTGTCCCACCTTCCAAGCCTCATGGGTAGAAGTTGTAGGGTCAGGATCGATGATTGTGACTTGATCTCCACACTTTGAATCATCAACATCGTAGATAATCACGCCTTCGTCAACCATTATCTTATTTCCACTTGAACTAGTATTATTGTCAAAACCAATGTATTTCCTTACCTCAACCATGTAGAACCTCTTGGGTGAAATATCAATCTTTATCGCAAGAGTGTCGAGACCTAATTCAAGTGGTCGAATTGTCTTATCATGTACACCTGGTTCGGCGACATAAATTTGTGATTCATCGAGCCAATCTAATTGAGTTTCTCCTCCCTTATTACAATCGCCCCCATCAAATTTCTTGTATGCTGACATGTGTCCTGGATAGAGACCTGCCATCAAAGCGTATCCGTTATTGTAATCCTCTGAGACATGGGTCTTTCCAATCAAATGGCCATATTCGTGTGCTACCCTCCCCCAGAACTTGACTGGGTCTGGAGTCGGAGGGGACGCATAATTACAACAATCCCCAGTTTCAGTCATCACAGTTGCTGGAATCTTGAAGTTCGTACCATCAGACAAGGTCAATGTAGGCGCGTTATTCCAAATCGGATTAGTATATGCCCAACCACGAAATGGTTCTCCATTGACAAGACATACAAGTTGATCAAAAGATGAAAAGTCAATGACTCCACCACTCGTTGCAGCCAGCGACTCAAGGGCTGTAACTAGGTCTTGACAGACCAAAAGATGGTCCAATGCCCTTACATCCTTCGCGTCTGCAATTCCATCTCCTTCTGTTCCGTCTGAATCAGGAACAAATGTATCCTTGTCATCAACAACTGAATCCGAATTCCAATCTAAGTTCTCGTATTTGCTCTTGCCAACATTCCAAGTGTTCATATCTTCCCTATCTGATGGGCAAAGTCCATCATTACCACAGTCTAAATCGATTTCATAATAATCGCGAGGATTCGGTAATTCCAACCAACCATACACGTCAGCATCGATGCTGATTGCTCCGTATGAAACCTCTTGATAAAATTCATCAAAATCAATCTCAAAAAATTGTTTTAGGTCACCATTTGTGAAGTTTTTATCAGCCATGTCAGAAAAATTACCAGCAATCACAAGCAATTTCTGTTCGCCTGTGAATGCTCTAGAATCAGTTTGATCCATCCCTTCAGATTGTTCATCGTCGAGAGAATTCTGAACATCTTTGAATTCGTTCACTCCATCGAACTGCACCAATCCTGTGGAAAGGAGCATTATTAACGTCAGGATAATCGAGGTTATTGACTTTCTATTGAGATTCATGTATCCGACAAAATTGAGTATAACATAAACATTCTCAAAGTAAAATTTGGAAAAAATGAAAAAAAGAGGTGGGGAGCCGGACGCCTTTCGGCATCCGACCCCCCGGTTTTCTACGAGGTTTC
>CAYYKF010000114.1:0-5829 GCA_964441035.1 uncultured Candidatus Poseidoniales archaeon
GCACATGGGCAAGTCACACTCTTGCTGACTTTGAAAATGACGGAACGCTCGATTTGTTGGTTGGGGACATGCTAATTTCCACCGCCGGCGCTGATGTACGGCCATTTGAGGATGGATTGGCAATCACATTCCTTCCAAGTACCCCTAATCCTGGCCAAAATGTGCAAGTTACAGGGTGGTTTGAGAATGCGGGTACCGCTTCAACAAATCTTGACACATTTGCCCGAATGTATGTTGATGATGAACTCGTATTCACGCATCGCGAAGGTGCACTCGACCCTGTGGAGCCCACAGGGAATGGGAATGACGGAACATTCACGTTTGACTGGTCAGGTGGCCTTGGAAATCACACCTTTACACTGAAAATTGATGAACATGGAAATTTATCTCAAACCCGAACTGATAACGATAATGCTACAACTGTATTGACAATTCTAGCGCCATACAATGTTTCGATTGGAGTCCCCAATGATCCAGTGCGTGTATTACCTGGTGGCCAACAAGATGTGATGCCACTAGTCACATCTACAGGGCGATTATCCGGGACCTGGAGTCTGAGCATTGATGATTCGGGACTACCAAATAATTGGACCATAACGGACCTAAATCCATCTGGTTCTTCTAATGTCGAAATAGATGTGGGCGGCACCTGGAGTCCAACTCTGCGAATCTCTGCACCCTCAGAAGCTCTGGGCACCGATGCTGGATTCGTTGTTTTGACACTGACACTAGATTCTGACGAAAACGTGACACAAACTGCGATTCTACCAATCGAAGCCGAACGGACTAGGGGACTTTCAGTTCGCGGCCCTGCAGGCACAAATGTCTCAACCGGATTTGGAATTCCGGGCGAAGATGCTGCGGCATGGATTCTCATCGAGAACCTTGGAAATGCGCCAGAGGATGTGGAACTCAGCTGGGATTCAACCGCATGGAGTAGTGATCTCAAGCTCTATGATAATACCAATACACAGGTCATTCCTCTCACTCTCCAACCATCACAAAGTCGTGAGTTGACAGCACGACTGCCGGTCCCCCCTGCAACTACATTAGGAAATTCAGTTTTCACTCCACTGACTTTGTGTATCGGCATTGCCGGAGTGGACCAAGAATGTAGCACAATAGAGCTGACCTTTGTAGCCAATAATGTCCAAATTTTGCCACCACATATACGCTCTGTCCCTGCAGATAACCTGGTTTGGAACATTGAGATTCAACTGCCTGCAAGCGTGGATGAACTGGAATGGGATATGGCTAGCGCTGGGATGATAATGGCTGGTTGGAGTTGGAGTTCATCAGGGGCTTTCACAATCGATGGAACCACCCTTCGGGCACATGGAAATGTGGGTGGGAGAATTACGGGCACGTTAGAGCTTGACATGCCATACGCGCCACCCCCAATGCTACACCAATGGAGTTCGGAAGAGGCGAATCAAACAGGACACACGCTCACATTATCACTTCAGGTATTGCAAAAATATCGAGCGGTCGCAGACATTACATTCCCAACCGAGGAACCACATAGAATGGATGTGAATGTTCAAGAAACGATGATGCTCCGTTTGGAGAATACAGGCAATGGACCCGATGTCTATGACATCTCGTGGCATGTTGTCGAGAATTCGAATTTTTCAGGGGACCCTGGACTCACGGTATCCATCCCATCAAGCCAGTATGCCATTGGTGCAGGTGAGTTGCGAAGCATCCCAATTGGAGTCACATTGCCAGAGGACATGGTGGCTGCCCAGGGCCTGATTTTGGCATTTGAAATGCGTTCGCAAGGCGATATTAATGTGTTTTCAACAACTTCAATTCTTGTTGAAGCGAGGCAAGACCACCAATGGCAAATGGTGCTAGAATATCAGGGGGTCAACCTGTCCAATGGAGATACAATTAATGCTGACCCTGGTGATGTTTTGGCACTAATTCTACATGCAAACAACAGTGGAAATCTAGTAGACCAGATTGTCCTATCTCCATCAATTTCTGTTGCGACTGCTGGCTCAGATGCGGGCCTAGGCTGGTCCGCTTCAGGCGGAGCATCAGGTAGTGTTGAGGTCAACTCCACTAGTTCTGTCCCCCTACTGATTAATGTCTCTACCACTGCGTGGAAGGACACTATTGCAACAATCAGTTTTGATGGAATGAGTGATGATACCATCATCCCTCCTTTTGTCATTCACGTAGATGTCAACCACGTTCCAGGTTGGTGGATATTGGCAGGTGGTGCTGATTTGGATATTGATCGCAATGGAGAGAATATTACATTGATTGTAGAACAGCGTGGAAATTCTCCCGCAATACCATATCTGAATGGTTGGGTAAATGTCAACGGATGGGACATTAATCTCAGTGAGGACTTGCCCATGCTAAACCCTGGGGAGCAAGCAAATTTCACCTGTGAAATTATTCCACCAATTGGTGCAATTTCAGGCCACACTGTCGAATTGACATTACAAGCAAAGAACGCCGATGGGAGTGGTGAAGGGCAAACCACACTACCTCTTCGTGTCGCATCTTGGCATGATTACAGACTGACACATGAAACTAATTGGACAATTTCGCAGTACGGTGGTATGCCACTGGCAATGCTAACAAATCTTGGTAATGCTCCAACCTCCATTGATGTTGAAATCCTAGGAATGCCTGTGGGTTGGACTCTACAAGGTCCAAGTGTAGTGAGTCTAGGGGTTGGTGAAAGCGTAGGAATTCCAATTTCAGCCATCCCCGATTCAGGTGGAGGGGGATTCAACACAAGTGTTACACTTCGAACGACTGATGAGGATGGTACTGAACGGGAAGTTCTCTTGAAATTAACAGAAAGCGAGCGAGCATGGGCATCAAGTCCAGTCCTATTTGGTACATCTGGAGACACATTGGAATTAGAATTCCATCCATTGTTTGAGAATAATAATGCTCAACATAACGGGGTGGCACTAACACAAAACGGCGATGGAGATTCACTTTGGGAGGTCCCATCTAGTGACCAGGACGGTTTTGTCACTGTCGACGGAACGGCTTTGGAATATTGGGCTCGTGTTCGCAATCCGCCAAGTAGGATGGGGACATGTACAGTTTACACAATTGAATCTGAACCTCTTGCTGTATGCTCACTGTTTGATGGAATTGATTCGATACAATGGACGGCCATACTCAGGGATGAAACTGGGACAATTATCGACCATTCTTCAGGATTCTTGGCGTCGAATACTTCTCTTGATACAATCAACCTTTCAGGTGCCAATTGGTCTCCAGCACCAGGGACTCATATCCTAAGGGCCACACTGTTTGATGGACATGGTGGTCAAATTGCACAAAGCGAGCGTGAGGTCATCATACAGGATAAAGATTGGAATCTTGCCATTACCGCAACCGAATTGAGAAAAGATTCTGGAATGCAGAACATCGTGATTTCAATTTCACGTGCAAATTACAGTAAACTATCAGAGGCCATATGCGAATTACACCTCTCAACTGATACTTGGGGCGCAGTCCATAGAGTCAATGTTGCAGGAGACATTGCTCCACAAATCGTAATCAAACGCCCACCTCTCGATGATGGAGTGACTGTTCAGATTGAGCTTGTTTGTGCATCACCATGGAATGAAGACAATAATCCATCTGATAATTTAGGCATCATCATCCTAGCAGATGGCATATCACCGCCAGAAGACGGGTTAGATTTCGCCTTGCTAATTGGAGGTATTGTGGTCGTTTTCGGGGCGATGGGATTGCTTGGCATGATTAGGCCGGAATCGCGAAAACGAAAGGCGCGTACAAAGAAATCTGCAGCAACCTCAAAATCCACCCAAAAGAAATCTGGCCAACGCAATTCTGGGCAAATCGATGACATTGACGATATTTTCCTTGAAGAAGAGGAAGTAGAAGTCAACGCAGTTGACTCTGAACCTGAAATCACATCTGGAGAGGGTGAGGATGAAAGTGTAGCAATGGTCGAAGAAGAACCCCTACCACTTGATGAATTTGAGGCGAGGTTGGAACGACTGCGCCGTCGACTTTGACTCGGAGGAGATTGTGGTGAATAAAGCGTCGAACATTACACCTTTCCACACACTGGACCCGATGCAAGGAGATGGACTTGACGAAATGATTGTTGCATTGGATTCTCAATCTGAATCCACACTTGACGATTTCATCAATAATCACCCACACATTTTAGAAAAATTGGAAAGCGAGGGATTCAATCAAGATGATGGCAATAATCAATGGGATTCAGCAACTATTCTCTTTGTGGCCTATCGAGCGATTCAAACGGATGGTTCGCCTGCTGAGCCACTAGATCGCGGGATTTCGATGGAGAGAATTGGTAGATTCCCCTCCCGTGATGGAAACGCAATCGCATACCTACGTCAATTCCACATCTCGGAGAAAGATGATGATTCGATGTCAATTCTATTGAGGCAACTAGACGCGGGGCTTCGGTCCGAAACACGTGGCGACAATCAACTGAGCGAAGGATTCGGGGGTCTAATCCTACATGGCTGGCTAACTGCCCTCCAGGTTCGTGAATTGCGGCTTATTCTGCAAAAATCAGCATGGTCTGTTGCTAAAGACGAAACGTTTGATGGAGGAGTTCGTGAAATTGTACGACACCTGTTGATTCTACTGAAAAACGCTGAGAAAAGAAATCTCGGAATTCTAATGCGATCTCATCGATAGGAATCAATATTTTCGTGTAGGGTCGTATGGTGGAAAACCCTGCTTCTGCCCCACCGGAACCTGTGGAGAGAGGGGGGGAACTTGCTGATATTGAGGTGAGGTCGGTTGTTGAATCTGAGGTTGATTTATTGCAGACATTTGCATCTGACCATAGGCAATGTTCTGCATTGCCATAATTGATGCCTGCCTATTTGCTTGTACTTTCTTGGCCCACGGAATCAATGTTTTTGGCAATTGTTCTGAGAACCACACGACCAAGAGGAATGTGAAAGTAATCGGCATAAACCAGTTCAAGGCAACTTTTGTTTCACTAGAGTATGAACTGGAACCACTATCAGAGGTCATATCTGTCACATTTGCGTACATGATAATACTGTAAACCAATCCAATAATCACTGGAATAATCAACAAACCATGTAGATGAAATAAATTCTCCGAAAGACGGCCGGATTGACCTGAATTGACAGTGAATAATGATATTACAAGGAAACAGATTGATGCCCAAAAAATCCACCAAAGAGCAGATGTGGAGTGGTGTAATCCGCTATACACACGTTCTGTAGCTTCTCCTTCATCAGAATCACCCCAATAGGAATCAAAGGCACTGTTGCTTTCCGCATAGTCGTAGCTGAACTCCATCTCAAGTGGGGTGAAAAATTTTCGGTCCTTTTCACTCTCACCATCTGAAGGAGTGTACTCTTGTTCAGTGAAAAATACAGGTGCTAAGGGCAGGAGTGAAAGACATATTGCAGATGCAAAGAGGGTGCGTTTCGCCAAACTGAATAGGCCGAAGCAAAGGGTTCGTTTATCTTGAATGGCTTGACCTGTAAGGAACGATAATTCTGCCATAAGATGCTGCATCGGCAACAAAATTAGAATGATGCCGCTCAAAATAAAATAGTATGGAACTGCAGCGAGGTGGAAGGATAATTCGTCTTCTGAACTCATAATCTGAGAGATATACATTCCAAGCCAATTTCCACCTGAAAGGAGGAGAAAGAAACCAATCAAGGAGGTTGAGGCGAAGAGAATAGATGAGACAATGCTCTTGACACCGTGTGTACTAGGAGTCATGTCAACAAAAATCAGAATTGCTCCAAAAATAATGCCTATGATAAACAGAGTCGCCGGCGTCTTGTACAAAATATC
>CAYYKF010000115.1:0-5628 GCA_964441035.1 uncultured Candidatus Poseidoniales archaeon
ATTCGCTCGTCATGTTAGAACACCTCGATCACTGTGGCTGTTAATATGTGCAACTTGAATATTGAATAAAACCGGGTTCCCACCCGCGTGGTAGACAACTTCAGGCATGGTTGGGGATGTTTGTACCCATCCAACATAATCGTCCAGTAGGCTGAGTTGGCCAGGGAATGCAATCCAATCGCCGGAGAAATCTGTTCCGGATGCAGATTCAGCAGCAATCACATTTGCGTACGGCCCATCCCAACCACGCCTTACTTGATGCGCTGTAATTGAGGACAATTGTTCACGCGAATCTAGGGATAAACTCATTGTTATCGAAGAAGAACCCGATATGGAATCGATGGAGGGCAAAACGACAGGAACGGTGACTGCAAGACGTGGTCCCGGCCCTTCTCTTGAAGGTGGTTCTACCAATACAGAGGGTCGGAATTCAGGATGATTGGTTCCGACAAAACCTCCGTGAGTGACAATTTCAAGGCCTGAAACACTTGAATCAAAGGTGTACGATAACCTCGGTAGATTGAGTGCCCAAGCAGAACCTAGAGCAACATGTGGTTGACCATCAACCAATCCCCTTATTGTCAAACCCACTCCAAAAAAGTGCGAACCATCTCGCCAAGAGGATCTTATGTCTTGCATACTCATTTGCCCTATCGGTGACCATGGAAGTACAACATCCATCCAACCAGATGCTCGCATGTCGATGTTCACACATCGGTCGGCTCCATCTTCAAGTATTGGAGATGCTCCATCCTCTCCTGCGATAGCCCAGAGTCGAATGGGGCCACTTGTAGCCTCAATTTGAACCGTATTGCTCTGAGTTTCTGAGACATGCAATACTTTGCTATCCTCATGTGATAGATGTCCAAAACTGTCATTATTTACATCACCAGTATCTACAGTTGTAGACCAAGAAGCACTCGGAGCAACTGGTTGCAGAATGAGGTCAATATTTCCAATGATTGGATTCGCAGAGGTTCCACCATTACTGGGTGTTTGGAATGACCAAGACTGCCCCGTACTTCGACCGGTATCAGTTGCTGGAATGAGCGACATACTTCCTTGCCTCCACCCGATTGCATGTTGTGCTGAATTTCCAATTGATTGATCATCTAGGGTCCATTCCAAAGTAATCGGCGTGGTTGCATCAATCCATGATAAGCCACCAGTATTCCAAGGGATTCTTGTCGATGAGAATCCACCAATAGAGTGGTACATGTCGTTAATCTTGGCGGTCGTCGAAGCATCACTAGGGTTGTGCAAAATGAGTGTCCCATTCATTGCAGGTGGCCTAAATTGAACTCCTGTCCACGCCCCATTTTCATCAGTATAGTGCATTGCCCCTGGTCCATCACCATCAAGTTCAGACGAATCCCCCCACCGTAGTACCAATTTGGCTTTTGCAGAAGTTTGCAGCACAAGTCTTTCCGCCTCAGTAGTTGTAATTGTGCCATCCCAAATGTGAGTGGAATCAGTTTCTGGTGATTGTGCATATTCAATAATCGCAGAAGTTCCACTCCCGCTCATTTTTTGAGTTTCCCATTTCAACGTGAATGGGTCGGATGAGATAACATGCAAATTGTGTGTTCCAGTCGTCAATGGAATTGTCCAAACCCTCCCTTCATCAGTTTGTGGCGCGATTAAATCTGGAGGTGCGACAAAAACACCACCCCCGCCTCGCCAAAACACAACACGCAATGGATTATCGGCATGTATCCACGATTCACCATCGCTCGAACTCATATTGATTTCCAAAGTTTCACCCATTTCCACAACGTGCAGTGTACTACTGTCGGGTTGTTGTAGGGTTAGGGTCGTAGGCCCTAGTTGTGTTGAGAGGGTGTGTAAAGCAGTGATTCCAATGGTTCCATTCAGTGCAGGAATTCGATAGTGGTGCTCTGATTCTACAGATGCATGCAAATCAGTAGCGCACAAACTTTCAACCCTATTCTCTGCATAACGAAATCTCATTTCGTTGTCTAAATCCAGAACTCCTTCAATGCGGAATTCACTTTCTGGTTGGTGTGTTGCTGTATACCAAGTGCCACCGCGCATCAAATCCCATGCGAGGTTTCCAGAATGCGGATTTAACGACAATTCTGAGGCATCTCCAGGAACCCCCGATTCACTAAGATGCTGCACTTCAGTAGTGAAATCAGTCATTTGTCCAGACATTGATTCTCTTTCAACAGCGCCATGCATTTCTTCAATAACAGGTGAAATTGTAACCATCATTCCAGAGATAATGGCAAGTACTCCTGCGAAGAGCAACACTGTGGCCACCGATGAAGAAACACCTTCATCATCCAATTCTCTCCGCATCATTTGATCATCACCTGCTGTAAGATTACATCCAGTTGAATATGTTCTGATACGGGATACATGGTCATACCTTCAACACCAGAAATTCTACCATGAGGACCGAAGCCAGAAAACCCGTCTAAATCTCCTGTAGCCCGTTGAAATTCATAATCACCAGTCCATCGATGCCGATATTTTGTTTCACGTCCATCTTGGGAAGCAAAATCTGTAATAATTTGTAGGTTCCTGGCCTCATCCTCAAAGAATACTTTCGGCCCTTCGCTAATCAATTCTAGGCTAGAATCACTGGAATGTCCGGAACCCACCATGTCCACATCAAGCATAATCAGACTAACTCTGTGTTGGTTCTGTAAGGTCAAATCATGCCCTAATCGCGGATATAACTTAATGTCAATAGGTTGATTGGCCAACTTTTCAATTCGGGCACCATTGATCAAATCCACGTCAAAATCACCATCACCGAGAGAAGTACTCAATTGCACTCCGTCCAATGGAATCTGCACACAACGATGTATGATGTTCCCCTGCAAGTCAAGGACATCAATTTGCATCCATTCAGTCAAAACTAAATCTACCATAAACTGCCCGTTACCACCTTCAATCGTAGCGTTTTGATTTCCTAATGGTGTAGAAATTTTGATTTCATGTACCGTCCCGTTAATTGAAGTAACCTCAATTTGATTCATATCAAAATTGATTGAAACACGGTCTTCGCCATACAGGTCAGCGGAAATTTGCCAAACTTCTGCAAGTCGAATCGGGCCAATTATCTCTGCAATTTGAGAACTGGAAACCATGATTCCTGAGCCCTCAGGTGTCTCCGCTGCAACAAGCAATCTGTCGTTGAATTGGTTGGCTGCAACGCTGGCTGAGGCCCATTCACGGTTGTCATTTAAGTCCTCCATGAACGGTTGCATCATGACGATTACACCTCCCATCGTGGTGATAACCATTGCAAGCAGCATTGATACTCCCATAATCTCGGAAACGGCCCGTTCACGGTCTCGGCGGATGCATCCAGACGCTGGCCGCATGGTGCCACATATCGGCAAGTGTTCTTAGCCATTCTCCAATTCACCTCATACTGAGGTGATTATCTTGGGTGAAGAACAAGTTCCGCATCCGATTGGCCTACCCAGTGGCTAAATTCTGGTCCCTTCGCCCCAGCTATCCGTAAATCTCCTCCCCAATCTTCAATTTGGTAAAGGACTTCACTTTCCGCAAGGTGAGGTGCATTATTCTGTTCCGACAAATGGCAGAGTACGATACTCTTGGTTGCAGGTGTCAGCACTTCTGCAAGTAAGTCTGCGGCTTGCCGGTTTGACAGGTGCCCTCCTCGGCTGGAAATTCTACTTTTCAGATTGACTGGATAAGGTCCCATCGCCAAACGTTTGGCATCGTAATTCGCTTCAATTGAAATGTGGGCGCAGCCTTTCAAATGGCGAATAAGTTCGTCGGTCGCTTCTCCAAGGTCAGTAACAACAGCTGCACGACCACTTCCACCCCCACTCACGATGAAACCAACATTCTCCGCCCCCTCATGTGGCACTGGAACCGGCAGAATAGCGAGATCTGAGGTCACTTGAACGATGTCTAGGGATTCGAAAACCTTGCATTGATTGATTGGATCTAATCCTAGATGCGCACAGGTTGTGAAATTTGCAAAGATGTCGGCCCCCCACCGTCTCTGGAAAATTTCGGCTCCTTGAACATGGTCAGAGTGGTGATGACTCAAAACTATTGCATCAATACTTTCTGGAGTGACGCCAATCTGGCCTAATCTTCGCTCCATTTGGCGCCCACTGAGACCACAATCAATGAGTATCTTTGAGGCATCGGTTTGTAGTAGCGTAGCATTGCCGCGGCTCCCCGAACCAAGGTGTGTAATCTCAAGTGCCATACTAACATCCAGTACCCGAGATTAGACGCCCCTTGAATGCAGCGCTTAGGGCCATGAAAAAAACATCGTTTTGTGGACTTTTTTTCGTCGCCGAAAAGAAATTTTTTGATTCCATAATATTTCATTTTAGCCTTTTTTTACCCTTCAAAATTGTCAATCCAAACGAATTCATGTCCGAACGGCGCTCCATCAGCATCATAAGCATGGGAGTAGGGAATCCTCTGTGGGTATAACCCACAGGTGGGTCTGTGCGTCGAAAGCAAACTGCATTGTTGATTTGTCTACTAATCGTCGGTTCGATGGTTTTCGTTAGTCAAATCAGGCCAAACAATCCCGTACAATCGGTACACCCGGGCGATACCACCGGTGAAGGACCCCCTGTCACAGATCATGATAAAGATGGTATGCCAGATTTGCATGAAGAGCTGTTTGGTGAATCACGATTCATTGATTTGGGTGACCGCTCAAAAGAAATTATGGGTCTTGATTGGTTGAATGGTTCAGACAATTCTAGCGACCATGACATGGATGGCTTAACGGCCCTAATGGAATATTGCTGGCCTTATGATTTGGATTCTTGTCGCACTGAAAATCAAACAGGGCTGACGGGAAAGCCCTCTGATATTTCTGAAACTGGAATTCGTTGGTTCTTAGACCCCCGGAATGGCGATACTGACGGTGATGGTTTGCCTGATGGTTTTGAAGTTTCGATGTGCATGGATGTAACAGGATATCGAAACGAGACCTTTGTTTGGAATTGCGGTGCTTTTGATCCTTTAAACAGTTCAGACGGAGTTTTGGATTCAGATCGTTGCCCAGATTTGACTTTTGGTTGTGGCGATGGTTTTGATGTTGATCGTGACGGAGTTATTGAGCCACATGAGTTCTACACAAATGCTGAAGAATATTCCTATGGCGCTCCTGAGAATTGGACTACTGAATTTGATGGGTTGCGCTGTGCTGGGGAGATTCCATTCCTAATCGAACCATGCCTTGGTCTTGAAAATCGACCAACAGGGGATGATGGTTGGTTGGGTACGGACCCTCTCAGAAAAGACTCCGATTATTTCCTATGGGCGAACGGCTCGATTCGTGACCAAAGTCAGAAAGGTGATGGTATTGATGATGGTTGGGAAGTGTATTTCCAACTCGATCCGCGCAATAGCAGTGATGCTTTCAAAGATTCGGATTTAGATGGATGGGATTTCAATAGAGATGGCTATGTAGAGCCCGACCAATCTATTGCAACGATTGACGAAGGTGAAGCTTACAGTAATTTGGAAGAATACCTAGTCTACTTAGATGATGGGAATTGGGTCACAGCTGGAGTGAAACATGTCGAAATTGGAGTCTCCGGTCAAACAGTCACGGCCTTGGATCAAGGTTCCACACCTAGCATTCTCCAT
>CAYYKF010000116.1:0-5341 GCA_964441035.1 uncultured Candidatus Poseidoniales archaeon
GTGGTGCTGGTGGTACATCATCCATTCCAGGTGGTGCTGGTGGTACATCCATTCCAGGTGGTGCTGGTGGTACATCATCCATTCCAGGCGGTGCAGGAGGTAGTGGTGGTAATCCGGGTGGCGGGGGTGGTATGCTTCCATCATCATTTTCATCAGTCATTCAAAGGCCTCCAAGCAAAGCGTGGTATTACACGGACACCGATGAAGTGGGTATAATCATTGCCACACACCAGATACCCCCGGTCCTATGGACCGCATACAGTTAGGTGTGGCCCTATATACTGCGTCGGAGGGTTGATGAACCATGCGCTGTGGCCACGAATTGTGACAGTCAGTGATAGTGGTAGTCCACCAGTGGTCTTCATTGTAGGGACTGCAGGTGCAGGAAAGAGCACCTTAGTCACCGCATTCCAGAGATGGTCAAGATTTCTTGAGATAGAGACATTGACAATCAATCTAGATCCAGGTGCAGAAAGAGTCCATTACGACCCTGAATTCGATGTGAGGGACATCATATCACTCCATGAGGTAATGGATGAATATGATTTAGGTCCAAACGGGGCACAAATTCTTGCTGCGGACTTGGTTGCTGCACAGTCCTATGATATTCAGGATGAACTTGAGGGGCTGGCAGGTGATTTGCTTATTATCGATACACCTGGACAGGTCGAACTCTTCGCCTTCAGGGAGGCGAGTAGCCACATGGTTGAAGTTCTGGGAGGCGGACAATCTGCTCTTGTTTTCCTATTCGACCCTATGCTCAGCCAATCGCCATCAGGTTTTGTGTCACAAATGTTACTTTCAAACATAGTTCACTTTAGATTGGGACTTCCAACAGCAAATTTCCTATCGAAATCAGATTTACTGCCTCCAGAGGATTTGGAAAGGGTACTTGGGTGGGGCGAAGATCTAGACATGCTTGAAAGCGCATTGTTTGAGGAAGCAGGAGGTCAGCGCACAGAATTCGCGATTGGACAACTGCGCATGATGCAAAACGCGCAGATACAGCCGGGCCTGATGCCTCTATCTAGTGAGCATGAAGAAGGGTTAGCAGATATACTTTCATTTGCACAGAATATTTTCGGAGGAATGGCAGATACGCGTGACGGCTTCGCCTCAGATATTGAAGATGAACGTCATTGAGGAATGGACATGACTGACGAAATACAGCACTTATTGGCCATTGACGACCTTGGTGACGACTTCCGCGAAATATTGGAATGGGCCATTCGATTCAAGCAAGATCCAGAACCCGATTATGACTTCAAGCCTTTAGATGAATTGAGTATCGGTAGTATTTATGAAAAACCGAGCACACGTACTAGAGTATCATTTGAGGTTGGAATACACAAACTCGGTGGTCAGCCACTGACACTACTGAAGAATGATTTGCAAATGGGTAAATCTGAAACGATTGGAGACACTTCTGCAGTGCTCTCGAGATTTTTAGATGGAATCACATATCGATGCTATGGGCATGAAATGGTTGAGGAACTTGCAGAACATGCTACGGTACCCGTAATCAATGCACTATCAAACAAACATCACCCTTGCCAAGCAGCTGCAGATTTAATGACCATCATGGAGCGAAATCCGACATTGGAAGGCGAAATTGTTGCCTGGATTGGAGATGGAAATAACGTACTCCATGACTTAATGCTTGCTTGTGCTATGCTCGGAGTCGATTGTATCTGGGCAATTCCAAAGGGGTGTGAGCCAGATGCTGACATAGTCAAACGGGCCCGTGCAATTGCCAAGGACACCAATGCAAAATTAACTCAAACGCATAACCCTGTCGAGGCAGTTTCGGATGCATCAGTAATTTATACAGATGTATTTATCAGCATGGGGGATGAGAATGTGGAGGAAAAGTTGACTAAATTTGCATTATTCCAAGTCAATGACAAACTTGTAGAGCATGCGAGGGACGATTATGTCTTCATGCACTGCCTACCAGCCCACAGGGGAGAAGAAGTAACTGATGAAGTCATAGACAGCGAAAACAGTATCGTTTTCGATCAAGCTGAAAATAGAATGTGGTCTCAAATGGCGATTCTGACATTTCTATGCAATCCTGCTGCATTTCACGCATACAATGAATTGTATTGAAGTGGCAATAGCACGCTCACTAAAAATCCTGAAAGGCCCAAAAGCATTGCCAGCCTAAGCAATCTTTGCGCTTCATAGTCCTCTCCTCTATAGAGTCTTGGCTTAACAGAAATCAGAACTAGCATGGCTGGTAATTGAGTGATTAGAAGTCCCATATAGATTAGTCCTCTAGCATATGGGGCAACCAACGGAAATAATGAGAGGAGAATCAAGATCTGCGCAATCCCACGTGCGCTTTGAGGACCAACTTTTTTGGTGAGAGTATCTCGATCAGTATCACCCTCCTGGTCCTCTATGTCCTTGACAATTTCACGCGCAGCATTCACCAACATTGCGACAGCAGCAACAAGCCAAACGAGTGGTGTATACCAGCCACCTATTGCCGCAGCACCGAAGACAATTACAATTCCTACTAACATAGAAACTGCAAAATTTCCAATCAGGCCCTTGTGCTTCAGCATGAATGACTCGGGAACAACCATTTCGTAATGGAACATCAGCATGAATGCGAGAAACCAAATGGCAACGCTCGGTAGCCAATTCGTTAGATAATCAGTTCTTGTTGCAGCAACAAGCATTGCACTCAAAAGAGAGATAATTGACAATAAGAACATCGCTCTCCCCATCGCTTTTGCCTGAATTTCACTCAAACTTCCTGAAGGGATGGGCCTTTCAGGGTGATTTACAGCATCGCTAGCAGCATCCTGAACGTCATTGAATGCATTCCATGCCGCCATGAATGTAGCAACGCACAATGCATGTAAGCAAATCATTACACCTTCAATTACCGAAAAATGTACCTGTACCATTAGTGCACCCACAACTACTGTGGCTGCTCCCACTAGCGTATTCCCACCGCGAATTAGGTGCCAGTAGGCAGTATTCATTGCTGTGCCGAGTTACTGACACTTCTTGATGCCTACGCATGAGCTGGAACAGGTCTCTGACTAGTTGTATTCACACTTGATGAAAGGGTCCATACACAAACGCTGTAGCGTGCTCCCCGAAAAAATCCTCGAACATTACCGATTTTGGCGAACCGTCGATCCTTTGCAAGAATATTACCGACTTGATTCATCGTTGCCCCCCAACTAAATCTTGAATTCAGGTGGTCGAATACTTCAACAGTGTTCGCACTCCCTTCGCTCTCTAAAAAGCAGCGAACAGCTTCCCGTAATCTCTTTGTTCGACTCATGCCAACACCCCCTGGCTTCTTTGTCTGAGGTGCTTCCACACTTCGACACGCCGCATTGGCTTCCATGTTCCATTTTCGTGCCACCCACTTGTATGGACAAGTACACTGTTTTCCGCATGACGTGACACCTCTGTTGTCGCAATTAGTGTTGCGAATTTAACCGGCCTTTTTTCTAGCATCAGATTGTTGTGCATAATCCCCTCCAGTGTGGGTTTGCCTATCAAGAAGAAGTCATGAGAGCAATTGAAACTAAAAGTTAATGTGGCTTTCAGGTGGCCGTTTTTCACATTCATTTATGGGTGAAACTGAACTCTCTCTTTTCTGGTGAGGTGCGTTCCGTTGATATACCGGCTTCAGGTCGCCAAGGCAGACGCTCGTATGGTGTAGCGGCCCATCATGGTGGACTCTCAATCCATCGACCCGGATTCGAATTCCGGTACGAGCACCATCTTCTATTCGGCTGCTTAAGTTGTGCAAAAGAGCAGCGAACATTCATTGCTTTGCCTCCGCTCGCGCGCGTTATGGGGGATTGGCGCACACTCGATATTGCAAATCCTACCGAGGAGCATGCAATGGTCCGTGAAATGGTTCGGGATTTCGTCCAGCAAGAGGTCGAACCGCAGGCGCTGGAATACGATCGTGATGAAAAATTCAATCTTGAATTATTCCGTCAACTAGGTGATTATGGCCTGTTGGGTATCACAGTCCCTGAGAATTTTGGTGGGGCTGGCATGGATGCAACAGCCACAGTGATTGTGAATGAAGAGTTATCATATTCAGACCCAGGATTTTGCCTTGCTTACCTCGCGCACGCGCAGTTGATGGTTAACAACCTTGCAGTCAACGGAAGCGAGGAGCAAAAATCTCGAATTCTTCCGAAGGTCTGTACCGGCGAGTGGATTGGCTGCATGGCGATGTCTGAGCCAGATTATGGGACCGATGTACTGGGTATGACGACTACAGCAAGCAAGCAGGATGATGGTACTTGGGTAATCAATGGCAGAAAGATGTGGATTACAAATGGTGTTGTAGATGAGGATGGAACAGAGGCAGATGTAGTTTGGTTATATGCTCGAACTGGAACAGACGATCGTGGCCGGCCAGAAATTTCGACATTCATAGTGGAGAAGGGAATGCCAGGGTATTCTGCAGGACAGAAAATCCATGACAAATTAGGAGTACGGGCATCAAACACAGCTGAACTTGTCTTTGAGGATTGCATAGTCCCTGAAGATGCGCTTGTGGGTGATGTTGGCAGTTCAATGAGGCATATGATGCGAAACTTGGAACTTGAAAGACTTGCCCTAGCAGCCATGGCCTTGGGAATATCAAGACGATGTCTTGCTGATATGAATCGGTATGCGAGTGAGCGTGAAGCCTTCGGTACTCCAATCCGAAACTTTGGTCAGATGCAACGTCACATTGGTGAATCTTGGGCTGAATATCGAGCCATGCGCGCCTACGTATATGACACGGCTCGAGTTTTGGATTTGAATAGAGGCGGCAATAGATTGGATTCAGATGGCGTCAAATTATTTGCAACAACTGCGGCGAAAAATATTGCCGACAGAGCCATACAGGTAATGGGTGGCTATGGATATGTTGGAGAGTACAACGTGGAAAGACTCTGGCGTGATGCTAAATTGTTGGAAATTGGTGGTGGGACACTCGAGAGTCATCAAAAGAACATCACTAGAGACTTGTCGAAAGATTCTGACGTCATAGAACGGTGATGATTTTTATGGCTTCGAGAGAGGCATTGTTGCAGGCATTAGGCCTCAAAGATGTTCCTCGAGCAGGATGGATTCGATCTGGTGTCAAGAACCCAGAGTCTGTGGCTGCACACTCATGGGGCATGTCGTTCATTGCGACTCAATTGTGCCCCCCTCATCTGAATCGCGAGCGTGTGATTGAGATGTGTATAATACATGATATCGCGGAGGTTATTATTGGTGATATCACGCCACACGATGGAATCTCATTAGATGAAAAATCCCGCCGCGAGTTAGAGGCATTCATTTCAATGGATTTGAGCGA
>CAYYKF010000117.1:0-5321 GCA_964441035.1 uncultured Candidatus Poseidoniales archaeon
AAATGGAAATTGCATGGGGTGGGAATGAAGACGTAATGCAGCATGGTGAAAATCTGGTGCGTCACATTTCTAGAACATTACTTGAAGAGAGGGGAGCTGAACTTTCTGACCTTGGGAGGGACCTTGAACTTGTGGCAAGATATGCAGATAATCCATATCCAAGAATTCGTTATGACGAGGCCGTTGAGCGATTACAAGAAAAGGGAGTTGATATTGAATGGGGTCAAGACCTTGATTATTCCAAGGAAAAAATCCTAACTCAAGAATTCGATGTTCCACATTTTTTAACGCACTACCCGCGTATTGCTAAGCCATTCTATCACAGACCAGATCCTGACGATCCAAAATATGTGCTTTGCCACGACCTTCTGGCCCCAGAAGGGTATGGGGAAATCATCGGCGGTGGTGAACGAACATGGTCAGAGAGTGAAATTCTAGAGCGGATAGATGAGGAAAATACTCCAAGAGATGCATATGAGTTTTACATTGATGTACGACGTTATGGTGGTGTCCCTCATGGTGGGTTTGGACTCGGTGTGGATCGAGTTTGTTCGTGGCTTGCTGGTGCCGACCATATCCGAGAAGTGATTCCATTTCCACGGGATAGTCGTCGAGTCACACCCTGAGGTGTGATTATGTGGGTATGGGTTGTATTTTCAATAATACTAATTCTACTCGGATTACTTATACGCCAGCGCTGGAAAGTCACGGCAGAATGGTTGCGAATGGAATCAGAATTATCCGAAGAAGAGTACGCAATTTGGAAACGTCAAAAGGAACGTGAATCAGAGGAATGGAATGACAGGATGAAGAATTTTGAAGCTGGATTCATCCTACTATTGACAATCTCATTGCTAGCCATGTGGTTTCTAATTTAATCAAGTGGTTTGGGCATTCGATCAATTTGTTTTCCGAGAACGTATAGAATCATGCTAGCAGTCAGAGAAAATACTCCAACAAATGTGGCTACAAATGCGGCCAATGCAACCCCCAGTGATACACTATCATGTGGACCCCCAAATGCAATGATTTCTCGAGCCATTTCAAATCCTAGGAGAAAGAAGATAATTCCTGGAATCCCAAATAGAATCAATGGATGTCTACTCTCAAGCATCCAATAGAAGAATTGAGCGAATCGGCTAGCGCTCGCCAAGGATTCCCTTGAAGGTGGTCCCATCGGTTTCTCTAGTTCCACAACCCGCAATTCAATTTTTGAATCGATTTCGCCAGGAACATCGTGGTGATTTTGTGCAGCAATTGCCTTTAATCCAGCTTCAGAAACGAATGCAAACTGAATGTCGGCTTCGGCGTAGGAATATGTGTCTGGAGTCAATTGAATATCCTCGGTATTCTCTACCTCTTTACGGCGGTTCATTGTTCGATGTTTGAAGGCCAGAAACACATCATGGCCTTGTCGGGAAAGGCCAACAGTTCTAGCCATGTCTGATAATTTCCAATCTGAATCCAAAGCGATGATGATGGTTCGTTCACCTTCATTCACTGATTCCATGATTTTTGCGGCTAAAGTGGGTGCATCAGTAGGGCCTTCGTGTTCGATGACATCAGCACCAGATTGCTCGGCAAACATTCGAGTTTCGTCATCATCAGCGCTTAGATTCAGAACTGTAACACGGTCGCAAAAATCGTGTGCCCTAATCACGGCTGAAGCGATGCGTAATTCCTGATTTCGAGCAATCAATACGACCCGCATTACAACGGCCAGTACTGAACGCTCGTTGAATGATTCGGTTCTGTATTGGTGAAGGAGCGTCTTGAAAGACCGAGGACGTTCAGACCGGACTATGCAGCCGGTGTGTGTGGTAATGCCGGCAAAAAATGAGTCTCTATTAATTGCAAAAAGCATAGAATCAATTCCGGCATACGTTGATTGGGTAATTGTGGTCGATGATGGTTCTTCAGATAATACAGGTGAAATTGCCAAAGAGATGATCGGGAATCGTGGTTCAGTATTACGCACGAATGGATTGGGAGTCGGAGGGGCGATTGCAGTAGGAAGCCAGGCTGCATTGGAAATTGATGAAAGAGATTGGATTGTGGTTGTCATGGCCGGAGATGGTCAAATGGATTCCTGCGACATCCCAGCCCTCATTGCTCCAATTCAAGAGGGCAGGGCTGACCATGTCAAAGGCAATCGATTCATCCATAGAGATGGTCCAATAGGAATGCCTCTGATTCGCAGAATCGGCACATGGTGGTTGTCAAAACTGACTTCTCTGGCAAGTGGGATTAAACTAGGAGACACTCAATGCGGATTCACCGCAACATCACGCAACATGTTAGAGACTTGGGATTGGTCGAGAACTTGGGAAGGTTATGGATATCCAAATTGGTGGTTGATGGAGGCAGGTCGACGAGATTTCCGCATTGCCGAAGTTCCAGTCAAATCGGTGTATGGTGATGAAGATTCGGGAATTCGGCTTGTATCATTCCTGCCTACAGTATCTTGGATGCTTTGGAAGGGTGTCTGGAGGCGTGGTGTCGATTGGTACATCACAGGAACGAAGTCTTCACTATCGATGCGCGTGATGGCGAACGGGCTATGGTTTGGAGCATGGGCATCCCTCTTCCTTTCATTTAGCTGGCCTGTCCTAGCACTGGCTGCACCAGTGGCATTCGCGATGCTGACAAAGCTAGATCGTAAAGAGGGAATTCGAAGAAGAGAAAGGGGGGCAGCCATTGAGCACTGAGGATACGAAATCACTGTGGCGCTGGATTAGCAGTGGAGCGTTTCTTGCAAGCATGTGCTGTTTCCCCAGCGTTCTCCTTGCCGGTTTGGGATTGATGTCTGTCGCAGCAGCAGACCAGTTGTCAAACGACCTCTACTTTGGACCTGCACGTTGGATTCTCTATTTGGCCACAATTCTTCTGTTGGGTGTTGGGCTGTACAGATATTTCCAGGAGCAAGGAATCTGTGACCTCGATTCGGCTAAGAGAGAAAGAAAGAGAATAATCAATACATCCTTGCTAGTTTTCTTTGTCACTGTGGTAATCTACATCATTTTCAATTACATCATTTTGGAATTGCTTGGAATCGCTGTCGGCCTTCCCTGGGAAGAAGATGCACTGTGGAACTAACATTTCAGGCTGAATGTACTTTGGATGGTTCATGATAAGGCCATTCCACCTTGCATTCCCTGTTGATGACTTACCTGCAGCGCGTAGATTCTACACCGAAATATTGGGCTGTGAAACCGGGAGGGAAAAGGAAGAGTCTTGCGTTCTCAACCTGTTTGGCCATCAGATAGTTGCGCATCGAGTCGAGAAAATGCCTGAATTGGCAACAAATCCGGTCGATGGTAAATCGGTCCCAGCCATGCACTTCGGAATTGTGTTGACCATGGAGCAATGGACCAGACTCCGTGATGATTTGGAAAACAAAGGCGTTGATTTCGTGATTGGGCCGTATGAGAGATACAAAGACCAGCCTGGTGCGCAAGCAACGATGTTCATTCGTGATCCCTGTGGAAATCACCTTGAATTCAAGGCGTTCGCCGATGATGTTGCCATTTTCGACCAGAAATGGTACAATTAACGGCTTTATGCAGGATTTTCATCATAGGTGTAGCCTGCAAACCAAATGGTCTGATACCAATATGAATCCGTCCAGTCTGTGTTGATATCGCCATGCCCTCCAGTCATATCTGCGAACATCAGATTTGTATGAGACATGTCTGTTCCGTTTAAATTCGTATTTCTCAGGTTTGTACTCGACAGAATGGAGCCCTGCAATATCGCATTCTCCAGGTCGGAATATCTCAGATACGCTCCTGTTAGATCGGCACCTTCGAGGTCCGCGTTTACCATGTTTACATTATGCATGATTGAATTATGGAGAATAGCATCTTGCATTGATGCACCGCTAAGGTTAGCATTCCAGAAATCGGCGTTAGGGAGAATTGCTTCGTCGAAGTTTGCATTAACCAAATTTGATTGGCTAAATCTTGCAGATTCGCCAACAACTCTCCATAAAGTCGCATTCTCTAAATTTGCTTCAAACATATCTACTCTATTGAGGGTCGCATGACTGAACAAGGCGCCATCAAGGTTGGTGAAATGGAAAGAGGTGTCGGTCAGGTCTGTGGAACCCAAATTTGCTCCAGATAAATTCGCTCGACCGAATCGAGCATCGAACAAATCAGAACCTGAAAAAGTCGCCCCCGCAAGATTTGCTATTTCTGCATATGAATAAGGATTTCCAAATTCCGCTTGGGCTAGATTACAATTTCTGAAGGTGGCTCCATTCCCGTTTACTGCCTTGAAATAGGTGTATTCAAGGTTTGAATCTTGAATGAAGGTTGAATTCAAATTTGAATACTGTAAATTTGCATAGTTCATTTCTGACCACAAAATCCAAGAGTTTGAGAGGTTTACACCCTTCATCCATGCAGATTTAAAAAATACAGTATTAAAAATCACGAAAGATAGATCTGCGTTTTCCATGCGGGCTCCATCGAATACTGTCATCCAAACATGCCCCTCATTCGTATAAACTGGATTACTCATATCCGCGCCATCAAGCCTCGCTCCAGTTAAATCGGCCTTCTGTAACCATGTCCTTGAAAGATTCACGGATGAATTTTCGTGAGAAATAATGCCATTCATCTGACTGTAATTCAATCCGGCACCTGAGAGATTAGTTCCGCTTAAGTTGGCACCACGCAAGTTGATACCTGTAAGGTCCATCCCACTCAAATCCATTCCGCTGAGGTCTGCATTTGCACATTGCCCATATGGAACAAGTTGGCACGAAGTGTTCTCTGCCAAGGACGATTCCAATGAAGATATACGATTCTGTAAATCTATGACTTCTGCTTCTAGAGATTCAACTCGACTGATGTCAGCGTCAGTTCCATCTGCTCCATCGTCTCCATCGTCTCCATCTGCTCCATCTGCTCCATCTGCTCCATCTGCTCCATCTGCTCCATCTGCTCCATCAATACCAGTTAGGGTGACTGCTGTCCAGCCAGAACTGGTGCAGGTTTGGAATTCACCGGTTGATTCAACATAGTACAACCTCCCAAGCGTAGTGGAGTTACATTCTGGCAATGAGGATTCGCTACCGACGTAGTACACTTCCCATTCATCACCCATTTTTTCGCTATCTTCATCACCTTTGTCAGTAGATACTGACTTGGTGCCATCATCGTTCACTATCAAGTATGCGCCTGATGCTGCTAACAGAAGCAAAACAATTAGCGCCGCATTTGGTTTTGTGCTCATGCCATTGGATTGACGCATCGGCTAATGATAATTTGTGCATGAATTTCAGGCGCAAAGTGGACCCGCTCGGATTTGAACCG
>CAYYKF010000118.1:0-5262 GCA_964441035.1 uncultured Candidatus Poseidoniales archaeon
ATCGCCAGGAGACATGTCACGAGTTGCAGTAAAAGCAAATTCAAAGCCACCTGTGGCATTATCCCAGACCACACTGGTAATCACAAAGTCATTTGGCCCTGCAAGACTTAGTGACATATCAGAAAGGGTATTGTAACTACCACCTAATTCAGTGACTCGTCCAGAAATACGAATCGGATGGTTGGCATCACCACGAATCGGGTTATTTGAGGTAGGAATTATCTCGATTGTCACATCTGACCAAGTTGTGACAGTGGTTTCGGCCTCACTGTGCAATAAGAGGCTAGAGCCACCATAATTCGCTGTAATAGTGTGCTCTCCGCGGGCACTCGACATCTCAACAGGTATTGTGAAGTTAAAGTAGCCATTTGAATCTGTCAATTCTGAACTGCTCCACACACCACCGTCCAACTCTACATCGACTATTGCACCAGGGATTCCAGGTAAACCAACTTGATCGCTGTCATAAAGTCGACCAGTTACACCCCAATATGCACCTCTAGTGGCTACACCATTGTTGTACAGAGTGAAACTAATCGCCGTATGATGCGCGATTGAGATTGAACCATTTCCATAGCCGCTTCGATACCACCCTTCAGAGGGCGAAGATACCTCTGGTGATGTTACTTCAATGACATGTGGACCTAGGCTTGCAGTGAGTGGGACTGTCCAATTGTAACTCCACAGGCCATTTTCATCGGTGGTCAAATTCATCACAATTGGGCCACCATCTACGAATATCGTGACCTCATGGCCCTCAATCCAATCGTTTGTCATCGCTTCTTTGACTGTACCACGAATTTCAACAGTATCACCTATCGCGGCTGTTTCTGTCGGCAATACGTCGATAACAACCAAACTGAAAACCGTCCAATCAAGATGATTGTTTGACGCAAGATAGTTCTCAGCCCCGAAGAAATTGATGTCCATTGTAACGGGACCAAGGGTCATGTCAGAAGGAATCGGGACGAATACTTCGAAATGTCCGTTCGAATCTGTGATTTGATTCGTTAAGAAGACACCATCCAGATAAATGCTGATTGTCATATCTGCAACGGGTCTATCGACTGAATCATACAATGTTCCGCTCATTGAAATCAGGTCACCGCGG
Organism: uncultured Candidatus Poseidoniales archaeon; assembly: GCA_964441035.1. Classification (GTDB taxonomy): domain Archaea; phylum Thermoplasmatota; class Poseidoniia; order Poseidoniales; family Thalassarchaeaceae; genus MGIIb-P. Next base: position 1,112 of record CAYYKF010000118.1, read on the forward strand.
TCAACTTCGCCCCCACCAATAGCATCGATGTATGTCGGTTGTGTGGCATTGAATGTATCCAAAGCCGAAGAGTTGAGGTAATATTCAGGATTGACTGAATCGCCAGAACCAACGGGGTCAACCCACATATATCCACCCAGGAATTTGACTTCAATGTCATGATGACCCGCAGAGATATCCTGAGGTAAGGTGTAGATGATTGTGAATTCTCCAGTCGTACCATTACTGAGTGCAGCCCATGTGGTGCCCACATCATTTCCATCAAGCAATAGGTGGACTACACCACCGGCTGGATTGCCATCGCCATCCAATAGTGGATCGCCATGTTCATCCAATAGTGTGCCATTAATCAAGAGAGCTTGCCCTGCAATCTTGGTACCTTCTATCGAATTAATCGTGAGATTTGTCGGAGCGAGAATGACGATGCGTGTAGCATCATCATCACCAACAACCCCTGTTGTTCCAGCCAAACCTGCATAAGAGACATTCAACCAATGGGGGCCTACAACGGTATGATTGCCCACAGTTACGGTCACTGAACCCAAACCAGATGCATCGGTTGTAATTATTTGAGGTACAAACATCCCGCTTTCCGAATCGAGGAGGACATCCTCGCTGCCAATCGGATTACCGGCGTTGTCAATCAGAGAAATTGAAACAGAAATAGAATTCCCGCGCACAGTTCTCCCATCTAAGTCCAAGTCCCCTGGAGAGGTAATCGTGAGGACGGAATATCCTCGGCTGTCAAACGTATTGCTATCTGTACTGCCTTCATAGAAATTTATTCCAGCAGGAGTATATTGGGCAGTGATATCATGCGTTCCTCGAGCAAAGTCCGAATTGAGCGTCACAAATGCTGTCCAAGTTCCATTTGGCCCACTTGGAAGCGTGTTACCTTGAGCAATCCCATTGCTGACCATGTGTGTGTTTGTGAACCCATCAATGTCAAAGGTCAATGTCGGTAGCATAGGCGTCCCATCTCGTGTGATGATGGCGCTACCATTGTCTGAAACCAACGTACCAGTTACATTGAATCCACCGCCAGCGATTGGATTTTCGATGATGGGATCAATAACCAGAATCGTGATTGAGCGGACTGTCACAGTGGTGATTGTACTCGCATCTGGTAGCAATGTAGCCGACCCATTGTAGTACAATGTAATCGTGATGAGTCCAAGTGCTTGGTCCATTGGAATCGTGTAATTGAATCCGACTTCGCCTAGCAAATTGGTGCTATTCTCCGCAGGCAACCATGTGTCGTGGAATTTGGCACCGACTGAAGTTAGATTGATTAGTCTACCACCAGGAGTAACCGTGTCGTCTGAAATTTCCTTTAGAGTACCACCGAATTCGATGGATTCACCTCTGTTGATCACCTGTCCAATGAATGGATAGGTTGGGTCGAAATCTGTAACGCCCATGACCAGAATGTCCTTCGTGCCAGTTGCAGTTAGATAGAATGGATTTGAATCTACGACAACAGAAACGACCAGAGTATGTGTCCCACTCACAACACCATCACCAGCAGGGTCCGAATTAACTGTCAAATTGAATGAACCATTTGCAGCGGTCACGTGACCATTTGGAACCGGTGTCATCATTTCTGTTGCATCATCCAACCAGAATGCTTCGATTGATACTGGGCCTGTGAAATTGCGCGTTGGGTCAATCGAATCACCAATCTGTCCGACCAATTGGAAATTAACACCTGCAGTCACAGTACTCGGAACACTTGCATTGATTGTCACTGTGCTTGGAACTTGAACTGTGATGTTCGCTACAGTATCATTGCCAATCCATCGAGCATTGTTGGAGCCCAATGGGTCTGTGACGTCATCAGCCATTACAACCCAAACATCGTAATGGCCGGGGTCTTGCAACATCGGAACTGTCCATGTTAGAGTTGCTCTACCTGCGCCATTTGCAACGGCGGTGCCAATCGAAACATTCGTGCCCTGAGCATCCCAATAGAACTCAACTTGTGCTCCAGTAATATTCTGTTTATCCTCTTTTCCGACAGGTGGTATAGAATGATATGCAGCGATATCTTTGACATCGACCTCAAGCTCGAGGTCTTGTGATGCTTCGACGATTACAAACGTTTGATTCAAGATAAGTTGGGCATCGGATTCACACCCAATCTGTGTTTGCCCAGGAGTGTCTTGAGCATAGTAAGGACCAGGGGGGAGCACACCAGACATATCGGCTATGATAATAATGTCATACACATCTGCAGGGAAGTTTGTTGGCATTGTGAATGAAAAATTGTACTGACCATTCGTCGTATTGACAGAAGTAGAACCGATGTCAATCGCAATTGGTGGAGGAGGATTCCCCAACGGATCATTCGGACCAACACCAGGCAACTCAAATTGGAAAAACAAAGTAGTCTGATTGTCAAGAATTGGTGCACTGGTTACGTCATCTCTTATGTCTCCGGTAATATACGTGGTATTGCCAATATGGACCCAGTCACTAGAAAGGACGGTTGATACAACAATCTGTCCCGTAATTCGAACATCAACCATGGATGTTGCGTCCTTATACCAATCAGTGGATGAGGTGTAATTGGTGTACCAGAAATAATCGCCCACTGGCGTATTTGCATTCGGTGTCCAATCTATCATGAGACCACCTGCTGCTGCATCTTCCGAAGTATTGGTTGCAACCAATAGTCCCAAGAAATATGACTCATAGGTCCCATTTGCTGGTAGCACGTAATTTCCACGATGGTCGCTCAATGAGATGCTGACAACCTTGTTTTGACCTCTCGGGGTCAGGTCAATGATATATTCTAAATTCAGTATACTCTGCAAACCATAATCGAGCGTTAGATTCGCAACATCGTTCGCATCCAGAAGGTCTGGTACGAACATCAATTCTACATCGATAAATCCTGGGTCTAAACCTTGAGCGAATCCTGTTGTAAAACTCCAAACAATGCTGAAATTACCAGGACTTGTTGACCAAGAAGATGCATTGATTACCCAAGATGTGAGGTTCTCCATTGGGCCTGTTGAGCCATTCTGACGCATCTGCAGATATAGTGTGCCAGTCATTGGAACTGGATTCAATCCCCTGCTCAGAACTGTTCCGTTGATATACAAATTTTCGTTAACGGAAAGTAATGAATCATTCAGTCCAGGGCCTTCGAGAGTTGCAGTAATGTTCGGCGATGCACTGATATTCAAATTTAGATTATAAGTTCCAGGAAGTGCATGATATTCTGGTGATGCTAGGAGATGTAATCCCGCTTCGTGCCAACCAGGAAAGTCAATTGTTGTTGGAATCAGTACACCAGTTGGTTCATTCTCATCCAAAGTGACATTGAATTCAAAATAACCGTTTTCACCGATTGTTGTTTGTAGGGAAATTGTTCCATCAATAACTGTTGTGAAATTCATGAACAATGAAAGTGTGCCGAGCTCACTGGGGTCATTGAATGGGATATTCTCCCAATGTGTATAGCCGGATACCAATGTTGTAGTTCCTGCACCAACAATAGGTTCACCAGGAATCGCTGGAGAATCCTGTGTAATATTCAGTTCATCAGTGATATTTATTGTAAATGTGAACGTTTCAAAACCATGAGAAACGTATCCTTTCTGTGACACTTCTAGAATCATGGTAGCATAACCTGGGCTAAGAACTTCGGCAGGGATTCCACGTAACAAGAATTCACCATTAGCGTCGGTTAATCCTGTTCCAAGCATGCGTTCATTCACAGCAGCAGCAATAGGATTCGCAGTGGGGCCGATTGCTTCGGAGGGTAGTGCAAGATAGAATTTCACCGAGTGATTGTCGACAGCAGTATTGTTTTCAACGAATTCCAAAGTCCCATTTAGAGTATAATTTCCTGAAGAATGGTCACGGTGTGCAGTAAGTGGTGACCACTCTTCGTTAATCACCTGAACTTCAGCAGCAATAGGGCAGGGGTCAATAGGCATCCACCCCATATCGAAATTTCCGCCAGCAGGATTCTGTTGCAGGTGAACTTCTGACCAAGTGGCGATATTATTTCCGTAAACTGCGTATCCTGAGCCATGCCAAACTCCATCTTTGAAACCTGAGACCTTGCGTGTAGGTAACCCTGCTATACGAGCCATTGTTGTGAATGCGGTGTTGAATTCGGTGCACCGACCTTCCTTTGA
>CAYYKF010000119.1:0-5102 GCA_964441035.1 uncultured Candidatus Poseidoniales archaeon
TGTTTGAAATGGCGGGCGCCATTGCAGAACGAATCCATGTTAATGAACTTGTAAATGAACTCAAAGATTTGAACGATTACCACATCATGGCGGTCCCCGGAGGATTTTCTTTTGGCGACCACCTTGGAAGTGGAAGATTACTCGGAAACAGACTTCGATTTGGACTTCGAGAGATGGTGCAATCATTCGTTAAATCCGGGGGATTAGTCATTGGGATTTGCAATGGATTCCAAGTGCTTGTAAAGATGGGTCTATTACCTGGAGATGAAGAAGTAACCCTCAAGCAAACAGCCAGTTTAACATTAAACAATACTGGGCATTATGAAGATCGTTGGGTCACCCTTGAATTTGATCCAAGCAGCCCCTGTGTTTGGACGAAAGGCTTGGAAAGGATTCGGGTCCCAGTTCGTCACGGAGAAGGAAAATTCGTTACAACAATCGAGGCCAACATGGATGAATGGGCAGAGAATGGACAATTGGTCGTTCGTTACATAGATCCAAACGACAATTATCCTAGTGCAGGAGACGAACCTCTTCCATTCCCAATATGTCCAAACGCAAGTATGCGCAATATTGCAGGCGTATGTGACCCCACGGGCCGTATTTTCGGATTAATGCCTCACCCAGAAGCAAACCATTCAACTTGGTTGGGTGCAACATGGACTCGAGAGATGCCAGAACATGGAGAGGGCGAAGGCATGGCCATATTCCACAATGCCGTTGCATTTGCCCGAGAGAACCTGTAAACAATTACGATTACCAGTTTAAGTCCAAGCTCGAACCGGCTGAAAATTACCACACCGACTCCAACCCTCAGTCACACATTAAATTGGTTCAATCATCGAGAAGCTCGTCGATTTCATCAACAGCCTCACGCAACTTCTCGCGTTTAGCCCGACGCCTCTCTACATGGGCACCCGCCAATAAATCCCGCAAATCAGCTGGAGCCTCCTGTACTGCAACATTCGCAGAGACTCTATCTGTGAGCCCAAGATCTTCACCTACACGATCTGAACGATCGACTTCCTCTATGTCTTTACTTGGAACCGTTCGTTTTCCAGCATGAACCTCTTCAACTTCTGGTATTTCATCACTCATTGCTTTAGCAACCCTAGCACTGGGTGGCGCGTTTTTCCACGGATTTCGATTTGCCATATCTTGGATTAGTGAGCCCTTGGGCCGCGCCCTTGCTGCTGCAAAGAGCGCATCAATCTCTTCCTGAGAGGGAGGTGTTCTTGGCCCCTCATGCTGATTGATCAAATTCACATAACCGCGGAGGACTTCACCATGGATTTCATCATGATCCATCTTTTCAGGCATCGAAAGCATTGAGAGTAATTCACGCCCCCACCGTGCAACACCATCATCCCCCTTGGTGAGTCGCTCTCGTACCTTTTCGTGTCGTGTAATACAACCCTTACAACGAGCAGAGCCCGCTTCGTCAGGTGCATCACACATCAAGCAACAAACAGCAAACCCCATCCCACTCATAGCCCGACGTGGCAACGACATCATCAATTCACCCACACTCATCACAGATGAACCATCCCCATCCACGAACCCTCAAAGGGGGCTAACGCCTCGTCGACCACAGTCGCCATGCCCAATCAAGACACCCCACGTACAGATTTGGTGGAAGAAGACCCCTTCGCTCGAACGGTAAGACCTGTTTCGCACACGGGCACCCGCGATGATGGGAGCTGGCGTAATTCACAACCAGGCCCGCGAGTAGTTCAAGTTCAATTCTCACCTTTCAGTCGTGGATTTACACAAGCTTACCGACCAGCACCGACGCTGCACACCGGTTCGTTTTGGCATTTTTCCAAGGTTGAATTGCAAGATCTCGCCATTTCTCTAGCCGCATTTTCACTGGGCCTGGCTTTTGTTTTCAATGGGGGGATTTTAGGAGGTATGCTATCACTTGGCCCAGCACTTCTCATTTCCATACCACTCTATTTCATCCTCGCAACAATCGCCTTCGGCCCAGCATTCATCATCCATGAATTGGCACACAAATTCCAAGCCCGCCATTATGGGTGTTGGGCCGAATTTAGAGCCGACCCCCAGGGACTGAAAACAGGCGTTTTAATCGCTTTCTTCATCGGTTTCTTGTTCATGGCCCCAGGGGCAGTCATGGTTGCGGGCAATGTCAATCGGCGTCAGAATGGAATGATTGCATTAGCCGGCCCCCTTTCCAACCTCATTCTATGGCTAATCGCCCTCCCCGCATTCGTTTTGGTGGGCGATTGGGGGATTCTTGGCCTCACAATCCAACTATGGCTCATTGCCAATGCCATTTTGGGAGCATTCAACATGTTACCATTCGGCCCGCTGGATGGTAAGAAAATCAAAACATGGTCCGAACCAGTTTTCTGGTCATTTTTGGGAATATTCATACTCATTGTCTATGTGACAATATTCCAACAATCCATGCTACTCAGTTTGGCATAATCATAGATAACTGTTCAGGATTGGCTGATGGTCTAAGTGAAGGAACATCATAGTACCATACCATGTCATCAAATCAATTGAATCAATCAAATTCTGAGTACCCGTCCCGTCATCATTCTCCATCCAGTGTTCCATTTCTCCAACAGTATCACACGCCTGATGGTAGCAGTCATATCCGTCAACCAACCCACCAAAACCCACAGTCACAGTATCGATTTCTTGGAAGGATGCGTGATCACTACGAGCAGTTGTCGCCTCATTGATGATGACCCCAGGCTCACCGGCTGCCGCCCACGCAGATTTCAACTCACCATTGATTACAGCCAACTGCTCCTCTACACCAAGCGCATCCCCAGCCAACCACTCTGCAAGATAAACCATCTCAGGTTGGTTAATCGTATTCTCATCAGTGTCTGGCCCGATGTAAACACGGAAGGGCCAATTCTCTTGACTCGCAGGATAGGAGCCACCATCAGTTGGACCTTCTCGGTCAGAAGGAGTACCATTCCCCGGCCAATTAACTCCACCCATGTCGATATTGATGTAGTTGGTAATCGTAATGTCGGAGGGTAAATCATGGACCCAGGATTCACTACCTCGCTTGCCACCCTCTTCACTACTCCACCAACAGAACACAATACCTCTCCGGGTAGGAATGTCAATCATAGCCTCAGCCATTTTGAGATTGACAGATGAACCAACAGTGTTATCGTAAGCACCAGCCCTAGTGCCATACCCTCTATCCGTCCCATACACAGGATCGTTGGGAATAACAGGTGGCGCAATATCAAAGTGAGAACCAATCACCATCCATTCATTTGGATATTCATAACCTTCTTTGTAGGCACAGATATTGTATGCTTCAGGATTTTCCTCAGTGTATTGGAACCGATGTTCCCGGACATCATTATACCCGTATATATTCAATTCACCCTTCAACCAAATCGCAGCATCTTCGTAAGATGGATTTGTTTGTCCAACCCACCGATTGAGGTAGCCCCTAGCACCATCTGCATCAGCAGCAAGAGTATCGTCGGTAATGAATTGAAGCATATCATATGTCTTCTTACCAGATACGAGCCCAGTACTGTGCGCCCCCCCGACATCAACATCAACGTTTGCCGCCATAGGGCGAACAATCTCTGCCAGACGTACAACTACACTACCACCAGTTTCAGTGCTGTTGGATAATTGCAGATAACCCCCCTCTCTTTCTGCCTCGATAATTTCGACCCCACGGGTTGCATCCATTCCTTGTGAAGCCCAAGTTGACCACGAAATATTCCCTTCACGAATTGGGAAATATTTTCGCCCAGATTCACCCAACAGAACAGCGAAAGTATCTGCTCGAGGAGGGATAAGAACCACAATCTCATCTTCCTCATCAGCCCCCAAATCTAGAACGGTTCCATTTTGCACAAACCCCGTCTCTGGTTGCAATACAAGATAGGGAATCAAGACACGCATCGCTTCGTCAGCATGGAAGTGAACACTTTGGAAAATCCCGCCAGTCAGGGGTTCGGGTGAGATATCAAGATCATTAGCATTCAACCCCCCTCCATCATCATTTCCAAGACACCCCTGTAGTGGAGCCACGATAAAGAGGAGCACGAGACCCAATGAAATGCGTACGCGCATCAAGTCGCCGAATACAACATCAATGTTGAACCCACCGCTCGTACACGTGTAAGCCGCGGAGTGGCTTATTGAAAGAAAATAGACAAACAGGTTAGCGAACCGTCAGCCGCCCGAATGTGAGTCATATCCACAGGCCGAACATTAAATCCTCGCGCTTCTAACAAATTTCGAGTGATAGGGTAATTCGCTGAAATGATGACGCTACCGCCTTCAAAACCAATCACATTGGAAGCATAACTCTCCTCGTTTGGGACCCACAGCACTTCAAAACCCTCATCCACCAATGGTTGAAATTGAGTTTGAGTCAGATGCCCTTCTGCGGCAATGATGATGCCAGGGGCCGGGGATGAACAGACAGTAGTCAGATGTAGCGTTGAATCGGGCACATCAAACTCCATCACACCATAGCCGCGCGCCGCAGCAATTTCACGCAAGAATGCCGCGCCCGCCTTATTCGTTCGTGTCGATAAACCGACAAGAAATCGATCATCAAAAAACACCACATCTCCACCATCCATCAAAGCCCCATCCGGCATTCTTACAATATCCAAATGCTCAGAAAGGAACAATTCTACATCAACTTGCTCACCTTCACGAGAGTGGTGACCCATGTTTGCGATTACAACAACGTCATCAACGACGATTGCAGTATCTTCAACGAATGTACAATCAGGGTGATCAGCGATCCCTAGAAGAATATCAACTTCTACACCATTTTCCTTCAGTGCTGAAACATAATCATCGTGCGCAACTTGACTCAGGCGGACATCTGTAGGCCCTGAACCAAAGTAATTCGCCAAGGCATTTTGAAAATTCGGACTAATGGTTCGAACCAGCGCACGGCTGCGCTTTCGGCGACCCCATTCGTTACCCATCATCAATAGCCGGTTTGAACCCGTCTCATATACCTTCGGAATCCGGAAATTAAATCCCCATATCGGAAGGAAAATCACAGCAAATGGTGCAGAGGGCAGGATTTGAACCTGCGAACCACTGAGGACTAGGACCTCATC
>CAYYKF010000120.1:0-4832 GCA_964441035.1 uncultured Candidatus Poseidoniales archaeon
CGCTTGATGACTTCTCCACAGATTGAATCTATTTCAGTTGGCCTTCCAGCCATCAAATCCTGTAACATACTAACTCTATTATCTGCGGTTTTTCTACACAAATCTTCGAGTGTTGCTGCTAAATCAATATCGGACATGTCAATTCCATCTGCTGTAGCAATACGAGCTGCTTCCTCCATCGCAGCCAATCCTGTTTCAAACAATTCGGGATGTTGCAACATTTCTCCATTGAGTACACCTGCAATCGCACAAACAGGGTTAATCGCAACATTGAGCAATAATTTAGTCCAGATTGTTTTTTCAATATCCTCAGACCATTCTGGATTCAGGCCCCCTTCATCAAGCAAAGACATCAGTCGGTCAACTCTGGGTTCTACTGGTTCAAGATCACTTTGACCAACAGCCCCAATCACAATCCTTCCACGGCTTGTCCAACGAATTTCACCTGGCCCAATTCGAATTGCCCCATGCGTCGTCGAGGCACCAAGAACACGATGTTTGCCAAGATAATTCGACAATTTTTCCATGTGTCCGATACCATTTGATAGGCAGAATCCCAGCCCATTCATCGATAGCACCGTGTCTGCCAATCGACAAAGTTCTCTGGTCGAATAACTCTTCCCGCACAGAATAGCATAGTCTGCCCAGCCCTGCTTTTCAATTGGAATTTCTTCCTGATTTGTATCCAATACTGTCCAACGGTCTGGTGCGAGAGCAAGACTTCGACCATCGGGTGTCTCCAAGAGAAGTCCGACCGCATCAAGAGCTTGTGCTGTTTCGCCTCGCGCGCATAGAAGTACCTCGCAGCCAGCACGTGCAAGACGAGCTGACATCAATCCCCCAATTGCACCGACACCAAGTATTGCAACTCGCATCAAGATTCGCCCCCTTCACATCCTTCTGCTGAAACACAATGTGTCACGATATGCAATACCCAACGGTCTGATTCAGGTTCTAGCCAAGCAATATTCTGAATTGTCCCATTCTCAACAAATTGTGGAATGAAAATCTCCCATGTTCCACCATTTTCAAGCGTGGTTGAAGTGAGGTTCTCATATGGATTGGCGCCAAATGAAATTGTATTAACGTCGATAAGAACCGTTTCATTGCCGTAATTTACAATCGATTTATTTGCAGAACCGGCAGTACTCCCAGTAATATCTTCGCCACCGAATGAAGTGAGTGGTTGGGGGGCAGCATCTAGAACATGTATGTCATGCAATTGAGACCCGAAGCAGCGTAGCAATTTGCCATTCTCAGGAATGTAAATGGTACCTTTCTCTGCGAAAATGTCGTCAGTGGAATGAAGCCCCATTTGAATTTCAGAAAGATCCCATTGCCAAGTTCCATTCTCACCACCCTGATTCCAACCAACTCTTCCGAAAAGGCTCCATTGTTGGTTTGGTCCGAGTTCAAGTGGGCAGAATTCAGGCTCACCTTCATCGAGCAAAATCATGTAGAATGTGCCAGAAAACAGTTGGTTTGCTGGCCAAGCACCGCTAGAGATATGTGGGTGTTGATTATCAATACCGATTCTCCAATTCAAAATGGTTCCATCATCCAAGGTGGCAATGAGTGGTAATTGACCGGAATCCACTGTTCTTCCTGAACCATATACACCTTTGATGCAAACACTCTGTTTCCCTTCTTCTCCAGATTCAAGTGCAAGACGCGGTTCACCAGAGAAAGAGAATAGAGGCGATTCAAGGGAGAGATTCCCCTTCATCTCTCCATCGAGAAGGATATCGATGCAGTATTCTGGCATAATGAGGTCGCCGTTCCACGACCATGATGTATTTGCAGGAGAGGGTAAAGTATTGGATTCAAATCGAATAAAGTGGGACTTTGTACTGGATTCTTCAAGCCAATGAATTCCCAATTCAAACGGAGCCCCAGTTTGACCCAAGGTGGGTGCTAGGAAAGAGATGGTGAGATTACTCCCTCCTATTGCATCAATATCATTGATTGTGCAAATTGAGCCTAGGATGTCCATGGATGATTGATTCGTCTTTCCACAAACACTCCACAGGTTACCTTCTGACCAAGAATTTGGAGTTGTACCTACAAATGAGAATTGTAAGTCAAGGTCTATTGGCAACACACCTATCGTTTGCAAAGGCAATTCAAGTAATACTTGCTCATTTGGCGAATATGAAATTTCTGTGGGCCAATCCGATGTATCGAGACCTTCGTCCCAATCATCCAATTCTCCAACTGGAACTAAACCAGGGAAGCCTAGCAACAACACACAAACCAAGGCAATACTCATTTGAACACGGGTGTTATCATCAAGTCCCCTAACCTCATTCAATACGAACGGTGTAGAACTCGTTTCTGGAGAGAAGCGCCTCCATGCTCCAAGACCGATGAGTAGTAACCATGGCCAGAATGCTCCATAAAAAATGATAATCATTCCAGCAACTAAAATTCCAACAAAGAGTTGGGTTTGAGTTCCTCCAGATTCCATTTCGTTAGGACCAATTAGGCCAGTTAGAACTCGATCACCTGGAAATCCTGGCAATGGCAATAATAGAATCCAGCCAAAGGTCGACAAAGCAATCCCAGCCAAGCCCAAGGGGTGTAACCAAGCTGAACGCAATTCGTATTCTTCTGCTGGCATGAATATTGAAAGAATGGATTCAACAAATATGGGCGCCTCAACCATAATTGGAGCAGATTCCATTGAGGGTGCTTCTAGAGAAGTCCGAAGGAATCCAACAAGGGTAAAAATGGAGCCAAGTGCAATCATAATGACCGGGCCGACTGCTGAAATAATTGACAATGAACGACGGTCATTGAAGGCCATCAAATCCATTCTTCTCTGACTCAAGAAAGCAAGCAAACCAAATGGCCATATCGGGTTATTAGGCGTCATCAAGAACGGCATTGCCAAGGGCATGTGATGTCCTAAATCCACTCCGTTCGACAATGCAATTCGACGGCGAATTTCGCTGGCAAGGAATAGCGTCACAACAATCGGGAATGCAAACCAGACAAACGATTCAATGAGCAAAGACTTGGCAAGTAAGGATTCACCAGATTGAAGTTGAAGCCACGCACTACCCGTCAAGGTTAGAAATAATGTGAATACGCTCCAAACAGCAAGCAATTGTCCTCCTTCAAGTTCACCAACAGATGGTGGGTCCGGGAGAATGACGAGATTGTAAGGTTCACCTTCTTGTAGAATTGCAATCCAACTCAATTTCCTTAGGTGTCGATTAAGCCGATTTAGACAATCACTGGGATCATTTTCAGAATCATTGAGGCGTACTTGCCATCCTATATCGACACCTGATGCTTCTTCGACAATGTGAAACTGGCGTGAAATAATACGCTCAAGCAACTCTCGATGCGACCACAATTTCGAGTCAATTCGGAGCGGTTTCAATACTTCGTCGCCACCCATGAGCCGCTCCCTCAGGTGGCAAGCGACCACACTACCGATAAAACACCCACGCCCTAATCACATCGCGAGCAGGGCCTATGGCCCTGCTCACTTGTTTTTGAAGCGCTTGAGCCTGAACGTTTCTTCGCGCTCCATTTCTTCAAGGCGGAGTTGAATGAATGATTGTGCTTCCTGCATCTCGGGGATGACTTTGAACTCAAGCGCATTTACACGTCGCTTCGTCGCTTCGATTTCCACAAGTAATCGCTTGAGAGTTGCTTCCATCTCTGCTGCTTTGACAATCTTCTCAATGAGATTGGAATATCCATCTGCGGCTTCGTCAATGTATGCAGAGCCACCGATAAGACCCATACCTCGATCTACAATCGTGCTGGTCAGATTGGTCCCCTCTACACTTGGAACAACGACACCCATGATGTTGCGTGGTTTGACTTCAACCTCTGGCCTGTTTGAAATGGCAATGGCTGCGCTCTTAACTGCTAAACCACCTTCAATAGCGCCAGCCAAACTGATGCCTTGTACGGCATCCCTGTAAGTTTGAACTAATCCTTCTCTGGCCTCAATCATCTCGGAAAGCAACATTCTGAATTCATGGAATAACCCATCTCGCTTGAGTTTCAGAAGATTGTATCCATTCTGTGTCTGCTTGATACGACGCTTCAGGTTGATGAGTTCAGAGCGCGTGGGTTTGATGTCCAGTGCCATGATTGTCACCTCCTATTGTATCAATATTCAATCGTTCACTTCTTCTCTGTTGGATGATATTTGTCAATCCACTTCTGGTCCAATCGAACAAGATACTTTGTAGAGATATTCTGCATCAAGTCCCAGCATAAATCTAGCGTCTCATCAATTGAGCGATCCTCATCACGGCTCTGCCGCAAGAATTTGTCTTCAAACAATCCTGAGAAATCCAACAATTGTTTGTCACGTTCGTTCAACGCATCCTCACCAACAATGGCGACCAGTCCTCGTAATTCACGGCCCTGAGCATATCCAGCATACATCTGATCAGACACAGACTTGTGATCCTCTCGAGTGGTCTTCTCTCCAATGGTGCCACCCATCAAACGAGATAGACTTGGTAGTACATTGATGGGTGGATAAATTCCCGAACCATGCAACTCTCGTGAAATAACAATCTGTCCTTCAGTGATGTATCCAGAAAGGTCTGGAATTGGGTGAGTAATGTCATCACCCGGCATTGTTAGAATAGGGAATTGCGTAATGCTTCCCTTCTTACCCTTCACTAGACCTGCACGCTCATACAACATGGCCAAGTCAGTGTACATGTAACCTGGATAACCACGACGACCTGGTACCTCTTCACGAGCTGCACCAACTTGACGAAGAGCATCGCAATAGTTGGTTACATCTGTGTAAACAACCAGTACGTGATAATCGTGCTCAAATGCAAGGTATTCTG
>CAYYKF010000121.1:0-4825 GCA_964441035.1 uncultured Candidatus Poseidoniales archaeon
GTCCCTGTATGTTTTCCATCTGAATCTCTAAAATCAAGGCTTGTTTGACTGCGCAATAGACGCCGTTCGGAAATCTCAGTCCATGTTGCCATGGAAATTTCAATTTCATTGTTCAATCGATTAAATTCGGTATTTGCGCTACAAAAGTCCTCAACTTGAGTGTTGCCTCTGATGTCTGCACTGAGGTCATAAGTCAGTGTTTGTTCAACCGTATTCCAATCACGACCGTATCCGTCTTTCATTTTAATCGCACCTTCGATATCACTATCTGATGGATTGACCAAATCTGAAAGTGTACCTTCGGTAATGGCTGCTTTTCCTGTTCCAGAAAAATCAATCGTCACCCTCTCACAGGGATATCCAAGAGAATCTGCAGGCATTTGGTCTCGTATGTATTTGACCATCTCATCTCCAACAATTTCCACACTACCATCCTTCACTTCAAAATCAAAAGTGTCGCCATAATGAGAGGGAGCTGCTTGGAAAACAACCTCTTGTTGGGTAAAATACCACCAACCTCCTCCAACTGCGATTAAGAGGACGACGAGAATTGTTGCAACATTGGTTCCATCTTTGTACCAAGGGGTTGCTGTGGATACACGGACTGCTTTGCCAACAACAGGACTTTCATCAGGCATCTCTGCTTCAAGTATTTCAGCCTCAAAAATATCTGAATCATCTTCCTCATCTCCAATGGCCTCTGCATCAAAGAGGTCATCATCGACAATCTCTTCGCTTTCTTCAAAATCTTCGACCAACAATGTGTCTCCATCATCATCTAGGATGAGAACGTCTTCACTATCATCAACAGATTCTGTGGACAATGCTCCTTCTAAACGGGAAATCAAATCTGCTTTCTTTCCAGAGACTGGGAATCCCAATTTCTTCAATCTGACTTTGAGTTCAGCCACAGTCAATGCTGAAAGATTGTCCTCACCCATAGCCATCCTCAGAGAGGATGGCAATGCCTGATGCTTTCAACCTCTTCGCTTACTGAGTGGGGCAACATAGCGTTCTGTTGACGCTTAACCGCCTCGCATAGCATCAATTTGTTCTTGAGTCCATCCAACACCCAATAATTGCTCATCTGTGTATGCTGCGGCTGCATTATCGACAGTCTCTTCTGCTTGCTCAGCCTCATCCGATGATTCCGATTCAGGTGCAGACTCACCCTGTTCAGGAGATGCTGCAGCTTGTGCCAAAGTAGGACCCGTAACCTCATGTGAATCTGTATTTTCTGGCTGTTCTACCACTGGTGCATCAATTTGCTCTCGCTGTTCTGCCTCAGCAGCCTCCAGAACTTCTTCTTCGACCTTGGTCTCTTTTTCACCTTCAGGATATTTCAGAGCCTTGAATGATCGACCTGATTTCTGTGCCCCGATGAATGCAAACCCTGCGAGCAAAAAGGTCACGATTGCAGCAGGTGCAGATAGAAGTCTAGGCCAATATACTGACATCTCAATATCAACTGTTGCGAGAGGGCTGTTTCCAGAGACTGTATCATCCCAAGCAAAGAGGAGGCATTTCTGCCCTGGTTGGGCGTAGAGAGTGAATTCAACTGATGAGCCTGCATTTAGATTTTCAGTGTGATGATAAAATGATTCTTCAGGGAATTCAGTCCAAGGAAGATTGGCACAGTCATCAACTGTCCCGTCTGCAATTCCAATCTTGAATGTGGTATTTTCGTGCTCATAATGATGTCCTTCAACCTTCAAATCGATTCGAACCGATGATGTGGAACCCATGTCAGGAAGAGGAGGAGGTATGTAGCCATCCCAAAGAACTGTTTGAGTCGTATCTGCTCCATCCCAAATCTTGTCTTCGTAACCTCCATCTTCCCAATATTTGTCATCTATCCATTCTTTTGCGTCTTGTTGATTCTGTCCCACAGGAAATGGATTCAAATCTGTATCTCCATACTTTACAGGAAAGAAAGAAAATCCGGCGAAAACAATCGTTAATGCCAAGAATAAGTATACATTCACGCGGGCACTATTTCGTCTCTTCTGCAACCGTTCCAATGTTTCTTCTCGATTCTGCCGTCGGGCACGAGCATCCTCAATCTCTGCAAGGGGGTCAAATTGAGCAGGATTGACATCAGAAGGTGAACCTGAAGGGCCTTCAGGTGAGCCAGTTGGGCCCGCTACCGAGGGTTGGCCTGAAGGGCCTGCGACAGGAGGGCCTGAGGGGCCGGCCGGAGCCTGCATGATTCTCCGATGACCGTTACACCCTTGAAAGGCTCGGCGCTCGCACGCGCGCACGAGCGCACGTACTCGCGGGTGCGGTCGTGCGGTTTTCAGCCGTAGGACTCAAAACGGAAGCGGTGTCGCCGGGAACCATGACCCTCCGCGTCGCCATCCTATCTCGAGGTCCTCGATTGTACAGTACACGTCGTCTTGCTGAGGAAGCAAATGCACTCGGTTGTTCTGTAGACATACTAGATCCTATGAAATTATCACTCACAGTTGGAAATGATGGAAGACGAATCCTGAATGAAGGTTGGAATGTCGAAGTCGATGCTGTTTTACCACGAATTGGATATTCCATTACAAGACATGGTGTTGCAATTGCTCGCCAGTTTGAACGAATGGGTGTTTATGTTGCCAACAGCAGTGAAGGGATTCATCGAAGTAGGGACAAACTCCATGCCACACAGGTTCTTTCATCCAATCACATTCCAGTTCCGACAACAGCATATGTTAGAGATTGGAGAGATGTTGAACGAGCAATTCGCCAAGTTGGTGGCGTTCCTTGTGTGATTAAAGCCGCTGAAGGTACGCAGGGTAGCGGAGTATTTCTAGCGCATACCGAGCGTGAAGCAAATGAATTGGCTTGGGAACTTCTTGAGAAGGGTAGTCAAGTTCTCGTTCAGGAATACATACGAGAAAGTCATGGCCGAGATATACGTGTGCTAGTCGTCGGCGGGAAAGTCGTGGCTGCCATGCGCAGAAAGGCCCATGGGCGCGAATTCCGCTCAAACTTCCATCTTGGTGGTAGTGTGGAAGCAATTCAATTGCCTGAGGATTTTGCTAGAATTGCATGCAAGGCTGCACGTCTGCTTGGTTTAGATATAGCTGGGGTCGATTTGCTGGAATCCAATCGTGGACCGTTATTGCTAGAAGTAAACTCAAGCCCAGGGCTTGAAGGAATTGAGAAAGCAACCGGTGTCAACGTAGCTGGTCATATCATGAACCATATTATTGATACACACGCCTTTACTTCAGTAGATTTGGATCAATTGCTTTCAACGAAGGAAAGTCACGGTACACTTTCATTGAAGGTTAGGCGCTATCCCGAATTAGTGGGTCGAAGATTGGGTGATTTGATGACATTTGACAACGAAGGTATGGTCGCAGCAATTTCAAGAGCTGGTGCGCATATTTGGCAGCCTGATCCTAACCTGATTCTTCGTGAGGCTGATGAACTCATCTTCTATGGTGATTTGGCCACACTTCGACAGAGGATTCGACCCCTCATTCAACAAACAATCGATGCACGTTTTTCAGCACCTGCAGAACCACAGCCTTGGGACATCTTGGACGTGAATGAGAACCCTGCAGCATGGGCAATTCAAGACGAATTACCACGTTGGAGAAACTGGCGCCGCTAAAATGCTCGGCGATTGAAAAACACGCCTCATAAGGGCGTATAATTCGATGACTACAGCGCAGCATTCATACCTTCATGCTACTACTGCGATATCCCTTCGGGGATGGGAATGCACGGGCCAATGGCCCCGGGATGGAATAGCGGATGCTCGGTGAGAATAATCAGAAAGAGGCTGCAAAGCCATGGGCTGAATCACAAGGTGGCGGCCGCATTGGTACGCCCTTCTCAGAAGAAGCGTTGGGCGTTCCCTATGGATTGCCGTCACGTTTGGCTCGATTAGCAGAAATGCCATGGTATCATTGCTATGAGATGCAACTCGCAAGTGAGAAGAAGAGTGAGCATACCTTGAGGGCATATCGAACAGCATTGAAGCAATTTGTCTCCACCGTACTTCCTGGAGAGTTGCAAGCTTCCTATGATGCACTGCAAAACATGAGTGTAAAGGAAATCGCACGCTGGATTGACCCGAACAACGGTCGACTCGACTTGTGGGTTCAATCCATTTCCAAACTCTCTCCTGCTACAATCAATGCGAGGTTGGCTGCAGTCAGCCATCTGATGAATTGGGTCGGACATCGTGTTCCTGATTGGATTTCTCGTCCAAAGAAGGGACGAAGTCTGCCGAAGACGTTGACCCGCAGAGAAATTGAGCGGGTGAGAGAAGCTGCTGCAACCTCAGAGAATCCGTTTGCCAATGTCGTCATCACACTCTTGCTAGATACAGGGATGCGAGTTTCCGAATTGTGTGCTCTCAATCGTGCGGATGTAGATCTTGATGACCATTCTGCCACGGTCTACGAAGGCAAGGGTTCGAAAGACCGATTGGTGCTGTTCACAGACCTATCTGTCCAAGCGATTGAGAACTATCTCTCAGTACGCAATGAGATTGTGTCTCAACATACACCGATTGATGAGCATCGGGATGCATTGATTCTCAATCGTCTCGGACGGAGATTGACGCCGCGTGCCATACAGAAACTCATGGACACGCTCGCAGATTGTGCTGATATTCCTCGTTCCAAGTTGAGCCCACACACGCTTCGCCACAACTTCGCGACTGGATTGCTTGAGCGTGGTGCTGACCTTGTGAGTATTCAGCGGTTGCTTGGACATGCGAATATTGCAACGACGCGGGTCTACTTGGAAATCAGCGACCAAAGCCTAAGAGAAATCTATCATCGTGCACAAAATGCAGTCCGTGAACAAGACGATGCAC
>CAYYKF010000122.1:0-4803 GCA_964441035.1 uncultured Candidatus Poseidoniales archaeon
CATTCGGGAAAGTGTCGCCGTTGTCGCCGACACCATCACCATCGGAGTCTGCTGATTCATTGGAGTCATTCGGGAAAGCGTCGCTATCGTCGTCTACACCATCTCCATCAGTATCAGTATCAGTATCATTCGGATTACAGATATCAGATTCCGCACAATCACTATCGGCACAGTCTATTGCACCATCTTCGTCATTGTCGATTCCGTCTTCACAGTTTAGGCTACCACCGTCATCTGTTTCATTTCTAGAGTCATCCGGACTATCTTCACCGAAGTCACAGTAAAATTCACCTGGACGGTCTGCCTCTTCAGTCCAGTTCCCACCACGTGTTTCGCAATCTTCCTGAGTAATTTCCTCAGTCTCATTACTGGAATTGTTTGCTGAATGGTCTCCACCCCCAGGGCGACCTGACATGTCCACCCAAGTGAATGACTCACACTCATCTTGGGGCATGCCCTCATCCTGATTGTGAGTCACAGAGTTGTAGCAACCAGTGAAATTCTCTTCAGAGTGAGGTGAACTGTGGTTCTCAAGGTACATGTAGGCTTCACAGGAATCTTGGGAACTATCGTTTGTAACGTAGTGAATCAGCCTGTTATAGCAGACCATTGTGGAGGTGTTGGTCTCGTTGGTATTGGTCTCATTTGTTTGGTTTCCACCATTATTCTGATCTTCATCATCATCACTATTTGATTCCTTTTTGGTATCTTCATCACCTATACATCCTGCTAGACAACTTATCATCATCAATAGCGCCAAGGATAGGGCATGCACTTGCTTCATGCAATCGGCGAAAAAAATAGAGTTTATCCTCTTTACTCACTATTGAACTGAAAGTTCACTCTCATCTTCGTCATCAAGAATTTCATCTGTTCGTACAGTAAAAGACAGTGCATCTGGATTTTCAACAGCGACTAAACCACGAATATTGTGAATATCTCGTAGTAGGTCGGGAGGTCTCGCTACTTTCACCCGGCTATCTTGTATTGAAATGAGATTTCCTGGTGCAGCCTGGATGCCACCTTCCGGTAGCCATAGGCCAATGGCTCCAATCTCTGAGTGGTGGGTGATTACCAACACTCGCCCATCATCATCTTCATCGATTCTCAAAACAGTGAGTGACTCATTATCGGGAATCAAACGTGAGGCTTCTTGCCATTCAGTCCAAGTCTTGTCCAATGGTTTGGATAATTTTTCGGCTTTCTCATCAATCTCACTTAGTTTGGCTTCAAAGGCACCAACTACATCCTCAGGAATTTCATTCAAGCCATCAAGTAGATTTCTCAAACCATCAAAATGACCTTGCTCTTCATTGCTGATTGCAGAATTGGCAAGCAGAAGATGGTCAGCAAGCATTTCCAAGGTGTCTGATTTACCAGATTCGATTGCGCATTCCATGGCTTCATCGAGCACTTCAATTGCTAGACCGGGGCGATCAACTGTGAGTAAGGAATTACCAACACTGGTCAATATATCTGTGGATTCTGCCTTGTCGTTATGGATGATGGGGGAAGCAGCCCTGATGTGTGAGATTGCGAGGTCTTCATCTCCGTTAAGATGCCGAGATATTGCTGCTGTGACCAGATGAGGGAGGCGAGTTGAACCAGTGGCCTGAGCCTGTCTATCAGCAGTTTCAAACAATGAAGAGGCACGATGCCAATCATCAGTTGCAAGCGCCAACAGACCTAGCTGGTGCATTGCTCGCATTTCAGCTCCAACATCATCCACCAGTGTTGCTGATTGAAGTGCGCGTGAAAGATGAAGTCTGGCCAATCCAAGATTGCCTGACATTTTTGACATGATTCCCATTGCAGACTCCATTCTATAGAAGTAACCTGCCATCGCTCGATGGGCAATTTCTGCCATTTCTTCATCCAAAGGTGCTAGACCAAACCCTGTAGATTCTAGGACCTCACTGAGGATGTTTGCTGCAATCTCATACTCTCTGCTGATATCATCAGAACTACCATCAGAAGAGATTGATGCGAGGTGTTCATCGAGTTTGGCCACAGGCGCACATACTTCCGGCAATGTCCCGAGTTTGTTGAGAGAGGACTTTTTGACTGCTTCACCCCTTATTGAACGGATAAGTGCTGCAATCATCTTTCGCTCATCAGTTGAGTTAGGACCCTCTTCAACAGAACCAAGATTGACCTTGGAAGCGAGTAGAGAATCTACCATCCAAGTCAGTTTGGCTTGCACATCGTATTGACCTGATCTGCTTATCGCATAGCGCATCTCAGCAGCTCGAACACGGCGTGACAAACTGCGCAACCGCGCGCGCTGGCCACGTGAACCAACATCCGACAAACGCTGCAAGAACGTCGAAGGTGGACATGTGTCAAATCGGAGATTTGCAGCATCTCCAGTCATTGTCATTTTGAAATCGTCAGAGACCAACGTAACTTGTCTTCCTTCATCTGACATTTTTGATGCCAAAATCATGAGGGATAAATCAACATCTTGTGGCGCAGCCTTCTCTCCAATCTTACCAGCTAATTCACGAACATCCGACTCATCGACCGTAATTGTTGTCAACAGATTGCGCATTTCATCGAGCAAATTTGGCTTGTTAGCCCATCTCTGAAAGCGAACAGTCCGAACCTCATCATGAACGCCTGGTGTAACGTACAAACCGCCGGCTTCACTCTCCAGAACCTTTCGCAAGTCTGCGATAAAACTCTCTGGCGCCATCGAGCCGATGTGGATGAAGCAATTTGAATCAACCACCCAGACGTGAGCCATACAATTTCTATCCGCTACTCATAATTGGTCTTTGGGCAACTCAAATATGCATCAAAATCAGAAATTTACGCCTAGGTAAAGTAACGCTAATCCAGTAATCAGGGCTGGTACAGTGGTGTGAATTGTTGCCCATAGACTTGCGGCTTTATGGCGTACCAAGAGTGGGAATAATGCATCCCCATCTTGACTGATTGCGTTGGCAGTCAATGCCGGGAATGAAATCATGTCTTTGGTGTAAGCAGTGATTGCAATAATCTGTGGACCACAACCTGGAATGAGTCCAATGATTGCGGCCACAACAACTGCTAACTCACCACCACCATACTTGGCTAAATCAGCTTCCTCAACGCCTGAAAGCAGCATAGTGAAACCGAATACGAGGTAAGCGGCCATGACCCAAAATGTGACGAAGGCTGTCTCGCTAGCAGCATGAATCAGTGTTTCCTTCATCGAGTGTAATTTGTCTCCAATGGTCACTTCTGTATCGTCTGAAATCCAAGTTTTCTGTGAAATGAAAAGGATTACAGAGAGCAGGGTTCCCAGTAATCCCACCCATGTGATGAAACCATCCAACGTGACTGGATTGTAATCTAACTCTAATCCGAAATCTGCATCCTGTGCGGTCCATACCAACAACAGGATTGCGAATACAAGTCCAAGCGCGGTGACCACCCACCATACCATGTATCCTTGATGCAGGATACGATAACCCAACCCTTCAGGTTCCTCTCGGCCTAGGTCAGCGAAAACGTCGGAATCTGCTTCCATGGCATTTGCATCATCATCAGTCAATTCGCGTTGGTCTCCGAACGTTGGTCCATAGCGACCAAGTGGTTGCCTTGGAGTGACACCCATTCCATCCGCAAGATATCCCCAAGTCACACCGACTGCAAAAGAGATGAGATGTACTGCAATCACAGGAGCGATGAAAGAAGAATCAGTGAGTGCTGCACCAATTAGTACGAATGCAGAATCCCCTAGGGTCGCGATCAAAGTGGCAATGACTGTTCCATAAGTCACGTACCCACGCGCGTACATGGGCATCATGATGATGGCACCACCACACCCTGGCGTCAGGCCCATCAACGCCCCTATGACGGGCTGCAAACGTTTGTGCTTACGAATTGATTCAACAAAACGTCCGGCTGTGATGTATTGCAACCAACTGAACAGCAGAACCATCGCAGCGACGAAAACGGTTACTGCAAGGAATGCATCACGCATACTGACAACGACGAGTTCGACGACCTCGTCCATGCTGACCATGCTCGGCGCTGCACACTCTACTCAAAATAGAGTCGGGATGGCTATGTGCGATGACTCAAGAGGCAGGGCTCCCTCCGTTGTCTAATGACTCAGCGCGTTCTTGAGTGGGTGACTGCCCGATTACGTGAAGGCGAGGCTGTCGCTTTGGCCAGCGTGATTAGTGCACAGGGAAGTGTCCCAGGTAAACCTGGAGCGCATATGGCAGTCACCGCAGCAGAAGTCTATGGAACCGTTGGAGGGGCTGGACTAGAAGTGAAGGTGATGAATCATCTCCGAGAGATATTGGTTTCAGGCGAAGGTAGAGTTGAAACATATCAGTTGCAACGTGATTCAACAGCAAATGTTGGAACAAAGTTGAACAGCCTTTGTGGAGGCATCGTGACAGTGGCCATGGAGGTCGTACAACCTATGCCCCACATTCTTCTAGCAGGAGGAGGACATTGTGCACAAGCAATTGCTGATGCGAGTGCACCGCTTGGTTGGAACATCTCAGTTCTGGATGTACGTTCAGAATATGCAAATGAAGAATTATGGCCTGATGCAGAAGAATGCATTTCGGCTGAACCAGGAGATTTTCTTGTTCGCGAAACCACAGAATCATTGGCTAGGTTTTCGCATGTTCTGCTTCTTGGACATGATTGGGAAATAGATGAAGCACTGCTCATTGGACTCTTAGAACGCTGTGAAAATCGTCCACGAATCGGATGTATTGGATCTCGCTCAAAATGGCAGGCTTTTGAGAAATCTGCTCGCGATGCCGGAATTACTCAAGATGCACTGGATGCAGTCAT
>CAYYKF010000123.1:0-4780 GCA_964441035.1 uncultured Candidatus Poseidoniales archaeon
GATACGATCACTGGTACTAAATGGAGCCATATTATACCTGACATCTAAGATTGCTCGATCCTGCCTCTGAATTTTGCGAGGGTGTGCTTCCATGGGTCCATAGACTGCCGCGATTGCCTCATTCTTACCCCATTTGATGTACGCACTTCCATCAGCAACCGGAATGACGCCACATTCAATTTCGACTGAGCGCATTTCGTCTGCTTTTCTACCATCCAACCGGATGCCTTTTTCATCGATGCATTGCACATCTCCATATCCCATATTTTCACTTCCTTAACTCTCTATCACTCAACTCAACGCAGAAATGCGTTCCTTCAGCCCAGGTAGATGTGCTGTATCGCGGATGACTTCGAGCGCATTTCTGACACCCTGAATTCCGCTATTATCACCATCTAACCATACACGGCCATTTTGGCCGATGACAATTCGACAATCACCAATATTTTTCAGAGTATGTAGCATGCTACCCCCTTTACCGATGACTTGAGAAATAACATGTGGAGGAATGTGCTCGATCATACCGGATTTCAATTTCCGAAGACCCATACCTTTCATAGTAGCAACAGCAGATTGAGTTTCATCAACTTCTTGAACCCTGCATAGAATAGCATCCCCAACATTTAGGTGCTCCCTTACAGCACCAAATTCGACTTTCCAAGGAGCTAAACTCATAGGCAATATTGCGTTGAAGGAGGCGCCGATGTCTAGGAACCAAATATTGTTGGTCATGCCCTCCACTAGGCCGATGACAAGATCGCCGGCCCGAGGAACATATCGACTGTTGAGTGGATTAACGGTCATAACCTTCCCGTTTTTCTGCAGAGTCCCCATACGCATGGCCACCAATTCGCCGCCAATATTGCGAATGCCGTGACCAATTCCTGAACCGTCATCTGTCCCCAAACGCTCGCCTGGATAGACGAGCCTAGGAGTTCCAGATTCCTGTTCTTCAGGACCGCTGTCTCCACTCATTAGTATACACTCCGGCCCGGCCGACCCAACACCCCTCTTTAACGGTGCCCACCCCGTAGGGGTGTTGTTCAGACTCATTTTATCTCTCTAACTTCGGTATTCGGGTCCCGTTTCGCCACCTTGGAGAGATATTCTCCTTTCATGCCTGCAGGAATTTCAACAACGAATGCCCAATCACCATTTTCAAGCCATTCCTCACGAATTACATCGCTTCTAACCTCGCGTTGAACTGAACCATATGCAGAGCCGGATACGCGAAATGCCAACTTTATTGTTTGAAATGACAATGGAATGACTGGACGCAATACTTTGACCGCTTCCTTAATTTGGCGTTCTACACTCAGAAACGGATCTGGGTTCCATCGCAATTCATCTAACGCCAATTCGATTCGTGTTGCAGGATGTGGGGCTTTTGAACGAGGATCTATGGCCGTTCTTGAAATCTCAGTGATTATTCTTGCGCGTTTATCCGAAATTAATTTCCTTCTTTGAACAGTTGTCAATTGTATGTCGCCGTCCCGAAGAATAATTTCAACACATGCGCTTAGTTCAGTAGTTCCGAAAACGCCAATCAGCTTATCCTCGGTTGGCCTTTCGCCGGCACGGGCATCATGCCATACTTCTTCTGTTGCCAATAATTCATCTAATGCAATAGATTCATTATCGGCCTTCCAAGTCTCAACTAGTTCTGGATCAACAAGAATTTCATACCGCTTCCCACCCTTTTCCAAACGGGCAACAACGGCATCGTCAAGGCTCACCATGCAGCATCCAAGCCATCAGGGGACTTAGGAATTGGCCTTACTCATTCATACGCTGGTTTCAGTTTCTCTATGTGATTAACTGTATCATCGCGAGTCAGGACCCTGTAACCGGATTCATCGATTACTGCGATTTCGACAGCGTCCTTATTGAGTTCAGATTCTAGAGATTCGCGGAGGGCTTCAAGCCCCATTTTTATTGCGGCATTGAGGGTCAAATTAGTCTTCCAATTCTTCTCAAAATGTTCAATGACCACAGATCTACCTCGGCCGATTGCTCCAGCGTGGTATGATTGGTATGCCCCAGAGGGATCGGTTTCATAGAGATGGAGGCCGTTATCATCGACACCAGCAATCAGCAGCGCAGTTCCGAATGGACGTGAACCGCCATATTGTGTAAATGATTGTTTGAAATCACAAATTCTTTTTGCCATCGTATCAACAGGAATACTAGCACTGTAGGTGATTCGATTAATCTGACATTGCACACGTGCTCGCTCGACCAACTGTCGTGCATCAGCGACGAGGCCAGATGTAGCAAAGCCGATATGCTCATCGATTTTGTACACTTTTTCGATCGATTCGGGAATAATCAAGCGACTAGAAATTCTCTTGTCAACTACAAGAATAACTCCATCACGATACTTCAGACCAGCGGTCGTAGTACCTCTCTTGACTGATTCTCTAGCATATTCTACCTGGAATAAACGCCCATCTGGGCTGAAAGTTGTGATACCATGATCATATCCTCGTCCACTTGGCTGCATGTCAATCCATCCGCGACCATTGAAGGTCCCCTATGAACCTTCGTCGGCCGCATCGCTGATAACACTGCAGTTCTGAATCCAGCAGATTGACCACATCCGTTGAATCTATCGTCTTGGTCTATATCGCATTATCATGCGCGTAGTGGTCTTATCCTCAGGGGGGAAGGATTCGTGCTATGCCGTTTGGTGGGCTATGTTACGAGGATGGGATATTGCAGGCATCATTACAGTTCGAGTTAGTGGTGATGATTCTATGATGTTTCAAGTACCCACAACATCGCTCGTTGGCCTACAGGCATTCAGTGCCGATTTGCCTTGGTTGCCAGTAACTCTTGCAGGAAATGAGAATTCCGAAATGATGGAGTTGGAAAATGCGATTGAGAATGTAATCAGTGGCTCGAACAAGCCCCGTTCTCCCACCTGGTCCAAATCAGAGCGAGCGGCGGCTGACTGGCCGGAGACTTGGAAATGGCCGTCTGGAATTGAGTTATTACAACCAAATTTGCCAATAGATGCTGTAGTGGTCGGTGCGCTTCGTAGCGACTACCAAAAAACTCGGATTGAACAAATGTGTCAACGTCTTGGTATTCACTCATACACACCATTATGGCATCACGGGCCGGAGCAGCATATGATTGACCTAATCGATCATGGATTTGAAATCATGATTACGTCTGTGACATCAGACGGATTGGGAGAAGAATGGTTGGGGCAAGTACTCACTATTTCCAACTTTGAGGAGTTGAGGGAGCTATCGAAAAATTTTCGCTTCAATGTTGATGGAGAGGGAGGAGAATACGAAACAGCCGTGATTTCAGCCCCATGGATGCAGCATCGAATTTCAACGAGGTATACAGCCCACTGGACTGGGGCAAGAGGTTGGATTGATATTTGGTCAGCGGAACTCATTGAAATTTGATATTGTCTAAAGCGACACCCTCAAACACATCATCCCAGTCGCGCGTACCGTAACGGTGTCCTGATGCCAGTAAGTCCACTCGACTATAGGTATGGTCGCGAGCCTATGAAAAGAGTATGGAGTCAGGAGGGGCGACACATACGTCAGCTTGATGTTGAGAGAGCACTTATCTGGGCGCATAATCAGCTTGGTCGTGTCTCTGATGAAGATTATGCAGCCATCGCAGCCATCTCAAATTCAGAAAGTGTTACCATGCAGCGTGTCGATGAAATCGAAGCGGAAACACGTCATGACATTATGGCTTTGACCAAGGCAATGGCTGAGGCTGCAGGCAAAGCCGGTTGGTGTATCCACTTGGGTGCCACAAGCAACGATATTGTGGATACTGCTGTTGGCCTGCAAATTCGAGATAGTGTCGCAATACATCGCGAAGTTCTCTGTGATGTGATTGTAACCCTAGCGGATTTGGCTGAGCGAGAGCGAGATACTGTGATGCTCGGGAGGACTCATGGGCAAGCTGCCGTTCCGATTACTTTTGGACTCAAAATCGCAGTCTTCCTAGATGAATTTCGCCGCCATCTAGTACGTCTTGACGAGATCTCGAATAGAGTTTGTATAGGGAAATTCCTTGGTGCTGTTGGCACCGGAGCTGCACAAGGCACACAGGCTAGAGAATTGCAGAAATTGATTCTAACTCATCTGAATTTATCTGTACCACTCGTCACGACACAGGTTGTTGGTCGTGATCGATATATTGAGTGGGTGTCTTGGATGGCTAATGTAGCGACATCTGTAGAAAAATTGCTGCAAGAAATACGCAATCTCCAGCGAAGTGAAATTGCTGAAGTGGGTGAATGGTTTGATACAGAAAAACAAGTGGGTAGCAGTACAATGGCTCACAAACGAAATCCAATAACGGCTGAAAATGCCTGCGGCCTTGCTAGGATTGTTCGTTCCTTCATAATCCCTTCATACGAAAATGCGCTGCTGTGGCATGAGCGTGATTTGGCAAATTCAAGTGCTGAGCGATTTACACTTTCTCATTCGGCCATTTTGCTCGATGATGTTTTGGCAAAGTGTAACCGAGTTATGGCAAAATGCGTGGTCGACTCTTCTAGAATGTTGGCCAACATCGAGGCCCAGGGAGGTCTCGTAATGGCCGAGAAAGTAATGATTGAATTGATTGATTCAGGAATTGCTAGAGATGAAGCACATGAAATTCTGCGTGGTGCCTCAATGACTTCGGTTTCAGAAGGACGGAATCTACGAGATGTTTGTGCTCAAATACACGCAATTTCTGAACGATTCGATAGTTCCGCATTAGATGAAATGTTCAATCCTCAAAACCATGTTGGCGT
>CAYYKF010000124.1:0-4759 GCA_964441035.1 uncultured Candidatus Poseidoniales archaeon
ATATATCATCATGGGAGTAGCAGACCGCGGGTCGTTCGTTTGGTTCTTGGTGTCAATCACTCAGATTTGGCTATCAATCAAATTGATGGAAGATGTCAGTGGTGCAATTACAACTTTATTTGGCGCTAGTGCAGCTGCTTGTTTCATCCTTGCAATCGTTGTTTTCAAGCAGGAGCAGCGAGATTTGCTCTTGAACCCACTGAAGATGCAAAAAGAAGTTCATGACGACCAAATTGCGAAGCAAGGAAAAAGCGGCTTGATTGCGATTTTAATTTGGGTTACTGCGATAATTGCAGGATCAATATTCCTGCCCTGAGGCATCCACATGCTTGATGACACTTCGGATGAATTACTCGGTGGATTCTGGCCATTCTTGAAGCGAATTTTATTCCTTCTTTTACCGTTCTGGGTATACCTTTTGTGCATTTCAGCAAATCTACCAATGATTGTCTCAACAATTCTTGCTGGTTCATCATTGGCAGTCATTGTGGCCTTTGAAAAATTGAAACTTTCACGGGATTCCTCACATAGTGAGGACGGGGAATCATCATAAGATTGGTTGATGAGAACCCAGCAGGGACAGTTATGGGTGTACTAAGTTACATTGCTGACTTCGTTGGAGTGGAAGCACCAACCACAATTGAATTGATATTCATTTCTTGTGCTGTTTTGGGAACTGTATTTTTCCTAATAATGATGGCTTTGATGTTAGTTGGTGACATTTTAGGTGGAGTTGTAGACACTGCATTTGATACTGATTTCAGTATGGACACAGACCTTTCATTCGAGTTGTTCAGTCTACAGGGTTTGTCTGCAGCAGTCATGATGTTTGGTTATGTTGGAATGTATACGGTCACGTCCACAGAATCTGAATTCCTTGCGGTCTTTGCAGGTGGCCTTGCTTCTGCAGCCTCAATGTATGCTGTCAAGATTATGATGCAAGGTATTGTCAACCTTCAGACAGATGGTACAATGAAACATGAAGAGGCGATTGGTTCAGAGGGCCAAGTCTATGTTCGAATTCGCGCAGGTTCAACTGGCGAAGTACAGGTTCCAGTGCAGGGTTCACTGAGAACAATGACGGCGAGGGCCAAAGACAAGTCTAAGCATTTAGACACTGGTACGCTAATTAGAGTCGTAGAGACAATTGGTTCAACATTAATTGTTGAAGAATTATCAGATGGAGAAGATTGAGGTGAAAAAATGGCTGCAGGTTGGTTAATTGGAGTAATGGGTGGAGCTGTACTAGTAGGTATGTTTGGACTAATTATCTTAGTCACTCGCTACAAACGCTGTGCATCCGACGAGATTCTCGTGGTATTTGGTAAAGTCAAAGGTGGACGCGCCTCAAGATGTATTCATGGTGGTGCAACGTTAGTTTGGCCCTTGATCCAAGATTACAAGAAACTCAGTTTGATTCCAATGACAATTAACATCCCATTGACAAATGCACTGTCATTGCAAAATATTCGAATTCACGTGCCATCAACCTTCACAGTTGGTATTAGTACAGACCCAATCATCATGAACAATGCAGCTGAACGTCTGCTGCATCTGAATCCTGCACAGATTGAGTCGATGGCATCCGAGATTATCTTCGGTCAATTGCGTTTGACAGTTGCTTCTCTAACCATCGAGCAGATCAACCAAGATCGTGACAATTTCCTTGAATCAATTCGTGACAATGTAGGCCATGAATTGCACAAACTTGGACTGTATCTCATCAACGTGAATATCACAGATATTACCGATGATTCCGATTACATTGAGAGCATTGGCAAGAAGGCAGCTGCAACTGCAGTCAACGCTGCAAAGGCAGATGTAGCCATCGCAGACCGAGATGGTGAGATTGGCAAGGCGGATGCAGATCGCGAGCGTGAGATTCGTGTGGCTGAAGCTGCGGCTGAATCCGAGAAAGGAAAGAAGGCAGCCCGCGCCGATGAACGAATTTTCGTCCAAGGACAAGAAGCACTCGCAATTGAAGGTGAAAACCGTTCCAAGGCAGAAATCGCAAATTACAACGCCGGACTTGCAGAGAAAGAAGCAGAAGCAATGCGCCGTTCTGAAGTCGCTGCAAGGACTGCAGAGATGGAAGTCCAGAAGGCTCAGTACCTACTGGAACAAGAGCGATTGAAAGCCGAAGAAATTGTGCGTGAAGAGATTGCAAAAACACAAATCGAAATTGCTGCCGAAGCAGAGGCTGAGCGCCAACGCCGCATTGCTCAGGGTGAGGCGGACGCAATCCTTGCACGATATAATGCAGAAGCAGAGGGTGTACAGAAGGTCCTATCTGCGAAAGCGTCTGGATACGATATGCTGGTCAAGAGTGCTGGTGGTGATGCTAAAGCAGCAGCAACGCTACTGATGGTAGAGAAGATTGAACACATGGTCAATGCTCAAGTTGAGGCTGTAAAGAATCTCAAGATTGACAAGATTACAGTATGGGATTCAGGGGTGGATGCAGAGGGAAAAGGAGCCACGTCTAATTTCGTGAGCAGCCTAGTTCAGACACTACCGCCAATGCATGATGTGGCCAAGATGGCAGGCGTCGAATTACCTGAATACCTCGGTTCAGTAGCCGAAGATGCAACAGAATAGTCGCAAGCGTTGAAGTCCGAGCCGCCTTCGGCGGCTCATACTCACACAATGAGCGCGGACGGTATACTATGGTGAATTATGGATTTGTCATTGACAATCGCACTTGCATCGGCTGTCATGCATGTACAGTGGCTTGTAAATCTGAACATGATGTTCCCATCGGTGTCAATCGAACGCATGTCAAGTATATTGAAACTGGAACCTATCCAGAATCTTCGCGTGAATTCAGTGTACATCGTTGCAACCATTGTGAAGATGCTCCGTGTACAACAATCTGTCCAACGACCGCTTTGTTCACTCGCAGCGATGGCATCGTTGATTTTGATGATGATCGTTGTATTGGTTGCAAGTCCTGCATGCAAGCATGTCCTTACGATGCGCTTTACATCGACCCCAATCACGGAACTGCGGCGAAGTGCAACTATTGTGCTCATCGAATTGAGAATTCATACGAACCTGCCTGTGTCATTGTTTGCCCAACTGAATCAATTGTCTCAGGAGACCTTGATGACCCGAATTCTACAATTTCACAAATGGTGTCAACACATGATGTAAAGGTCCGAAAAGAGGAAGCTGGAACCAAACCAAATGTCTACTATGTAGAAACCAGTGATGAGATGTTGGACCCTTCTGCCTCTGAAGTCACCGGTACCGGAATGTGGACAGACCAGGCATTTGGAGTGGGACACTTCGCGAAGTATGCAGAGTCGAGGCTAGGTGAGGCCGACACTCCCTCGATGCTAGTCCAATTGGCTCTTGAGAAGAAGGCAAAATCTGCAGCCCCTAGAGACCAAGCGATTATCCGAGATGTGATGTCTACATTGGCCGATGATTCTCCGAAGGCTAAGCGTGCATATGATCAGCCGAGCAAGGGTATATTGTGGGGCTGGGAAGTCTCTGCTTATTTGACAACCAAAGCCATTGCTACAGGACCTTACATGCTATTCATGCTCGTCACAGTCTTACTAGGAATCGCTCCAAAGGTGCTAATCGGGGGCTTCGTATTGCTGAGCCTTGCCATGCTTGGAATTACCGGTGGCTTGCTCATCATGGACCTAGATCGTCCCGAGCGTTTCCTCTATGTCTTGCTACGTCCAAATTGGTCTTCCTGGCTTGTCAAGGGCGCCTATTTGCTACTGGGTTACGGCCTTGTTCTTACATTGCATCTTGTAGCATTGCTGTTAGGTGGACCTTGGATTTGCCATGTTGGGCTGGCTGCTTTCGGCATTCCACTCGCTTGGATGAGCGGCATCTATACTGGATTCCTTCTTCGTCAAGGAAAAGGTCGAACTGAATGGGCAGAGAAGAGCACCTTTGAGATTTCACTGGAGCACACATTGATGATGATAGCAATCGCAGTGGGTGTATTCATGATTGCAACTCCCTTGTTGGCAAATACATTTGATTCAACTGCATTTATTGTGGTATTAGTTGGCGTGGGATTACTCGTATTGACCTCTTATGTCAATCACCGCGAAATCATAGAACCCCAATTGGAGCCACTATTGTGAGGTGAATTCATGGTTATCAAACGCTCATTTATCGAACGAATTTCTGAAAAATTGGGAATCATCCCACGAATCCCTGAGCGAGAGTATAGTGATGGAGACAGCGGCCCACTTCGTAAATTTCCAGATATTGAAAACTGGAACGAGCATGTTGAGTTGGATGCAAATGCTTGGCCTGAAAAGGTAGAGAAACGCTACAGTCTAGTGCCAACAACGTGCTTCAATTGTGAATCAGCATGCGGTCTTCTGGCATATATTGACAAAGATACTGGACAAGTACAGAAATTTGAAGGAAACCCCCACCATCCTGGTTCACGTGGCCGGAATTGTGCCAAAGGTCCTGCGACAATCAACCAAATTCAAGATACAGAACGTATCCTGCACCCAATGAAGAGAGTTGGTATTCGTGGTGAAGGCGGTTGGGAGCAAATCTCTTGGAATCAAGCCTTAGATGAAATCGCAGAAAAGATTCGAGCATCACTGAAGACTGGTGCGAAGGATCGCGTCGTCTATCATGTTGGACGACCAGGGCACGAGGGATACACCAATCGCGTCCTCAAGGCGTGGGGCGTAGATGGCCATAATTCACACACGAATATCTGTAGCGCAGGCGCCCGAACAGGATACGCTCTATGGCATCAGCACGACCGCCC
>CAYYKF010000125.1:0-4746 GCA_964441035.1 uncultured Candidatus Poseidoniales archaeon
AAGGCACCCCTGACCCACTTCTGGACGAGAAACTAGCGAAGCTGGAAGCGAAACTGGACAGCCAAGAGGATCTGAATCAACAGATGACTCTTCAGGCCAAGGCTCAAGATCAAATGGGGGATCGTTTAGACTCCCTCGAAACAGTGATGAAGCGCCCGCAGGCAGGCATTGAAACACAAGATGTTGATCGCGCTATGAAGGCGTTTGACATGCTGCTTCGCAAGGGTAAGGAAGGATGTGACCCAGAGGAATTAAAGGCTCTGACAGTAAGCAATGATACTACTGTTGGCTTTTTGGCTCCTCCTGAGTATATCCGTGAGCTTATCAAGGCGGTTACTGAAATATCACCTCTGCGATCTGTTTCTAGGATACGGTCTACAGGCCAGCGTTCTATTCAGATCCCCAAAAGAACGGGTCAATTTACCGCTCAATGGACGGCAGAAGTAGGTACTAGATCAGAAACCACTGGATACAGGGTTGGAATGGAAGAGATTCCTACACATGAGCTTTACGCTTTGGTGGATATTTCTAACCAGATGCTAGAGGACTCTGTTTTTGACCTAGAAGCTGAGATGCAGCAAGAATTTGCTACTCAGTTCGCTAAGGGCGAAGGCGCTGGCTTTATTGATGGCACTTCCATTAACCAGCCAGAAGGTATTCTTACCAATAGTGATGTTGGTGAAACGGCATCAGGCCACGCTTCAACTTTGCTGGCTGACGGCTTAATTAGCCTAGTTCATGCCGTGAAGTCTGAGTACGGCCAAAACGGAACCTTCGTTTTTAACCGTTCTACGCTTGCGGATATTCGTAAGCTCAAGGATACGGCTGGGCAGTATGTCTTCCAAGCTGGAATGATGCTGACCGCTGGTGTTCCGAACACAATCCTAGGACAGCCTTACGTTGAGGCTACCGATATGCCGGATGTGGCTGCAAATGCCTATCCGATTGTATTTGGTGACTTCAATCAGGCCTATACTATTGTTGACCGCGTGGGTCTTAGCGTACAGCGAGACAACTTCACGCAGGCAACGGCTGGAAACGTGCGTTATGTCGCAAGACGTAGGGTAGGTGGACAGGTTGTATTAGCTGAGGCCATCCGCAAACAGAAAGTATCGGCTTAAGGAGGGCTCACTAATGCAAGACATAGCTAATAGCTTAAAAGTCCTTAACACGATAAACCCAGTTGTGGGTACTTCTGACGCCAATGGAACAGGCATTGATTTGCAGGGTTATGAGTCTGCAATGGTTGTTGTTCCAACTGGTATTGAAGGTGACACACTGAGTTCTTCAGTTAAGATTGACTTCAAACTGGAAGAATCTAGCGATGACTCTACCTATACAGCGGTTACTAGCAATACGTCAGTAACTGATGGAGCGGTAGATAGTAGCGGAATCTTCAGCACGTTGGATGCGAACGCTGAAACACCTCAAATATCCACTATCGGATATATTGGCGGGTCACGGTACATTAGGGTGGTTGCTGACTTTACAGGCACCCACTCAAATGGGACGCCGATTGCCGCACAGGTGATTCTTGGCACACCGCGCCATAATTCGGATACTGATTCAATTACTATCCGATAACGCCAAAAAAAGGAAGGGGGGCTTAACTGCCCCTCATTCTTTGGAGTAGCTAATGAAATACAAGATAATGGTCCCGAAGGCGGGAACATCAAATGCGGAAGGCACGGCTACCCGTCTTTATGGTAAGGATGAATTGGTTGATGCTGATGAGCCTTGGCTGGAGTCATTGATGCAAACCTTTGCAGATAATGGCTGGGCCATGGAAATCAAAGTTGTGCAGCCAGAAGAAACCGCAACGGTGAAAGCAGAGGTAAAGCCCAAACCTAAGCCCAAAGCCAAAGCGAAACCCAAGGCCAAGAAAAAGGCGGCTCCCAAGGCTAAATAATGGGCAGGGTTACTGTTGCTGGTGTTGACGCAGAGCTAAGAGCGCATGAGAGAGAGTGCGCTGAGAGGTACAAAAGAATAGAGGAGCGTCTGGATTCAGGGCAAACCCGCTTTAATAGGCTAGAAAATATGGTCTGGGGCATTTATGGAATATTGATTGCGACCAATATTCTTCATCACATATTTTGAGGGGAGGAATTAGATGGCAAGCATTCTGCTGGTCAAAGATGACACCAGCCCTCAAATACAAGTAACCGTTACGAGGGAAGACACGGGGCTTGCTGTTAATCTGTCCGCAGCCACCACTAGGCTCAAATTCAGGGCGGCAGAGACTACTACCGTTTTAGCTACGCTCACAGGGGCAGAGGGGGATTTAGCGAACGGCCTAGTTGTTTTTACTTTTGGAAGCGGAGACTTGGATCAAGCGGCGGGGGAATACGAAGGGGAAGTTGAGGTTACTTTTGCTGATAGCTCTGTTGAGACTGTCTACGAGGTAATTAACTTCACCCTTAGAGCGGACTTCTAATGTCAACCGGCAATCTGACTATTGTAACGGTTGCCAAGCGATTAGTTAGCGCTACGGTCAGCAAGGGCTTGCAGGCAGTAGTAAAGGTCGGGCGTTTTATAAAGGAAATAGCCTTTGTAAACAATGCAGCTTTCTCTGATAGCCACGCGATAGTCTTTGGCAAGACGTTAAGCAATGCAGCTAATTTTTCCGGAGAGCCTGTATTTACGCCCGCAGAGCTTCTCGCTAATGCGGCGAACTTCACTGATTCTATTGGGTTTGGTACAACTAAGATATTAGCTAATGCGTTCGGAACAAGTGACAGCGGAGTTATTTTAAGTCAAGATTACTGTGGTCCGGATTACTTTAATGATGACTATATCGGCTCAAAATATACCTTTTAAGCGAGGATAAAAAAAGATGGCTTTTAGCGATTCAGGTGGTTTTAAAGGAGAGCTTGAAATCGTTCTCAGAGATAAAGATGGGAACGTAAAAGAGCGTAGGAAAGAAAAGAACTTGCTAGTAAATACTGGCCTGAATGCAATACTTGACAGGCTGGTAGGAACCAGTGAAGCGGTAATGTCTCATATGGCATTAGGATCAGGCACTACAGCGGCAGCGGCTGGCGACACAGACTTACAGACGTTGCTAGGAAGCAGGGAGGCTCTGGATGGCTCCACGGTTACGGCGGCTAATGTTGTTTATACTTGCACGTTTGAAGCGGGTGACGCTACGGGTACTGTCACAGAGGCGGGTATATTCAATGCAGCAACATCTGGCACCATGCTTTGCAGAAGTGTTTTCAGCGCGGTTACAAAAGGGGCCTCTGATTCATTAAATGTCACGTGGACTATAACTGTAACTGCATCATAGGAATAGCCCATGTCAACTATTGTTACTAGGTCAGGAAAAGGCTCTCCGCTCACAAATACTGAGCTTGACGCTAACTTTACGAACCTAAACACAGATAAAATTCAATCAGGGAACACGGTTGCGTCCTTGACCATAACCGCTTGCGTGGTATCTAACGATTTAACGGTTGATACCAGCACGCTTAAAGTTGATAGCACTAATAATCGTGTGGGGGTTCTCAATGCTACTCCTGATGTTTCCTTGGATGCGGGTTCTGCCACAGATGCGGTGCATATACCAACAGGCACAACCGCTCAAAGACCGGGATCTCCTGCTGCTGGATATTTTCGATATAACAGCTCCACAGGAGGCTTTGAGGGGTATACGACAGAGTGGGGAGACATTGGCGGCGGTGGTGCTAATCTAACGACAAACAACTATACAGGGGACGGGTCAACTACAGCATTCACGCTATCCCTAGACCCTTCAGTAGAGCAGAATACCTTTATATATATTGACGGTGTGTACCAGCAGAAAAACACTTATACGACGTCAGGAACCACACTGACATTCAGTGCCGCCCCTCCTAGCAGCGCATCAATTGAAGTTATGAGCATGACGGCAATCAATAGCATTGTCGGCACGGTATCAGATAACGCCATTACTACCGCAAAAATTGCAGACTCCACGGGAGCCAGCGATGGTGTTACTACAGCCAAGCTAGCCACAAGTGCCGTAACTACAGCCAAGATAGCCAATGACGCGGTAAATCAAGACAAAATAGATGACGATGCTGTAGGAACTGATCAGTTAGCCGGAAGCCTCACTGTTGACATAGACGGCGGCGCAATAGATGGGACTACTATAGGAGCTAATGCAGCCGCAGCGGGAACATTCACTACGGTAACTGATGGCGATGGGGCTGTGCGGGCAATCCCACAAAGCGGAACAGCGAAAACTGCAAACTACGTCCTAGTGGCCGGCGATGTAGGTAATTTTATTGAGCTTGGAGCAAACGGGGAAATTGAAATTCCTAACTCAGTATTTAGCGCGGGAGACGCCGTTTCTGTATTTAACAACACGGCCAGCAGCGCGACCATTACTTGCACGATAGCAACGGCCTACAAAGCAGGCACTGACGCAGATCAGGCAACGGTAACCTTAAAAACTCGCGGCATAGCTACTATTCTCTTTATTTCCGGCACGGTTTGTGCGATTTCTGGGAATCTGACCTAATGTCAGGGATTATGATGATGCTGGCGGCGGGAGCATCAAGGAACCCTTATTCGGTTTCATATCTTTTGGTTGCAGCAGGCGGGGGCGGTGCTAGCGATAGCGCTGAAGGACCCGGAGGCGGTGGCGCTGGAGGCTATATTACGGGGACGTACACTATGGTTCCTGATGCCAGCCATCAAATTATTGTAGGGGCTGGAGGGGCTGCTGGCGTCTCAAATAGCAATGGAAGTGCGGGAACTAACAGC
>CAYYKF010000126.1:0-4642 GCA_964441035.1 uncultured Candidatus Poseidoniales archaeon
CGTCTTAGTGGATTGACCTCTATCGAGCAGCTCACCACAGCATTGCAAGAGGGTGACAATGCCACCGTGATTACGATGACCCATGTCGTGACCGGAGCGGGCCCACATCTTTTCGTTGGCACAGACAATGGCCTATTGATGGCAAATAGTTCTGATTTCGCCAGTGGTTTTGATTCATCTTGGATTTTTGACAAGTCCAATGCTGAAGATTTCGTGGTTGCCGCTGATGCGTTTGACAACTCACTTGCAGCAGTAGTTCAATCACTGGTTGTAGATGGTCCAAGAGATTCAGAGGGTAAAATTAGCAGCCCTCAAACCCTCTGGGTGGGTACACTTGGAGGCGTCCATCAATTCGATTTAATTGCAGGAGTCAATAACCCCGAATCTGCTTTCTCACGCGATAGAATGGACTATCCCGAGGAGAGAGATGCGAACAACATTCAAGTCATTTTACCAACAGATGATGGAATAATCATAGGTTCTCAATGGGGTACTTGGGTTCTTGATGGCGATTACGATCGAGTCACGGGTGTCAATCCATTCAATACACGTATCCCAGGCAAGATTGCAGATCTCTGCACGCTGGACCTGAATGGAACTTTAATGCTATTCGCAGCCCTTGATCCAGGGAATTATGCCAATATTGCTTTGATTAACCCCTTGTCAAACGACTCAGATGCAGATGGAATGCCTGACGGTTGGGAATTCATCTATGGTCTAGACCCCACAAATCCGTATGATCGCGATGAAGATCCCGATGCAGATGGAGTGAAT
This sequence comes from uncultured Candidatus Poseidoniales archaeon, assembly GCA_964441035.1. Lineage (GTDB taxonomy): Archaea > Thermoplasmatota > Poseidoniia > Poseidoniales > Thalassarchaeaceae > MGIIb-P. Next base: position 775 of record CAYYKF010000126.1, read on the forward strand.
TTCAACCCTGATATCGATGACTATTTCGATAGAAATTGGACGAACTTAGATGAATTCAGATATGTCGCATCAACTGCACAAGGCTGGAACAGTACAAACCCCCTCATTTCAGACAACGATGGAGATGGTTTGTTAGATGGTGAAGAGTATTGGGGTTTCTTCCTTGAACATACCAATTTCACTTGTCATTATTTGAATAGCGAATATCTGTGTGAAGAAGCAGTTGGCGAAGCAGCTCGTAACACCTACATTTCTGGTTTCTCGAATTCTGGAGCAGGAGGAGGTACCGACAGTACTCTGGATCCAACGAACCAAGATACAGATCAAGATGGAATGCCTGACGGTTGGGAGATTCAGTATCGTCGTTGGATTGGACAGAGTTTCACCGGTGGAAATGATTGGTCTTTAGACCCCACCAATCCGAATGATGCGTTCGAAGACGCTGATGGTGATGGTCTCTCGAATCTTTGCGAATATCAATGGCAGCAAGTTCGCTTACTCGTTTCCGCTCAAGGGCTTCCTTCGCACAATGAATCCGCTGAAGGTGCATCAACATGGGTAGACACAGATCCGAATCTAATCGACTCAGATGGAGATGGCCTTCCAGATGGTTGGGAAGCGCGCTATACTTGCTCATGGTCACCAGCTCAAGAAGGTCTCAATCCTCTAAATGGCTCAGATGCAGGTAACAACCCAGATGGAGATGGGTATGATGTAAATCACGATGGTATTTTGTCGGATGATGAAATGCTGAACAATTGGATGGAATATCACGTATCCAGATTAATCATGCTCGGAGATGTTGACTCTGAGGGTAATTCCTTAGCATTCACGACATCCCTATTCAATGAGTCATGGAACGGTTCGGCGGTCGAACCATTTGGTTTCTTTGTAACTCAAGAAGTGCTGGATGATCAACCTCTAGCTCCATCAATGGATGACGGTTCAAGTGATCCACTTAGCAGTGATACCGATGGCGATGGAATGCCTGACGGTTGGGAAATTTTCTTCGCACGTTGGGATACTTTTGCTGATGATTGGACACTGAATCCTGTGATGGAAATGGATTCAATTGGTGATACTGATGGCGATGGGATGACTAATTGGGAAGAATACAATTCAATCAATCCAATTTATTCGGAAACTAATCCAGAGAAAACATCTCCGCAGTACTATATTTATGGTTCTGGAAATGTAATATCTCTACAAATTTGGGATTCTGCAGGAAGTATGGTTTCATTTGGTGAGTTTGTTGATGACGAACAGAATAATCGAAGTGGAAGAACTTGCGATCCAAATAATCCAGATACCGATGGCGATGGCCTCCTAGACGGGTTGGAAGTACTCTTCACACAATGGAATCAATCTGATGAAGTCTGGACACTAAATCCATTGGTTGCAGGCGATGGCCATTATGATGGAGATCAGGATGCATTGACAGATCTCCAAGAATTAAACCTCACGAATAACAATCCTTCTAACGGCGGTCTCTCACCTTGGGATGCTCCGAAAATGTGGGAGGAAGCATTTGAACTCAATGAAGTGGCTGCAACGAATCGAATATCCTCTATGCTTTTCTCCAAGGGAAATCGAGCTATGATTGTGAGCGATCAATTCCTGGATTGGTTATTAGACAAGAATCAACCACCTCCTCCATTGCTATCTGCAATATTGGGAATCAGTGATCCTACCGACAACGATACTGACAACGACCAGATGATAGATGGATATGAGTATTGGTTTACTGAATGGGACCTTGAAGGGTCCCAGTGGGAGATGAACCCACTAACTGCTGAAGATATTGATTATGATTCAGATAACGATTCTTGGGATTGTAATTCAGATGGAATAATTTCACAAGATGAACGGTACACCAATCTTAGAGAATATGAGGCTAGAATCTATGGTAAGTGGGATCAAAGGTTTACCGTACCTTCAGAGCTCGGGCTTATGTCATACGGTCGTGATGCAATTATTGCATATCAGGAGGAGTTAGGATATGATTGGAATCATGCCCGGGGGCAGTTGTACGATTTATTCGTTGGGAAGGACATTATGAGTAGTGAAAGGATGCTAAGAATCAACGAAGCCTACTCAGAGAATTGGAATTTCAGTCTAGTTGGAATTTCTGACCCTATGCACCCAGATTCTGATGGAGATAGTATGCCTGACGGCTGGGAATTCTGTTATTCCACATATGTCGAAACATTGCCCGTACTTTCACTGAGATGGGCGTTGAATCCAGTCAATCCACTCGATGCCGATTATGACCCTGATGCAGATGGCTGGTATGTCCGTAATTTAGGTGATATGCCTGCTCTACAGGGCGATTGGCAAGATCGCACATTCACACCCTGGGACATAAATTCTCAGATTTCTCCAGGTAATAGCCCACTTTATTTCACAAATTTACAGGAATGGAATATTGGTACACTACCCATTGCCAATGATACAGATGGCGATTCTGTGCTCATGACTCGTACAGAATCGGGAGGAGTAACAACTGGTTATGACAATAATTGGGCATTGTTGGATGGGCGAGAAGTGTACAAATTTGGTACAAATCCACTCGATGATGATACAGATGGAGACATGCTCCCAGATTTCTATGAGTACTCTAAGGGATGGAATGAGAATCAGGACAACTGGTCCACTTATCGCCAAATTAGAGTTGTTTGGGAAGATTTGATTTTCGACCCCCCTAATGATGAAGATAAGTTGCTCAAACCACTCAATGTGAGTATAGACACAGGTGGAGGACTTATCCTAACCCGACCTAATCTAGAGTGGACATGGGCCACATTTGACCCAAGGGATCCATCCGATGCACTCGAAGATCCTGACAATGATGGCGGTTGGGATTGTTCGACATCTGGTGCTCCATGCATCTATATTCCATACAATAATTTCCAAGAATACTATGGTAATACGACTCTTTATTCAGCCACCCAAGTACGTTCAACTCCTCTATTGTATGACGGTGAGCAAGTACGAGAGTGGTGGCAATTACGAGCATTTTTGCTCCATATTGGTGAATCTGATGACATCTACAGGAATTATTTCCGAATGTATAGAATTAATGAGACAGACGACTTGTATGCCAAGATATTGGATGATAATGACCTCGATTATTTTACCACGGACCCCTCTGACGACGACGATATTTGCCGTGGAGATTGGACAGATGATTGGGAACGGCGATTCGGTACCTTCGACAAATTCCCAAATACTGGGGATGGAGAATATGTCTGGGGTTGGTGGAATTTGGATATCGATGGAGACAATGTTGCTGATGGGACTGATCCACTGAATTTTGACACAGACGGCGATTGGGCCAATGATTGGTTCGAAATCGATGACGACATGTTAGATGGAATCCGTGGAAATGATGGTTCTCCGCTTAGATATGATGACAGAGCTACCATTTAGCCGTTTTTTCAGAAAATTCTGACGCTGACTTGTAGGAGTTGGATTCATACGTTTGATTGTTTTCCACCTCCTATGGAGGTGGGTCTGTGACGAACCAGGTGTTAGCGCGAATCCCCTCGATTCTCATGGTATTGCTATTCGTGTTTTCAGTTTGGTCAACCCCTTTGAGCGATTCTATTCATACGAAGACAGAGTTGTCAAACATTGTTTCTGAATCAAGTTCTGGTGGCCGTCACTTGTACACATTTGCAGATGGTTCGACAGAAGCAATTGCGCTATACCAAACTGGAACTCCCGCAAGAAACATTCAGGTGTCTATGCCAATAGGTGCAGAGGTGACTTCCGCCGAGATGACGATTTCGGGTGCTTCTGTAACCGGCTGGAATAGTGTAACAGATTCTAATCGGAACGATTGGGAAAGTGGAACATCTTCAGATTC
>CAYYKF010000127.1:0-4576 GCA_964441035.1 uncultured Candidatus Poseidoniales archaeon
CCCTTGCCTTCCATCACTGGTTTGCTTGCCAAGGCTCCAATATTTCCAAGCCCTAGTACTGCAGTTCCATTACTAATCACAGCGACAAGATTGCTTTTCGAAGTGTATTCCATTGCACTTGAAGGATCTTGTTCAATTTCAAGACATGGATATGCGACCCCTGGAGAGTACGCTAATGACAACTCACGTTGGGTTGAATGTGGCTTCGTGGGTACAACAGTGATTTTACCCGGGGGGTTTGAAGAATGGTATTCTAGCGCATCCTTACGGAGTTGCTCATCGCTCATTTCTGCGCCCTCTAATCAATCGGTCCAACATGTTGCATATCCCCTTTCCCCCATAGGAATGCCCTGAATGTACAATTAATGGTTCAATTGAGATAATTCAACAAGATATTTCTTCTCTGGTATACTATGTATACCATCGACTCAACGAACCAAGACCTTCAAATGTAGTACATCGAGCGTTGGTGCTATGATTCGTCCCTGTCCCGTCGCGCGTGCTGATGGGAAACAGCGTGCATTGGTGCTTGTAAGCCTCATGATTTTGGCGTCTTGGTTACCCATGGGTTCGCCTTTGATTGTAACTGCACATGCTGGCGTTGTAGCCGAATGGGGATCTGAAGGTCAAAACGACACTGGCTGGATTCAATTGAACGCTACTCATTCCGGTGTGAATTCACAAACAGCTACCGGTAACCTGCTGTTGGACTTTGCGCCAGGGGCCACACTTGACAATCTAACCTTCGAAATTCGTGTAAATGGTTCAGATGGATTGTGGGTAGATCAACCACAAATTCTGTTACCTGATGCACCAGCCAGTATTCTAGATTGGCGGGGTCTTGGAACTCTTGGCCAACAAAACAATTTCGATGGATCCGACCCTCACAGCGGGCGCCTCTCACCTAATAGCGATGCAAATGCTGGTTGGGTGCTTCCAGGTGGAGCAACAGTCACTGATGTTGTCATCGAAGCCCTTCGTCCTGCGGACCCCTATGTGTCTATGCAACGGATTGATGTAAACGTCGTTGAATCCGATGTCCATCCATCTGATGGACGCTTGTACATTGCAATAGGGGACGCATTGATTCAAGTAGATTCGCAAAACAATCCTCCTGTGATAGAAATCTTTGATATGGACGAAGAAATCTATACATTTTCAATCGATGATACCAATCAAGTCATCTTTGTTTCTTCAATTGACGATGATGAAGAAACTCATCTACACGCATATTCTCTATCAGATTCAGGTTACTTAGGTGAGATTGAAACATCTGGATTATCATTCACGGCCCTAGCGGACGCGGGTTTTGGAACACTCTGGGCATCTGATGGTGATGGGTTGTATTCTGGCACCTACCAGAATAATGCAGGCACACCATCTGTGGCATGGACTCGAGTTTCTGATTTGGCAGTCGGTAGCGGAAATATTGCAACTGACTTGCTGGTACTTAGCACAGATGTATGGATAGCAACAGAAGGATCAGGCCTGTATCATTATGATGCAAGTAATGGTGCAGCACAGCATTACGATACACAGAACAACTTGCCTAGTGACAATATCAGAGATTTGGAGATGGCAGGAACTCATCTATTGATTGCCACAGCAGATTCAGGTATTGCCCGCCGGGATGTGGTGACCAACTCTTGGCTTGCAACTTGGACTGATGGGAATTGGCTTGCGAGCAATGAGGTTGTATCTCTCTCAGCGGTAGATGGATGGGTACACATTCTGGCTGGCGACACCACCCATACCTACAACACAACGAGTTTTTCTTTCTCGTCAGCCTACACCATGCAAGACCTCTCACTACCACGTGATTCCGGCAATACCTTGATTCCTTGGCCAAGTGGAGGTACCAGAGCACCTCTGCATGCCACAGTTCTGGTAGGGGATGGCTCGGGTAAATTTACAATTCTTCATCCTCACATGCCAGGACATGGTGCAAACCAGGGCACTTGGAATCAGATGGTACTTGCAACCGGCCCTAGCGAAGATAACATGCAAGATGCTGTTGAGTTGAATGGAATAGTTTACATCGCTGCTGGAGAAAAAATCGAACGCTTCAATTTGAATCAAAATCGATGGATGAATCCACTTACAGGTGGTGGCAATCCATATGCAAGCGATGTTGTTTGTATAATGAGTGATGGAACAGATATTTTCATCGGCACTCAAGATGCAGGCATCATCCAAATTTCGATTAATGGCACTCAAATATTGTCACAGAGAGCAGCACAATGGGAGACAACTGATGGTTTATCTTCTGATGAAGTAAGTGACATGGCATACGAATCAGGTACAGGTCAAATTGTTGCCATACACCCATTTGCAGGCCTATCCATAATAGATCCAAGCAATGCCACCGTCGCACAAAGTTGGACAGAATTCAATGGCCTAAATTCGAATGATTTGACCGCTTTGGCAGTCCGCGGAGGGATTGCATACGCAGGCACCATTAATGACGGAATTGAACGAATCGATGTTGTAAATTCAACTCGCCTAAATCCTTGGACATCAACCGGAATGGATGATGTTGATTCGATGCCAATTGCAGTTGATGGAAATACCCTCTATCTTGGTCTATATGGATACGGTGTAATCGTATATGACCTTACAACAGGAGAGCAAACCGACACTTGGCAACGTACAGGTGGTGGAGGCCCAGGTGGTGGAAACAATCAGATTCCATCAAACAATGTCCGCTCATTAGCAGTCATTAGTTCAGGAACAGTTCTAGTTGGAACAGACAACGGTGGCGCGCAACACACATCGGCTGGCTGGACAAATATGGGGAATACGGGCAATGAATTTGCGGATGAGTTCTACGACTGGGACTTTGACAACCAATACATCTACGCTGCCACTGAAACCGGAGTTTGTCAATGGACCCGTTCTTCTCTACAATTTCAGCAGTGCTGGGATAATAATCCAGATGGCCTACCTGGTGAATTCGCTCAATCCATAGAACTCATCTCAGGTAATATGTGGGTGGGAGGAGTTCAAGGCGCGGGTGTCATTGACATTGCGAATGATACAGTCATCAAGGCATGGGAGGCTGGCGTTGCCAGTGGTAATGCAAAAGTGATTGTTATTGGGGATGTTGCCTATCTTGGGTATGATGGAATGGGAATTCTGCGCTATGATCTTACTACCGACGAATGGTTATCTCCATGGGATGCAGTTAACTCTAATTTGATTGAAAGTAATGGTATTACCGCCATGGTATTGGATACAAATCCAAATCGAATCTGGGTTGGAGGTGACATGGGACTCAACCTGATTGATGTCTTTAACGAGACATTGGAAGAAGATTGGGATTTAGGTAATAATGGAGGCGGTTTGCAATTACCCAATCAAGAACCGGCTGAATTGGCCATCATTGGCACCACACTTTACTATCTCCAATCTCGATTTGGAAATAATGGTTTCAGTTCAAATGACAATGTCTACCGATACAACATTTTCACCCGAACCCAACAATCATCGATTGATGTTGGTGCATCAGAGGGATACACAGCTCTGGTCCACGGGATGGGGGCTGTTGGCGACGTTATTCACTTCGGCATCTCACCATCCCAACAATGGTGGGAGAGTGGACACATGGTTCGATGGAACCATTCCAGCGACAGTTGGATGGACTCCCTTGAGGGGAGCGGCCAAGTCGAACGAGTTAACGCACAGTTCGCTGGAGATTGCCACCCCACCCCAACCAATTGCCACCTCTATGCCGCCTATGGAGACACTCCGATTCACCAAGTCGATATGAGCGGAAATCTTGTCCGCTCATGGGATTCTACCGTCATTGAAGGACCCATTCGAGGTATTGTCACATGGGACGGCGCAGTGCTGTTTGGCACTGAAGATGGCATTGCTCGCTACAATTATTCCAGCAACTCTTGGTTGTCAGACTGGACGGAGAACAATGGCCTGCCTAACAACGTCGAAGAAGCCGTCTATGCAATGAAGATCATCGGCGACGATCTCTGGGTATCGACAATGAGTACCGGTGGATGGAATCGAAATTCCAAAATTCTCCAACTGAACGGTACTTCGGGACAGTGGACCGTACACGATGCTGGTAGTGGCCAAATTCCAGAAGGGTACGGCGCTGATTTTGGTGTTTGTGACAACATCGTTCACATTGCAATGAATCGCTGGGCTCAATGGGGCTCACAAGGTGGTGTTGCTCGCTACGATTTGAATTCTGGAACTTGGTTGTCCGATTGGAACCAAGGAGGACAAGGTGGTTTGCCGCACGACAATCCGGTCGCAATCGCCTGCGATGAAGCATACGACATCGTCTACATTGGATTTGAGCAGGATGACGGCTCAATCGCGCGCTATGATTACGTCAACCTACGCTTTTTGGCCGAGATCGATGAAGATGACAACACCATCAGTGAACCGATCTTCCCTGGCGCAATGTACCATTTCGGCGGCGGTCTTCTTGTGGGCCACTACAACAGTGGGGGAATCACTTACGTGGGTACAACAGGACAAATAATCACGAGCATTATTCCATTCTCTCAGGGCGATGAGGCCACCAGTATTGCACATGTTCCGGGCGGCCAAG
>CAYYKF010000128.1:0-274 GCA_964441035.1 uncultured Candidatus Poseidoniales archaeon
TCATACGCCCGTTGCAAGTAGACAAATTGGTTGAACAAGATGTTCGTCGCCTTTCTGGTGGTGAGTTGCAAGCGGTCAGTATTGCAATCTGTCTAGGCAGGGAAGCGGATCTTTACCTACTTGATGAACCAAGTGCACACCTAGATGCAAATGCCCGAATGGAAGCCGCGAAAGCGATTAGGAAGACGATGGAAGTCAATGAGAAAGCAGCGATGGTTATTGACCACGACATCTATTTTATCGACATTGTAAGTGATTCCTTACTTGTCTTTGA
>CAYYKF010000128.1:284-4413 GCA_964441035.1 uncultured Candidatus Poseidoniales archaeon
CTGGTGAAGCCATCGGACCTCTTCCTCTACGAAAAGGAATGAATCGATTCCTAGACCAAGTTGGAATCACATTCCGAAGAGACCCAGATAGTCGTAGGCCTCGAATCAACAAGCAAGATAGTCGAAAGGACCGTGAGCAAAAAGCGAGCGGCGAATATTTCTACGCAGAGTGATCTCATGCCTGTCATACCTCAACCGTCTGGGGTCTTCGCTCGTAGCCGTAGGCGGCTGTCGGCTTCATCAATGGTCACATGGGAGCGCTGTCGACGTGATTGGTTCCTCACGCGAAGACTGGGGCTGCAGGTGCCAAAACATCCGGAAATGATTCTAGGGCACATCGTTGAAGAAGCAGTTACCTCACTCTGGATGGAAAGACCTCACCACACAGAAGGTATGTCTGCCGGACTGTCAAGTTGGGCCGAAGGTGAAAACGGGGATGTGATGCCCATTACCAATCTTGACGAATTGCAGGAATGGCTACGCTCACTAATGCGTCCACTGGTTGATGAATTACGCGAAAGGCTGAACAATGCATGGTCAAACTCTGTTTGGAAAGTGGAGACGCGAAGTCCAGATGAAATCAAGCGTGAAAAATTGAATGCGATGATCAAAAGTGCAATCAAACTACAGATTGGGGAAGCAAAGGCTTGCTTACAAGAAAATGGTGGACCATATCTCGAAATATTCCGTGAGCATGGCGACCCTTTTGCAACCCCTGCACCATGTTGGCAGGAAGGGAAAGGAGATGGTTGGCAGAATCAAGGAGATGCGTGTACTTGGTGGGAAGCATGGGAGATCTCTCGCCCATGGGCCAAGGATCCTCGAATTGATTCAGCCCAGCGTCTATTCCACCCAGAGGGATGGGCTGCTGGTGAACTCGATATGGCACACCGTTGGCGTGGATGTGTTGATATTGTCGACATCAAAGCAAATCGAGGTTCAGGAAGAGACCATTCAGGGGTCGCAACCCAACTTCGATTCTACCAATGGCTCTGGGAACAAACTCGCAAACACCCTGCTCGTGGAGAAGATCGTGTCGAATGTGGCCCAGTAGAGTCTCTGAAATCATGGCACCTCACAGATGCATTTGTTCACGTTGCCGAATTGATCAAAGATTTAGATGTTGAATCTGAACGGCTACTAGAAATTCATACTCAAATGGCGGCTGCATCACTTGAAGATTTGAAGTTGGATGCTAACAAACCGGATTCCAGTGGGAGATTGTGCTGTGATATTTGTCACGGACTCGATACTTGTGATTATCCAAGAGGTGGTAAAGAGCAGCCATTACATCGTCTGATACCGCCATTTGAACATACACCAGCAGGGGCGCCATTTTCACCCATTTCTCAGTTGCCGAATCGGGTCACAATCAAAGGAGCATTACATGGCCACTGGGGCCCACTTCCTAATCACTATGGTGACAGTGTCATTGGAGCTGCGATTACAGTTGGAGACAAATCCGCAGTTATCGAAGAGATGGGGAGAGGACAATTTCCAGAATTGCATGAGCATAAGGGCGAGGTTGTCATCGTAAATGCGGCTCCAGGTCAATGGCGGGGAATGATTCGATTGTATCTAGATGTAGAGAGTCAAATCCTTGACCCCGAAGATGCTTCAAATCTCGAAGTCAGTCGCCTGGGTTTGATTCCCACGCGCGCGAATATTGCTGGAGTCGTGATCAGTCGAGGTGGTAATAGCGGAGTTTCAGCGTCCGGTAAATCTTGGTCAATGTCAACTGCACACCTCTGGGATGGTTCAGGATTGGTTGAATTAGTTGCCTTTGGAGCTGGACGGAGCGAATCCTTCGACAATCTGCAAATTGGAGACAGAATCAGAGTCATGGCGGCTGAGCTGGGATGGCGAGAAGGTACACCACAACTTCGAATCGATTCACGTAATACGAGGATGACCATTGAGAGCGCACTACCAAATCAGACTGAGAATTGAGTTCAAGTTTAGACTCTCCGATTGATTCAAAGACGGTGAACTCTAGCCCTGTTGCGTGCCCGTTCAAATTGTCGATGAGGATGCGCTGTTGGTCAGCAAATTTGAGCGATTATCTGCAACTAGCCTAATCCAATTTGATGCATGTCCAAGATCTTGGTATCATCGTCGAGTCGAATTCCTTCGCGGCCCAAGTGTGCCAGCGATGATGCGTGGGCACATCGTTGAATCAACAGTATGTCGCATCCTTCGCGAATCGCCGATGTTAGTCAAAGATGATGCTGAATGGGACATTCTATCTTCGCCCATCGATGAAGATGGGCGTCCAGATCAAACTGCTGTTGAATGGCCTGCTGCTTCGTTGTCAACATTGGAAGAAGTGGCAGATTTACAGGAACTACGTGAATGGGCGTGTGCACGTGCTGAAGTCCATCTTCCTGAAGTCAAGCAAGTTCATGTCGAGGCGTTTGAGGATGACCCCATGGCTTTGGGCAATGGTGAAGACCTCGATGATGAGAGAATGCTCTCGATGGTTTTGGCAACCATTGATTTCCATCTAGAAGAAGTACAACGATGTCTAGAGGAAGGAGGCGGGCCGAACTTGGAAAACTGGAGAGAGGGGAATCGACCGAAATGGCCAGCACCAGACGGATATCCATACGATTGGAGCGAGCCTCATCCTGCAGTTGGAAAGAATGAGTGCTCGCTGATGGAGGCATGGGAGATTGCACGACCATGGTTTGTCGACCCAGATGCAGCCACATTCTCTCTTGGCACTGTACATCCCGAACATTGGTTCTGGGGGGAATATGACTTCGTCTATTCATGGAACGGTCAAATTTCTATTGTCGACCTCAAAGCAGCAATGGGTAACAATGACCGCTCTGCGGGTTATGTCAAACAATTGGAAATCTATGCATGGCTTTGGTGGGCAACTCATGAACGAAAAAGCAGGGTCGAAGATTTGCGTATTTGGTATGCAGGAGCATCTGTAATCAAGAATCTAGTTGCACCTGACGAAGCAAGATTGAATGAATTGAATCTTGAGCTCCAAGATGCATATCAGCGCCTATTTGTCAATCGTGGTAACATTGAAGATTTTCCAGCAGAACCAGCACCATTACAGATCTTTGAGGGCGGAGGGAAGTATGTTGGAGAAAATTCTGACCCGTTTGCAAGATGTGCGAATTGTGATTATCAATCGATTTGTCCATCCGCAGAGAATAGAGAATACCTGCCGAAGATGGACAAATTGGAACACGCAGGGAGGAAATGGCCGATTGTAAGTGCTGCTGACATCCAAACTCGAGTTGACATCTGTGGTGAAGTCAATGGACTATTAACTCCAATGAAGGATAGCGAAGGTGGTATCGAGATCAAATTCTATCTTCAGCAGGGAGTGGACCGAATCGAAGTGAAAAATTGCTTCGTTCCAAAACCTGTTTCAATTACACGTCGAATCAAGAATGGAGTGCATGTACGCATCACTGGAGGAAGACCCACAGAATGGAATCTATCGCCTTCAATCGAGTTGGACAAAGATTCCGTGGTTGAGATAATTGATCCTTCTGAGGCTGACGGCGCAGAGATTGTCGGGCTTGAGACTGCGGGTAGTGTGGTTGGCAGAGTCATGACCATTCGTGATACAACTTGGCAAAAAAATCGCAGCGGAACAGGTAAACCAAAATGGAGATTGACGATACAGGACGGAACTGGACGAATCGAAGTGGTTGCCTACAGTTTCGCAGTTCCCGCCTCTGCACGCTCAATCAAACCAGGAGATGAAATTGCAATTTTGAATGGAGTCTATTCAGAATTCTACGGGCGACGAGAAATTAAATTCCAGAAGAATTCAAGGCTAGTCATCTTGAAGCGAAGAGATGAATCAGCCGCCTGAGGACACAATAATCAGCTCGATTTCGACATCTCCAGTGATGGTCGAAGTGTGTGGCACAATCTGTTCTTCGACAACAGTCAGCACTGTGCTCTGTGGAATACCCATGTTGGACAGTACTTCAGCGATGGTGAGTGGGGCATCAAAAGTGAAGGTGGTGCGCTCACCCTCATGAATAACGCCCACTTCCATGGAGGACTGCGGTCAATTCCTACTCTTCATCCTTCCTGAAATAATATGGAAAGAGGAAAACGAAATAGAGGAATGAAAAAATCCCAACAATGGCTA
>CAYYKF010000129.1:0-4328 GCA_964441035.1 uncultured Candidatus Poseidoniales archaeon
ACGCGAAGCAAGGCGTTTGAAGGATTTTGCAGACATTGGAATACACCACAAAAAGGCGGCAGGGGTAGGGGGATGGACTGGAGAAATCAGTCGAACCGAACGCTATGGCAACACCCCGATTATTCATTGGCTGCCTAGCAATATGGCACAACCAGCAGTATTGCTGCTTGAAGAAGAAGGCGAATTGGTGGCTGCTGAAGGATTACTTGAAATCAATGATTATCCAGACGGAACCGTTGTCCAACTTGAGCGAATGGGATTCGCGATTCTTGAGGGAACTGAAACTGATGGGACACGCCGACTTGTGCACCTGCACGGCTGATTTGGGCAGTTTTTCCGCATGCGCGCGCGTGCGTGGGTTTCAAATCAAGGCCGTCGGTCGTAAGGCTTGGTGCACACGATGGAAAAGATTGGCAAACGCTCCACCTTCGCAATGCTCCTTCTTCTACTATTGACTACAATTCCCCTGCAAGCACCCACCGCCTCTGCAGAAATTGTGTGCTGCCAATCAAATGAATTTGAACTCTATATGATTGGTGAGAATGACGGGGCCACGATGACCCCTTTCCTTGCTGAAATAAATGGCATCAATGAAAAATCAGTTACGCCTTCGATTCAAGGTGTAGAAGAAATTGAAACTTGGTCGCTTAAGGACTGGGGGCAAACGACGGTTATACCTGCATCAACATGGGTTTTCTCAATTGATTATGAAGTTGAGAATGCAGTCGGTGTGCATGCAAATGCGACAGTTGAAATCAAGATTGGCGCAGCAACATATACAGGAGAAAGTGGAAACCCTGGGACCTATCTCAGTCAGGTTGGCACCATCAATGTGGATGTAGATGTACCAGAAAATATAATCGGAGAGACTGATGACATAGAAGTTAGTTTTTCCGTGCGTAGCATGATATTCAATCAGCCAGGGGATGATGCTGCAATTCGATTTGTATGGGGCGAGGACACAGATAGCGCATTGCAAGTCGATATGCCTCTATTAGATATCGAAATGCCAAATGCAATTGTGGTGGGGGATGAAGTATTCTTCCCAGTCATCTTACGTTCAGGTTTTGGTGACCGAATGTGGACGTCATTAGAGAATTTTGAATTCAAAGTAGGTGGATTAACCATCACCGATGTGCGAACACCAAGCAGAGTTCAAGGAGGGGTTGAGGTCCCATTCGTGTGGTCCGCAGGTGCTAATGCAATTGACGGAATGCGTGCTGCAAATTTGTCTATTTGGCTAAATCCTGGCGATGTCCCGATTCAATCTGAGCGAAATCATGACATTTCATTTGCCGAAGGGGGAGGGGGGCAAACATACGAATTTGGTGAGCCCTTACGCACTGCCGGAAGTGAATTGAATGTTGATATCAAAGTTGACTATGATGGAGATACGATTTCACGATCTGTCGAATTTGGGATTACTGGAGCAATGGCACAATGGCTTCGTTGGGGCATGGACAACATTGGTAATGAATCACTACCCCAATCCCACTTCTTCGCAGGGCTCGATGATGCTGGAATCCCAACAGACTTACAGCAAAATGGAAGGGTAGACACTGAAGAAGAAGAAGCATTGAGAAGATATCTATATTCAACAACTTGGCAATTGGAGGAATTTATTGACTCTGCATTGGCATTGAATCCCGAATCACTATTTGAATCTGATTTGTTCGATATGAACATTGAAGTAAAACTCAATTTAAACGACGTTGTTGGAATCAGTGATGAATTAATCAGCATCCGAATCGATACAATATTTGAGTTAAGTGGACAAGAGAGACTGATGTTAATCACTGATTTCGTTCGACCTCAATTGAATACTCCAATTTGGGATAATATCAACCTGAAAGTAGAACTTACAACAAGTCCTTTAGCCGGAATTTATGAGGTTGAGGCTGAAGGATTAGATGTTTCACACTATCGCTTTGGAATCATGGACAAAGTTGTAATTAAGGCCAATGGGCTGGATTCCAAGGATAATTTTGATGTGAAATACACAGTATCTGCAAATGCATTATTTTCACCAATGATTACGTTAATCGTCTCAATATTGCTCTTGGTGACTGCGATTGTTCTTGGATTTCGTTTTACTCGATATCGGTCACGCATATTTGTCTACGCTGCTACTCCGGTGTTCGCAGGATTGGTATTATTTGCATACGCATTTTCAGCCCTCCCGCCTACATTCGTCATGGCCATTTCGGGTAGCAGCACAATTCTGTTTATCCCAATCGCCATCGTTTCGCCTAAACGATATGATGACCAATTTCTCAGTGAAGGTTCGCTCGATGATGATTTTGAAGATGCCCTGAATCGTGAAATCCCTAGTGTGACTTGCCCTGCATGTGACACAGGCAACCCCGTAGAAAGTAATGAGCGCCCTCTACGAATACCATGTGGTGGCTGTGGGAAGACTCTACGAATTGAAGCCTAAATTAGGTGCCCGGTCCTCAGCAGTTTGTCAATCATCTCATTTGCGATTGCTCGGTGTTGAGATAATTCATTGCGCCAACGAATGTTCAATTCATTCAATTGACTAGCTAGGTCCATTTCCCATCCAGTATTCATTATCCTGTGCCAAACCAACTCTTCAAGGCGCGCAGTGGATGGAGTTTCTGATTCTAACTGAAGTTTGATTAAATGGCTGAGAGCTTGGGCGCGCCCCTCCAAATCTAACTGACCCCAACGATCTCTTACCGCATCCAATGCCACAGAGTCGATGGCTGCTAATCCATCTAAATTTACATCCGGTACCTCAGGAAGGGGTACAACTCGAATGGATGCTGCTGATGAAAGGTAATCACGTAATACTGTATAGACTGGGTCGTATGTATTCTGCATCGCACCGGAAAGCCAATTGCCGGCTAAAGCCCACGGTCGTAACAATCGATTCAACGCACCATCGGGCTCGATTAATTCGGCCAATGCGGCAGCGATTGCTACAGTTGATAGTACCCCATGCCGCGTATCGCCATCGGAGGAAACTAACGCCTCAACTTCGAGAGGGGAGATTTGAATTTGGAATGGGCCATCAGGAATCGCTGTAGGAAGGTTTTGAATTATTTCAGAAATCATAATGCATGGTGGAACTGCAACCACTTCCGAATCCCGAAATCGACGTTGATAGGGTATTCCTGCATCTAGAAATGCAGCCTCAATAATCGCTGTAGCAAAAATTCCAGTCTCACAAATTGTACTTTGCAGTGTGACTGTAGACTGAATTGTTCGAAGTTTAAGTGCGGCCTCCCGCAATATCGGTGCTGCGGAGGTAAAGGCTGGTAAATCGACCAAGGGCATTCGAACGAACTACGTGCTCAGCCTACGGTCCAAAGACATGATTGCGGAAGTACCCGCTCATTCGACCAACAATCGCAGTTGTTCGCGCTTGTAAACCCAATCAGAATCTAGCTTGTTTTCGCTCTTGTAATATCTTGCCAAACGGCGAATCTTGCTTTCTGTCAACTCAAGTTGCCGGCCATTGTGAAGATCCTTTTTATTGCCTTCAAGATGGTCAATGAGCCGAAGTGCTCTTCGCATGAGGCTCATGAGGTCTTCAGGGTATTTTGGAGAATGACCATTTTCTGTAAGAACTTGTTCGACTCGCTTTCCAAGTACCAATCTAACATCTGGCACAGCATGCCTGTCACGAAGGATTGTGCCAATTTGTGTAGGTGTATGACCTTCGCCAGCCAATGATAGAATCAGTGAGGTGACTTCCTTTTCATCGGTATTTGACCATTCGGGAGCAGTGTCGACATTCGGCTTAGTGGAGCCGCTGCTACCGCGTCCTGAACTATGCATGCGTGACATATGGGTGCACCTTGAGCGTCCCGCCGACCTGCTCCCCCTTCATAACCGCTCCGCTATGCGTTGAATGTGAAGGCCCCCCTATGGGGGGCATTCAAAATACTATTTTCACTGGAAATACTGGCTGGCGTATGCTCTTGCTTGCTCTGCTGTGTAACCCATTGCAACCAATTGACTCTCGTATTGTTGTTGCTCTGGACTAATTGCTGCAGCCCAAGCCTGTTCAGTAGGGTCGGCTCCACCTCCACGGGAACGCATG
This sequence comes from uncultured Candidatus Poseidoniales archaeon, assembly GCA_964441035.1. Taxonomy (GTDB): domain Archaea; phylum Thermoplasmatota; class Poseidoniia; order Poseidoniales; family Thalassarchaeaceae; genus MGIIb-P. Next base: position 4,070 of record CAYYKF010000129.1, read on the forward strand.
AAAAGAGTTGTTGCGAGAATCAAAACAAGCAACCCCACAACTGCTGCTGCAATCCCAACCATCATCAGAACCCCATCATCGCTATCTGATTTTTCTGAAGTTTCACTGGAGCCTTGATTGTCATCATTCCCATCTGTACCATCGTCTGTACCGTTTGTAACATCTGTACCATCATTCCCATCATTGACATCTGTACCATCATCAACAGGGCAACCATTATTCGTTTCTGGGCCAGGTTCATTTAAGCACAAATCGTTTT
>CAYYKF010000130.1:0-4159 GCA_964441035.1 uncultured Candidatus Poseidoniales archaeon
CCATCTCCTCAGCCTTATCCTTAGCCTGAGCCTGATCCTGATCCTGATCCTGAGCCTGAGCCTGAGCCTGAGCCAGAAACAAAAGTTAGTGAGAAATCTAGTTCTTCTAGCGATGATATTATTCTATGCCCCGATTGTAAGCAGAAATTGAAGGTACCATTCACCCGCCGTCCCGTTCGAGCAAGGTGCCCAGCATGTAAGTGTGAATTCAAAGCACTGAAGGGTGATTAGATGAGTGAACCCATTCGTGAATTCGAGGAAATGTATCTCAAAACGCTTTACGAATTCTATGTACAGAATCCGCAGAAACCGATACGAAATAGCCGGATTGCAGAATCCCTTGGCGTGAGCCAGGCTGCCAGTAGCGAGATGGTTCAGCGTTTGGCTTCGAAAGGGATTCTGTATCATATCCCATATCGGGGTGCGACATTAACAGAAGGTGGAGTTGCAGCCGCTGCCCGCATCAAAAGGCGCGAGTGTTTGATGGAGGTTTTTCTAGTTAGTATGCTTGACTATAGAGGTGATGTGAAAGCAGCAGCTTGTAGGATGGAGCATGCCCTTAATGATGAATTGGAATCGGCGATTGATCGGTTATTGGGATACCCAGAATTCACACCAAGTGGGGAGAGAATTCCCGCCGTCAATCGCAGCGTAGAACCGATAGCTAGTTCGATGCTAATTCCATTAAGGGCCCTCCCTGAAGGAACGTCCGGGAAAATTGAAATGGTGATTCTTGAAGGTGCTGAAAATCGTACAATCAGTAATGCTGGCGTTGCAATTGGAGCCGTCGTCCGTTCAACAGAGGGTGGATTTGTTTTGGAAGGAGACAATATTGAGATTTCAACGTCCCTTTCAAGCAGAATTCTAGTTCGAACCCAGTAACGACTCTCTCAAGGGAATTGATTAGGGAGATTGTTCCACGCGCAATACCATGGCGGACAAAGAGTTGACCACCGAGGATGCCCTAGATATCCTAAGTCCTTCCGAGGAAGGTACATCTGCCAATGAAGCAATTGAAGCGGTTCAAGAGCGCGTCTCAGTCGATTCCGGTGTCTCTGAAGATGAGATTGAAGCCATAGAGAATCGAACTAAGAGATTACGTGCGCGCGAGGGTCATCTCTTACGATTAGACCGATTATTTCTATCGCGTGGTGTGCACCTTTCACTAACTCTACCCGTTTTCGCACTCATTCTGCAATTGATTAGTCGACGATTTGCCAGAGGGTCTCCAGGCTGGTGGATTTCAAGCGTAGAATCGAGTTTTGAATATGCCACTTTAACAAGAACAAGTGGAATGCTTGCCGTTGTCGTATTATTGGCTTGGGTCGTCACGTTGTTGGTTGTAAGAGGCTTGCATAGAACAACACGCAGGGTCTTTGAATCAGAACGAGATGCCTTCATGCTTCGCGGACGGCCATTTGAGAGTTTACATGGATTTGAAGCCATACATGATGTCACAAAGAATGCAATCAGCAGAGTATCTGCTGTCCTTTCAGTGGTATTTATTGCGATGATTTCCCAACTTGCCGCAACCATAGAAGGGGGTCTGACCGAAGGAGGTGGGGTGCTTGTTGGGATTGCAATTGGTAGTACCTTTGCTGCTTTTGGCTTGGATTTGCTACGGGGGGGGATTCAGCACAATACTGTTGAACGATGGGGCCTTTTAGAGGCATACGAACCCCCCTTGCACCCAGCATGTCCAGATCCTGTATTTACAGAAATATTAACCACATGGATGGATCCAGTTCTGAAGGCTAGATTCGATTCACACATTCAATCTCTTAGGGACGGCCTCCAACCGGGATGCGATATACATTCGGCGATTGAACATCTTCTGCACATGCGATATCTTGAGGCCAAAGGTGAATTGACCCATCGTCAAGTTCGTCATTCAATGCAGGAATGGTTCAGAGTGGATAGAATTCCAGAATTGTTTGAAAGTGATTGGTTTGATGAAGACACGTGGGCTCATTTGTTTACCCACGTCAAAGGTAGATGCAGCCCCTTCTTCCGCCTCCTTGAAAGATTACAATATGATCTTGGAGAGGATATTGAAGCATTGAGGGCAGACACCCTGCATTTTGATGTCGATATGCAAAATGTGGTTACGGGAGCAGGACATCTCTTTGCATATTTACACAACAGCGACTCCACTGCGCGTACGATTGTAGTCAAAATAGAAACTCCAGATTTTCAACCGATGGGTAGCGAGTTCATGCTAACATTGGCTCCAAGTTCTGCCCTTACAGAGATTGACTCTCATTTGCCAATGATTTCGAATTCAGAAACTGATGTGCATGATGTACTCGCAAATATGATGGATGAAGGTGAACTGATTTGGCAAACACTATTGCCACAGCACGATGGTGAGGCGACAGTCACCGTTCGCATCGAAGATACAGAAGGAAACCTACTCGGTGGCCGCGTTCTTGCAATCCAAATTAGGCCTGCCTTACAGGAAAAAATCAGATCGATTTCGGGAATATCTGCAGTTTGTGCAGGAATACTATCAATTCTCTATCGTGTTGTTCCATGGGTGGCATCATTGGCTGCGCTCTGATATTTTTCGCTCAAATTGCTATCCGAGCGCTTCAAATGGAGGGTGTAGGTCGGCCGGTTATGGCAGATAAGGCTCCAGCGGATGTCGATGATGATGCAAATTTGCATGATCAATTGAAATCGATGGAAGCCAAATTATCCCGGTTAAGAGATGCACGACAGCAACATAATGAGGCCGGTAAAAGGAATGCAGATAAGCGAAATGCCGTCCAGAAAGAGTACAACAAACTACGAGAATCAATCAATGGAAAACTCTCGGAAAACAAGAAGATTCGCACTATGGCAAAGGCCCATCAGGCCCGCCGCGATGCAATTCAGGAACAAATTCGCGAACTTATCGGTCAAGCACGGGATTCGAGAGGTGGGAAAGGGAAGAAGTCTCCAATCATCGAATTATCAGAAATTACTGCACAAATAGAGAAGCTTGAAACAATGCTAGAAACGACACCCATGAAAATTGAGAAAGAGAATAAAGTTGTCAAATTGGTCAAGCAGCATATGAATCGAAAAAGGGAACTTGAACCCCTCGTTGAAGAAGAAATGCGAATCAAAATCGATCTTGATAACATTGAGGGTTCGATTAAGGAGTTGAAAGCCGAAGCAGATGCCGAGCACAAAGCCATGGTTGAAGCTCACAATGAAGGCGATAAGATGTGGGAAACTATCAAGCCATTATTTGAGGAACGGGATTTCAAAAAGGCAGAAGGTGACAGGCTCCATGCTGCTTTCTTGGAATGTCGCAAGCAGGCAGATGAAACCCACCAAAGCGTTCTTGCGATGCTGGCACAGGTGAATGAAATTCGAGATAAGTTGAAACAAGAACGTCTCGAGGCCCAATCTTGGATCGATGATCATAATGAGTCGGTACGTAGTGCCCTTACAACTCCAGACAAGGATGAAAATCTAGCAAACAGTCTTACTGATGCGTTACTTGCTGGTAGCAATATTTCAATTGGCGGAACTGAACGTGGTTCCAACCCAAATACTCGCGGAAAACGGGAAACTAAATCTCCTCAAAGACGTAGAGGGGCATCCAGAGGAAACCGAGGGCGAACCTTGTCAAAGGAAGAATGATTTATTTTGGTTTGATATTGATTCAACTCGAGACACCCTCAAATATCTCTACAATAAGACACCATCATGGGCCGAAGGCAGCGCCACCCCCCTAGGAGTTATGACCGCTCTTGGGATGAAATTGAGAAAATGCTGTCTGTTGCAGAGGAAAGAGTCGTCGAATGGCAAGAATGGTTTGAGAGCTGTCGTGAGGCAGATGACCGGGAAGGAATGAAGGAAGCCGCACGCAACTACAAGTCATTGCAAGGTGTCATCAAATGCTTGAAATGGGTCCTGGGAGAAGAGGGAGTAGATCACCCAATTGAATGAGTCTCTATTCATTTTTCATTTGGAGAAAGAATTGGGTGCTGAAATCAAGGGCATGCCTTCTTGCTTCAGGATCACCTCCAACATGTGCACCAATGTTTTTCGCGTAATGGAATGCAGCCAGTCGTTCAGCAGGTTCATTCAATCGCATTACTTCACCAGGCTCCTTCTCTGCCCAGAGGTTTCCCTCAGTGTCAATACGAACCGATCGGTGGTCCAA
>CAYYKF010000131.1:0-4067 GCA_964441035.1 uncultured Candidatus Poseidoniales archaeon
TTGAAGCACCATTGCCAATCATCAGGGTCATTTCCAGCAGGATGGTAGAAGGCATAGAATTGGTCGACTCCACTGGTGCTTGGATAAGGGAACCAACCCATCGCAATGATGTCACCATTGGTTGCTTGCACAATGCTTCCTTCTCCAAGGCCTTCTTGGCCAGGAACAGTTGGCTTCGGTTCAAAACATCCAACTTGAGAAAAGACAGATGGCAAGTATTCGTCCCAAGTGTGGCCGCGGTCCTCACTCCACGTGGGGTACTCGCCGCCGAAATTGAGGATGAGGCCTTCCTTGGTTGCAGCAAGATAATGCTCACAGCAATTGCCACCTTCCTCATTGCCAAACACAGCCCACTCAAAGGAGGTCGTGTAGTTGATGCCAAGGTCAGTGGTGTTGAACAATCGTGCATCGTCATGCATTGTAGGGTCAATCAGGACATAGTTGTCAAAAATCGGTGCTCGCAATTTTCCTTGATTAGCACCATCCTCACCTCCAATCAGACTCATAGCGGTGACAATTGATGCGATGAGAATGACACCGGCCAAACCAATCGCAGCCATCTTGACCTTTGGGTCCTCAAGTGAGACCCAGATGTTTGGAGCAGCAAGGGTTGCCTCGAAAACTTCGCCAACTTCCTCCTTCGCCTCAACCTCCTCCTCAATAGGTTCAGGCTTAGCCTTGCGTGCTGCCATGGTAAATCCCGTACACGCGCGCGTATTTGGGCCCTTCGCGTGTAGGGGTTTGTCTTATGTGGCTGTGGTGTGACCCGATGTACAATGCCGTCCCGCCGTCTACCCCTTGTGCTCACAGCCCTCCTGCTTCTTTGTGCAATTCCAGCACCTCTATCATCAGGACAAGACACTCCGTTCACTTGGCCACCTTCTCATGTTGTCATCACAGAAGTCTTGGTCAGTGCGAGTGGTGAGGATTACAACGGTACAGATTGGAATGGTGACTCGGATATCGGTTCCAGTTCAGATCAATTCCTCGAGTTGTGGAATCCAACAAACGAATCCATTGACATTTCAAATTGGAGAATCGATGATGCTGTAGGTTCTGGAAGCGCACCCTGTTCAATTGGATGGAACACAACGCTAGAACCGGATGCTCGCATGGCCTTCTTCCGTGCAAATACCCGCATTGAATTCGATTACTGGGATGGTGATACAATCAACATCATGGATAGTGATGGCACACTCGTGCATTCGATGTCATACCCCGGAGAGGATTCTTGGTGGGACACACCTTACCACCTGCAGTCAAATGGCTCATGGGTGAAGGGTGGTGACCCATCTCCTGGTGCACAAGATGAGAGCGGTTGGACAGGTCCATCTCCAGGTGGAACCTGCTACTCCATGTCTGAAACTCGGCATGAGGGTGAATACATTCTGACCGGTCGAATTGTGACGATGACTTCGGAGAGTGCCTTCTTTGATGGAGGTATGCTGATTCGCGACGGTATCATTGAGAGCATATGGTCAGGAACGACCATTCCCACAGAACATGATGGAATTGATGTCATTGATACAGATGGTACCATTTATCCTGGTCTAATCGATGCACACAATCACATTCACTACAACACTGTCCCCTTGTGGGATGTTGGTGATAATGTCTACGATAATCGCTACCAATGGAAGAATCATCCAGGATACAAACCAGAGGTGACTTGGCCGAAGACGATACTTTCCAGTGGTGCGTATTGGAACATGGAGATTGAAGCGCTGAAATATGCCGAGATGAAATCCATTGTTGGTGGAACCACAGCCGTTCAAGGCAATCCAACCAGTGATGATTCAGCCTACACTTGGGTCCTTTCAAGAAATGTTGAGCATCACAATTTTGGTCGTGACCAAATGCACACCAAGGTGACTGAGTTAGAAAGCGAGTATGTGGGTAACCACATCAAGACTGGTTCTGCAGATGGCACACTCGATGCATGGTTCCTCCATCTTTCAGAAGGAACTGACTCAAGCAGCCTCAATGAATTCCAGATTTTGGTTGACAACTCTCTACTGGTTCCCGAATTGATGCTGATTCATGGTGTCCCTCTCGGTGCCAACGAATATTCACAGATGGGTGCCGTTGGCGCCAGTTTGGTTTGGTCACCGACCTCCAATCTGTTGTTGTACGGACAAACAGCAGACGTTGCAGCAGCTCATGATGCGGGCATCAACATCGCCCTCGCGCCTGACTGGTCTCCATCAGGTTCAAAATCGCCACTACACGAATTGAAGTTGGCGGATTGGCTTGATGCCAATCGATTTGGTGACATCTTCACAGATTATGAGCAGGTGCAAATGGTGACAACAAACGTCGCCGATGGAATCGGCTGGACTGCTGATGTTGGTCGAATTCAGAATGGTCTTGCCGCAGATCTAGTGGTCATCAATACATTCCACGACAACCCCTATCGAAATATCATCGATGCCATCGACCCTGATGTCTCTTTGACCATTGTCGGTGGATTACCGATTTATGGTGACGTCGACTTGATGACTGCACTGAATGGTGTTGACCAAGAAGCAGTCACTTGGAATGGTATGACCAAAGCAGTCGACGTGACTTTTGTTGGTGTTGATGACGGAGAGAAATCCTGGGCAGACATCGAATCTGGTTTGCAAATGGCGCTAGAGTTTGACCAAGCGGATATGTATGCTCATTTCGGTGCAGCTGATGGCATGAGTTTCACAGAATTCCAAGCATGGGCTGATGACCAATGGGATGACCTAGATGCAGTGGGCCTCGACAGCATCTTCACGTGGGGAGATGAGCGTTATTTTGAGCGATTGAATGGTTCGGTAGGATTCAATCAAATCGGTACCATTGATTTGTGGTCTGCGTACTATGATGTGCAATATGATGGAAACTTTGAGCGAACCATGATTGATTCAAATTACTCTGTTGACCCAACGAATCCTGATCCAACCGATGTGCCTGGATGCATCGATTATGCTGCTGAAAACTTTGATTCAGCAGCAACTGTGGATGATGGTTCTTGCACATATTCAACAGATACGACAGCAACCACGCCTCAATTTGACAACCTCAACCCCATTCTTGTAGAGATGGAAGTCAGTTATGTCACGGACGGAGATCGTGAATCTGGTATCATCAAATTTGAACTATATCCTGCGAAAGCCCCGTATCATGTTCACAACATTCTCGGTCACATCGATGCAGGGAATTATGATGATGCTATTTTCCATCGTGTCATCGACAATTTCATGATTCAAGGTGGCGATTTTGAATTTGGAGAAGGAATTGGTGGACACGCATCAAATTGGTATGGATACTGCAATGGTGCGGAGAGGACTGAGATTTGTGATGAAACTGCATGGACGATTCCCGATGAAGCAGACAACGGTTTGCAACACACATCAGGTGCCCTATCAATGGCCAAAACATCCGCTCCAAACACTGGTGGTTCGCAATTCTTTATCGTTGACAAAGGCGAATACCCAGCGCATTTAGATGGAATTCACACCATCTTCGGGCGTGTCATTGAGGGGATGGATGTAGTTGATGCCATCAGTGAGGTTGAAACTAACCACCTTGACAAACCAGTGGATGATGTGACGATTGTCACCTTCAAGCGAACTGTGATTGATGATGATTCTGAGAATAATGGCAGCACTAACGAGAAGAATCAGAAATCTGATGACAGCGGATATTCAGACAACCTGATTTATGCAGGAATCGCTGCAGCAGGTCTCCTCATTCTACTGAGTTTCCTCATCATCTCTGTCACTCGCCGTCGACCAGAATCAGGTATTGAGGGGCCAATGATTGATTCCACTCCATCAATTGTTGTCGAACAACCACCTCCAGTCCAACCTGTTAGCAGTCCTGCTACGCCTGAACCGGTTAGTACACCTGCTGCCCAACCAGTCAGCGCCTCTCCAGTTCAAGACGCACCCCCAAGCACGATGAATGGTCAAATGATGCATGGGTATGAGGGCCTTGAATATCCAATTGGTTCTGATGTCTGGTGGTACAGAGATCAAGAAACACGTCAATGGAAAATTTGGAATCAATAATCATTCAAGATTCCACTTGACTCCCTC
>CAYYKF010000132.1:0-3970 GCA_964441035.1 uncultured Candidatus Poseidoniales archaeon
ACAATGTCTCCGAAGAAGCGATTAAAACGGTTGAGAGAGCAATAACGAAACAAAAGAAGGCCATCGAATCTGGATTGAAAAAACAAGCATCTGAAGAAGAGCGCCAAAAAGTGAATGCGTTTAAGGAGCAAATCAATCAAGCAACCACCCTGACGGACCTATCCTCAATCGTCTTCGACGGAATAGGGAAAAGGCATACGGATGCGCTACAGAAAATGCGTGTTGCCAAACGAAAAGTCATGCAGAGCAAGATGAGCTCTGAGGATGTTGAAAGGGACAAGCAAGACCGCCTGCACAAGGCCCTGAATGAGGCATATAGTCGAGGAGGCCTTCAACCCATTCCAGATGATGAATGGCGTAGTTCTGAATTTACCAAGCGCCTTGATGAAGTCGGTGCCTCAAGTGGCGGCATCCAAATCTCATTACTATGGGACAATAAGAACGATTTCAATCTCCTTGTAATTACTCCTAGTCGGGAAGTCATCCATCCAAGGAGTAGAGAATCAACAGATGGTGGAATTCAGGACATAGAAATGAATGAGAAGGGTGAATCAAAGACACCTATCGAGAATATTTACTGGCCCGAAGGAAAAGTTCCCAAAGGTGCATACTATGTCTACGTTCATTTCTATCGGGAACATCAAATGTTCAGAAGAGTAGATATTTCTGAATGCAGAATCCAAATCATCAATCAAGGGAAGAAAACAGAATACACTGCACAAATGTCACTTTCGAATAAGTTACAGTTTGTGACTATGATAAAGGTGGAATAATTATGAAAACGAAGACCAAAATAAGCACACAAAAATTACGACCATTTTCGCTAGTACTCATCCTTCTTGTCCAAATTATCCTTCCATTCCAAACTGCATCAACGGATTTAGAAGAGGGAAATGAACCACAAATCACATCTGCCCGTAATCCAGAACCAGACATCAATATCACTGCAATTGAATGGATTGGACCATCCTATTTCGATCCAAGCGGTGGGGGAACAGACATATTGGCCCCAACATCTCAACAAGTTCGCATTACATTGGTTAACGACGGCCTTGCAACAGCACCTAGCGTCACATTACAATTTGATGTTGATCGCAATGATGGTTCAGGATGGCAACTGGAAGGTAACACCATTCTTCTCGATATTTCACCCGGTGAATCCATCAATTACATCTTCACTTGGACACCTGTAATGGGAACAGGTCAGATATTGCGTGCCTTCATATCCCCGACAGATGCAGATTCCACCAACAATCTTAGAACAAAGGATTTCGACGTTGATATTGGAAATTTTGGAGACGTATATTCGGATACCTTGCCACCAGGAGGAACAAGATTGGCAAACGAAGATGCCATTGTTTCGGTAGGGGTTAGAAATGCAGGAAACACAGAAACCGAGGCGACAACCCAACTCATTTTTTCACCAACGGCTGGCGGTCCTGCCATCGAGTTCTTCTCTAACCCTACAATATTGGCACCAGGTAGCATCACTGTTCCAGCAGAAGTTGTACTTTCTTCAATGGTTATTGATGGAGCAAATCTCTCAGGCGATTATATCATGTCAGGTTATGTTCACTTCAATAGCACAATGGCACCATCAGATATTGTTGCAATCAGTCCAAGAGTTGTACATTTTAGCCCATATCGTGCAACTATTGTTCCCCCCAGCGACCGAGCAGTTGAACCAGGTAACTCTGCATCATTAACGTTCATCATTCAAAATGTTGGCGAGAATCCAGACAGATACAACATCACGGTTACGGACATCAGAGGTTGGGCAGTCACATCTGGAATTCCATCACAAACCCCAATTATTGCTGCAGCATCGTCAACGGTTGTCGTTGTACCAGTAAGTGTGCCGCTAGGAACAGACCGCTCACTATCTGACCTGATTACACTTGAAATTGAAAGCGAAGGGGGAGACTACTTTATTTCAGAATCCTCAGCTGTGATGGCTGGCGACATTCTGCAAGGGACATTGAATCACACAACTTGGAACGTTCCAATCATTCCAGGGCAACCAGAGACGATTCAATACACATTGAACAATACTGGAACATCCCCCGCAACATTCAATCTCACCACCGGCTTCTCACAAGTTGCTCCGGGTTGGCAAGCATCGATTTATCCAACAACAACGCCATACATGACAGTAGGGGAAGAACTCATTGTAACAGTAGAAGTCATTCCTCCATCATTGGCACTGCCATTTGACCCAACAACCAAATTGGCTGAAGGAAACTCGTTAGAGCTTTGGACAAATGTCCAGCCCATTGAGGGTGGCGCACCTAACATCCAGGAAACAGTTCTGGAAGTCCAACCAACAGTGATGGTAGAATTGATGGCTGAACAAACAGATTTTATTGCTGATTTATCGGAAATAGGTACTGGCCCCATTACACGATATTGCGATATTGAAATGGAATTGAGGCACAATCTGATTAATACCCTTGGCTCCACAGTTGACATAGAATTGAACGCAAGCCCCTCGGGATTCGACCCCTCAAGGTCAAGCGTAGGCGTATACGAATCATTGCGATGGAATGGTTCAATCACACCAGACAACTCTACTCTTGCCCCCGGAGAAACACAATCTATACTTGCAACAATTCTTGGCCCAAGCGACCTCCTACCTCTAGCAGGAATAGTTAGCGTTGATATTGTTGCAAATCTTACTTTATCTGGTGCATTGAGCGGCGTCCAAGCTCCAGAGACAACATTGACACTAACTGTGGAAATTCCTGAATTGACAGCAGCCAATATTGAAATTCCAGGCCCAACAGTAGTCGTTCCAGAAGTTGAATCATCTGTAGTCGTATCAATTTTCAATGAGGGCAACCACAAAACAAATCTGACATTTTTGATAGAGGGACCAGAAGGTTGGATTGTGTCGGTGACGCCAACGAGCAAACTCGATCTCGGTTCCAACATGGATCTTTGGCCTTCACTTGGTTTTGACAACACAACCGTCACAGTAGAGGCGACCGCACCAGCACATTGGAGAGCAGACTCAATCCCCAGTATTCAATTGACTGTTGTTGGCGAAGACGGACAGAATATAACCCAAGCAAACATACCATTCTTCGTTCAAGAATTGATTGACGCCTCATTAACACCCGCGGTTGCGGTTGCGGTGCTCGCAGTTAATTCTACAGAAACAATTGTACTCAAGGCAACCAATGAAGGTAATAGTTTACAGAACTTCTCAATGATTGTTGATGATGCATTGACTGACATCAATCTAAGAATCATCTCAAATAGTTCAGAATGGATAGAGCCTGGTGAATTTACGCATTTCATAATTGAAGTAGATGCAGGCCCGTTTGCTAGAGCAGATCAGAACCATAGTGCACTGGCAACCCTATACCATGACGGCATACCAACCGCTCAAACTGACATTTATGTTGAGATATTACCAAATCACAACATCACCTTTGAACACCATACCGAGTTCTCAGTAATACCCGGAAAAGAGGCATCGATTGCTGTGAATCTTACTAACATGGGGAACGTTGTTGAAACTGTGAATTTCTCGACAATTTTACCTACTGATTGGACCGCAGAAGTGAACCCTGAAACAGTGACAATTCAATCAGGAGGAATTGAAGTTGTCACCGTTAATCTTGTCGTGCATGTTCCGGCGATGTCAAGCGGTTCAGGCCCTGTTGCGGGAACAATTCACGATTTAACCCTCATCGCTCGGAATACTACAGACGATGAAGAGGCGGGATCTACGGTAATTCGATTCACTACCGAACCAATTTTTGATATTGAAGCCGACGAATTCCCCCAACTCATTGAATTGCTACCCGATGAAGTGCGTACCTTTGATGTAGACATTTCAAATGCAGGAAATCAAGATGTTTCCCTCGACATCACGTGTGATGTTGGAGCCACAAACCGCTGGTTGGTTTCGAATTGCGCGCAAGCCAATTATTCATTGGATATAGGAGAAACTCGTACCATCAGT
>CAYYKF010000133.1:0-3952 GCA_964441035.1 uncultured Candidatus Poseidoniales archaeon
TGAATTACTTCAGCACCTGATGTTTGAATCAATCTACGCATGACATTTATTGCAGCATCATGTCCATCGAAAAGGCTGGCTGCAGTGATTACACGAACCGGACCAGTGGTAGTTTCGAACACTGGAGCCTCCTCCGACATGGTCCTACGGACCATATTGCCATTCATCACCATTCTGCATGCTAATGTCGCCAAGGGTTTTGGTCCTAGCCGGTTTAACTGTCTGTATGCGACCACGCTGGATACTGTCTCCAAATGAGGTCGCAGTCTTGGATTGCAATGCGGAATTTCTAGGCGTTAATATGGATGAATTGATGATTACTGCTGCAAGTCATCTAGCAGAAGCATTGCACAAAGCTCCTGAACCAATTTGGATATTGTGTGGACCTGGAAACAATGGCGGTGATGGATTTCGTTTAGCAGAAATGCTTGGTTCATGTTCTGTAGTTGCAACTCATGAAACCCAGAAGACAGAATTGTCTCAAAGAGCTCGAAATGATTGTACAAAACACATTCATTTTCTCGGCAATATGCCTAAGGAACAACCGTCTACAATCGTAGATTGCTTGCTAGGTGCTGGAAGTACTGGACAGCCTAGAGGGAAAGTCCTAGATTTGATGGAAGCAATTCCAGGCAGGCCAATGGTTTTGGCATGCGATTTACCAACAGGTTGTGGCTCAGGACTTGCTTTCAATGCCTTTAGAACAGTTACATTTGAAGCTCCCAAATCGAATATGATTGATGGTGAAGGACGCTTACTTCCCGAAGTGGGAGACATGTTCATTGCACCACTAGGCTGGCCTGAGGAAACTCTTGATCCAGGTCCTGGGGATCTATTGCGATATCCTAAGCCGCAAGAAAATCAAGTCAAAGGAGATAGAGGAAGAGTGTTGATACTAGGTGGAGGGCCTTTCCATGGAGCACCTCTTCTTTCAGGAATGGCAGCTGCTAGAATGGGTGTAGATTTAGTCCATGTTGCAATGCCTAAAAAGGCAAGTGAAAGAGCAAAATGGCCTTCAGAATTGATTCCTGAAGCCATGTCAGATGAAGAAATAATTACCGATGCTTCTGAAATAATCAAACGTTGTGAAACAGGACGAGGAGTTCAAGCACTGGTAATCGGGCCAGGAATGGGTCATGATTCCGCTTCACTTAACGCAGTAAGGAAAATCATTGAGGCAACACCATCAATTCCCAAAGTAATCGATGCTGATGCGATTCGTGCACTTGATGGCTGGCCAGATGATTTACTTGGAGTTGTAACTCCTCATCAAGCAGAGTTAGAGAGATGGGTTGGAAATATTGATTCAATACCCGAATTACTGATTGGAGGTGGTGAAAACAAGGTCGTTGTTCGCACTGGTGCAACCGATGTCATCATTGGTTCTGCAGGGCGCGGTGGAATGGCTAGTGGTGGAAATCCGCGTATGGCCATGGGTGGTACAGGTGACTTACTAGCAGGCTGTATTGGAGGTTTGATGGGACTTGGATTAACTCCATGGGGTGCTAGTCGTTTAGGAGTGCATCTAATGCGAATATCTGGTGAATTAGCAGGTGAAGAATGTGGACCAGGTTTGGTTGCAGAAGATATTCCACCTTATCTTTCAAAGGCTTTAATGGGTTAATCAAATCAAAGATTCTTCTCCCTCAGCTAGAGGAGGAAGGCCTTTCTTTCTGCGAACATAATCTGTATAATTTCCAAAATACTTTGTCACAATTCCATCATTAATTTCCCAGATTTGAGTAACGATTTGGTCAAGGAACCAACGATCATGGCTTACAGTAACAATTGCTCCATCATATTCGTTCAATACTTCTTCAAGAGTGTCTTTAGCATCCATATCCAAATGATTTGTAGGTTCATCCAAGAGTAGAATATTGTTTTCTTCAAGTAGGAGTTTGAGCAAAGCAACACGTGCTCTTTCTCCTCCAGATAATTTACCTAGAGGAGTTGTAACTTGATCTTTGGAAAATTGGAAGCGGCCCAATGCAGCCCTAATATCTCCATATTGGAAATCAGGGCGTAGAACTTCAACTTGTTCGACCGGACTTAATTTGAAATCAAGAGTTCTGTGATCTTGATGATAGTAACCAATAATTGCACCAGGAGCTAAATCTCTAGTACCAGAATCGATTTCTTCTTCTCCAGTAATCAACTTCAATAGAGTGGTTTTTCCTTGTCCATTTCCACCAACAATTCCAATTCTATCTCCTTTTGAAATCTCCATATCTTGGTTATCTAGAATTGGTCTGTTAAGTCCTTCAAAACGCTTTGAAGCACCAATAAACTGGATGAAATCATTTGATGATTTCTCTTGTGCTTTTAGACTAAATCTCAAACCCTTTCTCTGTTTAGGTTTACGAGCTTTCAATGCTTTCAACTCTTGTTGCATTCGCTCAATCATCTTGTGTTTTGCAGAAATAGACTTGTCATATTTGTTAGCACTCTTCATTGACCTAAGTGCTGATTGAGTATGAGAAATCTTCTTTTCAGTACTTGCAATTTTGTCATCTAATGCATCTAAAAATTTTCCTTTTTGTTTAAGAAATGCAGAATAATTACCTTTGTAATTCCAATTGCGAAGATTATCAATTTCAACTATACGAGTACATACTTGGTCGAGGAAATATCGATCGTGAGATACAATTAGTTGAGCACCTACAAATTCTTTGATGAAGTCTTCTAGCCACTCAGTAGTTTGAATATCAAGGTGATTTGTCGGCTCATCAAGGAAGATGACATCAACTCCAACTAGGCCAACTAACTGTCTTGCAAGAGCAAGTTTTGCTCTTTCTCCTCCAGATAGTTGACTTACTTTCATATCCATTGGATGTTGGTCAAGACCAAGCCTTTCCAAAATCGCCTTAGCAATTCCAGCAACATTAGTTCCGCCAGATTCACCTAGCATTTGTTGTAACTCTGAATATCTCTCCATTACAGGTTGCCAATTACCTTCATAGAAAGCAGGATCAACCATCTGTGCTTCTATTGCAGCAATCTCTTCTTCCAGTTCTTGGAATTGGCGACCTTTACGTCCCAATTCTTCCTCGATAGTTGAATCATCTTCAATATCTCGAATCTGAGTGAGATATGCTAGTCTTAATCCAGGTGAAAATTCAATATCTCCAACATCTTGTTTTTGTTCTGAAATAGTATTCAGTAGAGTTGTTTTCCCTGAACCATTATGTCCAACAACTCCAATTCGATCTCCCTCATTGACCATGAGGTTGATGTCCTGCAAAACAGTAACTGGGCCAAAGGCGCGGTCAACGCCCTCAACGCGGATTAATTCACGGGACATGCAACGAGGCGATGGCCTGTGCTTCTTGGACCCACCGGTTCAAGTAACAATAAATCAAGTTGATTTCATTGAGCGCTATCAGCGAATGCGTTGATGTAAGCTATTACCATGTCTGCATCGCTTCCAGTACCCTTCTTTGTTAGAGTAACTTCTACTGAGCAGCCGCCGTCGCTTCCGTCACATAGGTTAACATCGCCTTCGGAAATTGTAATTCCTTCGCTTGCTTCCCATCCTTGATTATTGTCACCGAAAGCAGCCCATGTACAATCAGCTTCAGCATCATCAGCTTCCCCACATGAAACTGGGGTTCCGCCATCTACTGAGATGGTTACCTTGAGCATAGCCCAATTTAGGTAAGAACCCTGATTCATTGTTATTTCTACTAGTGCGTCTCCGCTGCCGTCGCTCATTGCTGGGTCGTTGTTTGCATCGTCACTGCTAAATGAGTAAACATCTAGACTGGGGCCTCCATCATCATCATCCCAATATTCGCTTTCAGAAACTATGATTTCAGCACTAGCAGCACCATTAGAATCAATTGCAATGAAGGCGATGGAGATAGCGCCAATTTCAAGTTCTAATTCATCATAATAGAAAAGTTCTAAAATATCAATTTGAGATTCAGGAAATGTGACTTCTGTAAAGCCAGAA
>CAYYKF010000134.1:0-3933 GCA_964441035.1 uncultured Candidatus Poseidoniales archaeon
GGTCCAGTTGGTGTTCCAGCAGGAGTAATTTCTGAGCTAACATTAGGTGAATCAGTTATACTCGGTGCTTGCCTTGATTCAAGAATACCACCTGCAAAAGCGGCTTGCATCGGATCTTCGGAAGTAGCTCCAATCATGAGTTCTGAGCCCGCTTCTAAATCATCACCAAACCCATCAAGTGCAGAACCAAACGCCATAGCAAGTGGGTCATCGTTGTCTGTAGCAATAATCACATCTGAAACATCGATTCCAGTTTCAGATTTCTTGATGCGTTTCGGTTTCTCTGTAGAAGCAATTCGCAAATCATCTGCGAATGGTCCCAATTCGATGGTTTCGTGTCCTGAATCAGTATTGTAATCGAGTTTGAACAACCAAGCTCCCGTTTTAGCAGGAATCCAGAATGTCAAATTATCATCTGCTTTCGCCTCAATTCTCGATGGAATTTGACGGCTGAGCCCGCGTGCACCATCCATGGCTCTGACATTTCCATGAATATCCCACATGTCCTGATTAGAACCGTTGGAAATATCAATTGTAATTTCGAGAACATCTTCATCATCATCATCGATTTCATCGATGATTCCCCAGAGGGTGGCTGTGACATTCTTGAGAGATGTGGAGCGCTGACTCATGGGGGCACCGTAATGACGGCAGGAGAACCGATACTTGAATCCCGCTCTGTATCGCGTCCCTTATCGGAGGTGTAATCGTTTACTTGGAGGGAGTGAATTTGCGATTACCACAATGCTTGCACACGCTAAATCAATACTGGATTGATGGGTGTGTCTACGATGGATATGTTTCGCATCAATAAATGCAAAGATAAGATTCAGTAACGGTATCATATAGCGCAACTTTGCAATCGCTCGACGTCCACATTCAATTCGCTGTAGAGGTTCACCATCTTCGCGAACGACAGCGAGGCCAAACCATCTCTGTCCAAGACTTCTACCCAGATTTGAAACGAGATATTTGTGATAAAAATACGTGGCACCGAAGATAAGGAACCAATTTACAAAGATCAGAGCGGTGCTACGGCCTCCATCAAGTAATAATCCGACGTTATAGGCCTGGACAATACTGCCTGCTTGTCCTCCAAGAATTGAAGTAATGAGATACAATGTACCCATTACAACGATTGTGTCGAGCATAAATGCGGAGACTCTTTTCCAGAGTGGAGCTAGTATAGTTCCTTCTGGAACAGGCCAATGTCCAGATGCTCCTTGAACCGCTTCTTTTGCTAGCGTAATACCATCACCATGAATCGAAATGGGATTCCCTTCAGTCATATTCTCATCCTGCCGTTTAACATCCTACTTATGTTACATATGGATGACGTGGTACGCTTCCAATCCTCGCTCACTGGCCCAGTCACACCAAGACTCCCAATCAGAATTGTTGCGTAATGTCCGAGGATGGCCAAGTAGTATGAGCCCTCTCTTCGCACGCGTGATTGCAACATTCAGTCGTCTCCGATCGGTTAAAAATCCCATTTCTCCAGAATCATTTGCTCTAACCGCAGAGAGAACGATAACCTCCTTTTCTCTTCCTTGATAGCCATCAACACTTTTGATTTCGAGTCCATGATAGCGTTCTCCATCTTCTCTTCCTCCTGCATTGGCAAACAAATCATTCAGTAATCGAACCTGGCCACTATATGGGGTTACCACACCAATTTCTGCTGGCGTTATGTCTCCTCCAGAGAGCAGCATATCGACAACCCGAACAGCAATCGTAGCTTCTTCGAGATTGTGCTTTGAGGCGCCATCTCCACTTGTGTCTTCTGAGCCATCAACGGGTACAAATGCCACTGGTGCATCCCAATTCGGCCAAAGAAAACCTGCAGGTGCCGGTCGCTCCTTTGCATTGACTCCATCCTCCAACATTCCACCATAGAATCGTTCACTTGGCCATTCTCTAATCGCAGGATGCATACGATATTGAGTGGTTAGCATTGTTGCAGGAAGTCCGAGTGTAATCAATCTCTCAAATAGTGAGCGTGCAAAACCTTGCTGCTCTGCAGTTCGAGAGATTACTGTTGGGGGTAATTGTCTATGATCTCCTACGAGCACCACATGTCGTGCACCCTTTACTAAAGGAATCAAGGCCGCAGGTTCTGTAGCCTGAGTTGCCTCATCCATGAGCATAAGAGGAAATCTTCGAGAATCAAGCAGCCGATGACCAGCTCCAACACAAGTGGCGCAAATCACTTCGGCGTGCTCGATGATATCATCTCGCATTTGATTCTCAATTCTCCTAATTTCTTTCCATCCTCTATTGACATCACGATGAGCGATACCCTTCTCTTTTCCTTTCATTGAAGGCAAGCGCCTTGTCAAATCTTCATTGAGTTTGAGCAGAACATCAACATCTTCTCTCAAATGATGTTCTTCCATCTTTGATGCCATTGTTGCCTCTCGTAAATTTTCTCTTACTTTGACCGGTTGACCGATTCGAATTGCCTTAATTCCAGATTGTAACATACCTTCCAACAGATTGTCTACAGCAACATTTGAATCTGCCACAGCAAGAATTGGTCCGGAACCCGATTTAGCCCAAGCCGTAAGGATACGAACTGCGGTGTGAGTTTTCCCGGTACCAGGTGGCCCTTGTATCAGTGACAATCGTTTTGTCATCGCTGCATTAAAAGCCGCCAATTGTGAGTTATTCAAGCCGTGGCCATGCCCACTATTTGCTGCTAGACGTTTTTCGGTACCTCCCAAATTAGCGACCCTTCCAGCACTTCCTTCAACGTCACGAACTTGTCCTAAGATGAGTTCCTTCAGAGGAGATGCATCCTCCTCAGCATAGATGCTGTCAATGGCTTGTGCCATTCGATCGTGAGCGACACGATTTGCCCCTCTGTCTAAGCGCCAAACCCCTTCACGGATTTTTCTAGGTTGTTCATTGAAAACAATACGGATGAATGTCCTACTTCTTGATAGTACGATGCCTTCGAATGGTTTTTCTTTTAGCGGATTTTTTCTACAAAGTGTCACCATATCGCCATGCGAAAATCTGTGATGTGGGAGGGCCTCGCCCTTGCAATAAACTTTGACAACTCGGTCACCAAATAACCAACCGTCATTCTTGGCTAATAAATCAAAAAGTGCCAATCCATTTTCGATTAATTGGTTCCTAGACCATTTTCGTAATCTCTCCTCTACTGCAGCCATTTCATCTTCTAACTCAAAATTGATTAGGCGGTGAAATCTTTCATGATAATCTTGAGAACGTGGAAAGGTATCAGGAATCCCCTTAGCAGATTCAGGCGATGATATTGAGGTGCCTGCTGGAGGGCCACGCCGGATGCGGCGCACCTCTCCTTTCTTGTCTTCCATATCAGGACCGGGAAGTTGCTTACCTTTGGATTCTCTGCCATAATATTGGCCCTTATAGGGCCATATCTGAACTCAAATCATCGTTAAGCGTGTTGTAGCGACCCTTATACCAGAATTGTGAGCGCCCATGCGCTGGGGTACGGATGTTCGGCTGGCGGAAGAAGAAGGAGGTGGATGGGAAGGAATGCCCATTGTGCCAACTTGTTAACGCAGAAGAGGTCGAACAATGTACACGCTGTTACTATGAATTTACAGTTGCTGCCCATCGGCAAACGGTATCAGAAGTTTCTGCAGAGCAGCAAGGTGACATTTTCGATGCTTTGATGGAAGATGATGTAGAAACCGATGAAGAATCTCAACTTGTAGATTGGACATCACATAAATTCACAATGGATGATATGACTGTTGAAGTATCACAGTATGATGATTCTGGCGTGGTTGAAGTAGACCAGAACATCTCTTTTGAAAATCAATTCGAGGCACCTATTCCTACAGCCAGAGTGAAGGGCGAACCCAAAATTGAGGAAGATGATGAATACACCCTTACGTCTGCTGATGCGCCTAAGGATGTAGAGAAGTTTGACTATGGCAG
>CAYYKF010000135.1:0-2516 GCA_964441035.1 uncultured Candidatus Poseidoniales archaeon
AGTGGATTGGATGATGATTCTGTTGAAAGATTGGCAGGACTTCTTAGAGATCTAGCCGCGGGAGGTCACTCGATTCTTGTTGCCACTCATAATCCAAAAATTATGGCAATTTCTGACCGGATAGTTAACTTTCCTTTTTCAATTGAAAAATTAAAACCGCCAATTGGAAAATTCACTCAAATTGATAGCGAGGAAGGCAGCAATAGAATGGTGGGCCATCGAATCAATTACCGTACAATGTCTGGTCTTGCTAACAATGGAATCGCAGGTTTTCTTGTTCTAGGAGCTATGTTAGCACTACTTGAACCATTAAGCCTTGATGGAAAAATGAGAACTGGGTTTATTCTTGCACCTGCACTTGCAGTCGGATTATGTGGAGATCCTATTTTTCGTTTGCTTCAAGAAAATCGGGCTTATGCATGGTGGAATGCAAGTAAGGGGATGGCCCCCAATGCTCTAATTCACATATTGATAGGAACTGGTCTAATCACATTTCTTGCCTCAGCTGCAACAGGGCATTACGATTGGAAATTAATCGCATCAGGTGCAGTTCTTGGTTTTCTAACGGCTTCGATTGTTAATTGGATATCTCATGCAACTCTTCGTTTAGCCAGACCTAATGCAGTTATGTTACGTCTTCTGACTCCAATTCTGATACTACCTTGGGCATTAGTTGTAGACACCCTTTCAGCATGAACCTTCAAATTGTAGTTATTACGGGCATTGAATAGATGTCACGAAAGGCAGAGATACTGACCATGACCGGATTAGCTGGTGCTGGTATTACTTTGTGGCTAGGTTTAACCTGGGCGCCTTCAGTTTCAATCAATGCATTTGAAGCACCTGTTGCTCAAAGAATATTTTACTGGCATGTTCCTAGTGCATGGGCTGCAATGATTGCCTTTTCATTCCTTTTTGTAGGTTCAACAATCTGGTTTTTCAAGCGTGAAGATTGGGCATGGAGGATGCATGTTGCAAGTAGCGAAGCAGGACTAGTTACCGGATTAATGTGTGTATGGTCAGGTTGCATTTGGGGCTCTGCCGAATGGGGCATTCCATGGGATTGGACAGATGTTCGATTGAATACATTCGCAATACTTACGCTACTTGCTCTATTCTTAGTATTGGGTCGCAAATCACAACCAGATGGTGTTGAAACAAGAGATACATTTGCAACGTTTGGAATGTATGGATTTGTCCTTGTCCCTATTACGTACATTGCTACACGGTTGTGGCAAATTAGACATCCTGGGCCAGTTGTAGCAACAAGCGAAGGTTCTCTAAACTCAGATATGGGAATTGTTCTAGCTATTGGAGGAGTTTCTTTTGCAATTCTTGTGATTGGACACATTTTGTTTGGCATGAAATTGTCACAACAAGAAATCAAATTTGAGAAATTGCAGAAACAATACGAGGAGAGATTGTAATGAGTGGAGAAACACATCTTGCTGTTGCATATCTAGGAATGGTTATTGCTCTAGGTTTTTGGACTTGGACTATTTTTACTAGAAGCACCAAACTTGAAGATAGAATCAAGGCTCTTGAATTGGCGTTATTGAATAGTGATGAATCCGAATGATTCAACACCCACCCACTGCGCGATAGGAACGGGACTGACATGGATCTAGGTGGCGAATTCTGCTTGGTATGTGGAGGAGCACCTCCATTGTTTAGTGGAAGAATGTGTGAAAAATGCTCGCGCGAGCGTGTTAAACTTGCTACAGTTCCAAAGAATGTACCTTGGACTAGATGTGCTAGATGCGGCAAAATGGATCTACAGGGGCGCTGGTCTGAATTTGAAGGAGATGAAATGTGGCATGAGCTAGTTCAACGTAATGTCAACTTCCACCCAGATATTGAAGATTTAGAAATAGGTTTGATGGCAGAAGAAGTTGATGGGAGACATACTCTAATTCACATTCAAATTGAAGGTGTAATTGATGAGTTAACCTATAATGATGAACAAACAATGAGAGCTAGAATGTCTAATGGTGTTTGTCTTACTTGTGCTAGAAGAGCAGGGAATTATTTTGAAGCAACCGTTCAACTTCGTTCAAGTGCTAGACGTTTGTCAGATGAAGAATTTAACACTTTGAGGATGACCCTTGATAGCGTGTTAGATGAAATGCCTGATGATCCTATGTTTTTCATTACAAGTGAAGGACCGGTAACTGGCGGTTATGACGTAGTACTTGGTTCTAAATCATTAGCGAGGGCTTGGGGAAGACATTTAGTTAGTAATCATGGAGGGCAAATTACTGCAACAACCTCAGTTGTAGGGCGTAAAGATGGTGTAGACTTGACAAGATTAACCCTTCTTTATCGAAAACCTGGATATGATTTGGGGGATGTTATTCGTTGGAGAAATGAATTGTGGCGCCCTTCTAATTGGACAAATGAAGGTGTTGTTCTTGAAAAGGTTGTATCTAGGGAACGGACTGGTGCTAGTTGGCGTGATCTAGAAAATGCCAATGTAGTTTCTAGGATTTCAGAATTCAATAAAGTAGACATTGTTA
>CAYYKF010000135.1:2616-3829 GCA_964441035.1 uncultured Candidatus Poseidoniales archaeon
GAAAATGCCAATGTAGTTTCTAGGATTTCAGAATTCAATAAAGTAGACATTGTTAGCGAAGACTCATCAGTGGCGGAATTCCTCGACCCAAACACCTGGAAGATGTCAGCAGTAAGATTGCCCTACGATCATCAAGTTGGAAGAGCATTGTTATTGGCGCGCATTGAAGGAGAATGGATTTGTCTTCCAATATTGGGAATGGATGTGAGTGAATGAGTGAAGATATTGTTAGCCTTGCTGAAACACTTGATACAGAAGACATGATTGGATTTACAAAATTGTTTGTTGATGATCTTGAAAAGGGTCAAGCAGCTGTTAATCGAGAACTGTTACCTTGGCTTGCTAAGTTACAATACAAATGGACTGGCGTTCTATTTCTTGGAATGGGCGGCTCTGCAGCTGGAGGTGATTTTATCTCTTCACTTACAGACCGTTCAGGAACGATTCCGATTAGAACTCATAGAGGTTACAACCTACCTTCATGGTGGAATGAAGATTGGTTGATTGTTGCAACTTCTTACTCAGGAAATACTGAAGAAACAATTTCAGCAACATCAAAGGCTGCAGATTTAGGAGCAAGTATTGTTGTTATTTCAAGTGGAGGAGAATTAGCAGGAATGTGTGAACTTTATGATAGAATGTTCTTGATTTCTTGCCCAGGTGGACAACCCCCTCGTTCAGCATTTGGCCATATTTTTGCAAGACAACTTGCACTAATGGTTGAAATCGGAATTCTATCTTCTAGAATAGAAGAGGCATCACTAATGCGACTAAGAGATGCGATTGGGAACTGCAATATTCTTGATGACCCTGAAGGAGATATTGCCAGTCTTGCTCTAAACATGTTAGAAGCACCTATTGCTATTCTTGGCCCAGATGAATTATCATCTGCATTGAATCGATTCAAAAATCAAATCAATGAAAATTCGGCAAGGTTTGCACGCATTGGAATATTTCCCGAAATGAATCACAATGAAAGTGTGGCTTGGGGAGGAATTGGTGATGATCAAGACCCTACTGCAAAAGACCAAGCAATATTGTTACTAACATGGGATGGAATGCATCGTCGTGTTCACCAGAGAATGGACTGGTTTGTTGCAAACTGTCCAACATCACTGGCATGGAAAATTCATGGTGAAGGAACAAGCCTACTTGAATCTCTATTACATCTATGCATTATGATGGATTGGCTTTCTATTGCACTTGCATTATT
>CAYYKF010000136.1:0-3801 GCA_964441035.1 uncultured Candidatus Poseidoniales archaeon
AATGACTGGGCAAATTTCGACTCGCCTTGACTGCTTCCTTGACGATATGATTGATGATGAGTTGCATGTCCTCGATACGTTCCATTGATGTGGTATTGCAAACAATTGAAACATCGGCTAGTTGCGCCAATTTACCACCAGCACCTTCACGATAATTGCCGGTAATTCCAACTGTTCTTGCACCATTCAACTGAGCATATTTGACACCATTAATCACATTGGCAGAATTCCCACTTCCTGAATATGCGACAAGTAAATCTCGTGATTCAAGCCATGTCTGCAATTGTCCAACGAAGATGTTGTCATAATCTGTATCATTGGCCCAAGCCGTCAGTGAGGCAATATTGTCCGTATGGGATATTGTTGGAAGTTTCAATTCCTTACTCCAATCTCCTGCGCTATGGCTAGGGGTTGCAGCTGAACCACCGTTTCCGATGAAGTGGACTTTGCCTCCCTTGTCCATTATGGTAAGCATTTCAGTATACAAATTCGCCACCGAATCAGCATCCAATGTATGCAACGCATTTACCAAATCAGAGATATATCCTGACATGAATTCGCTGAAATCAAAGTCATTGCTGGGCATTCCGCTCAGCCCGGCGTCGTGGCGAGCATATATGTGACTTGCCGACCCACGTCGCGATAAGATGGCCGACATAGTGACTGATGCAGTGACCCAATTTGGCCAATTGTTAGGACTTGATATTGGCCAAACCAACTTGCTAATCGTATTCATCGGACTAATTTGCATGGGGATTTCGTTCCATGGTAAATCTGATTGGACGAAATGGATGGCTCCCCCTGGATGGTTGTGTGTTGGGATTTACTTCTATCTGGGTGCTGATCATTATTTTCACATCGATGATCCAGTGCTGATATTCATGTCACTCGCTGCCCTACCAGTTTGTGCAGCCTATGCTGCATGGGAAGCTGTTAATGCCCGTGAAGGACGTATAATTGATTCAGTCGAATGGTTGCGGGGAGCTGTATTTTGGTCCGCGATGCCATATCTTGCAATCCAACATGTCCCCATGTTGAATGCTGGAGTTGTGTGGTTCACTGCATGGAATACATCACTCATGTTGCAATGGACTGGTGCTGGAGACATCCATCTGGGCCAAATGATGGTTGATATGGGAGGTGGCCAGGAAGTATCTTGGTCTGAGTGGGAAGGAAACAGGTGGTTACTTACAGATACCCTTGGTGAAGGGGGATTCTATGTTCCCATGGAACATTCTAACGGGAATTCAATTAACATCGGATTTGTTCTAGGGTGCAGTGCACTACAATCCATGATTGTGTTTGTTGGAGCACTGATTGCTGTCAGGGATGCACCTTGGCGCCGGAGGGTTCGCGCTCTTTACATCGCACTACCAATCATACACGTTCTCAACGTTTTCCGCAATGCAGGAATCATTTGGATGCACACAACATACAGTGGCAGTTGGGACCTATATGGAATCAATATTTTTGATTTCGGACATGCTTATGCTGCGAAATTCTTGAGTTTGGGTGCGATGTTCATTATGGCTATCGTCATTTTTGAATTGCTGCCTAAGTTGCACCAACATGTGCTGGATGTTCTTTCACCTGTACTCAGGCCTTTTGGACTATTGCCACCAAAAATCAACGCTTAGACTTCATTCGATCTAGCAGTTTTCCTTTGAGTGGCATGTTGTGTTCCCAAGCGAATTCTTTCATCACTCGTAGTGCTTCCTGCTCCCTTTCAGAATCACCTACGAAATCTGTCACTTCGATAATATCATTGCGAGTGTTTGCTTTGAAAGCGGCAATAGGTTCCTCGTTCCAAAATACCATGTATGCACTACCAAATCCAAACCGTTCTCTCAATAATGATTGGAAATATGGTAGTAACGGATCAGATGGAGGTAAGACAAAGTCACGCATTGGTTCGAGCGAATCTGCTTCTTCTAACAATTCCTTACGACCCCAGCACACCTCGTGTAAATCATCCACTAGGAATCCTTTGATGAGGTGGTCTTCTGATTCAAATTCATGTAAAACTGCAGATATTTCTTCTGGCTTGAATGGGCTTCCTGCTAATTTCTCAAATTGCTTCAGGGTGATTATTGGGAATTCAGCAACCATCTCTCTAAGATAAGTGCGCTTAACGTCCCAAGTGTCAGCTGACTCAAGCGGTCTAACTGTTTTGAATCCACCACGATAATCCTGCACCAGATGACCTGAGCGAATGAGTGGTTGTGCAAGTTTTCGGAATTCAGCCCTTTTCATTGCATACCTATCCATGAAAATTTGCGGATCTGAGTGTCCACTGAAGAATTCAAGTACATCTAGTAAATCTTCATCTGGTTCTTGATTTCTAATTCGAAGTAGTCGTTGGAAGTGTTTGTACGACGCCCAAACTTGGTGATTGCGTAAGTTTGTCCCCTGATGCATTTGTTGACTTGCGGCCATTGATTTGAGTTCAACGCGATACATCTCACATCTGCCACGTAAGGCGAAATCGTCCCGAATCTCTGGCACGTGCGATACTGCTAACGTTTCATTTTCTGTACGACTATGTTGGTGAAGGTGATGATGATAAAAGAGGGCGCGCATCGCTATTTTTCTCGGGCGTGGGTCGACAATTCCCCCACGAATATAGCGCTCATTATCTCCCATTGATTTGAATCCGAGTTGCTCTACAACCTTCTGGATATTTTTATCGCAATCGTGAATTTGTTCACCATTGAAATTGTGCAGTACAGCAACGTCGACAAGTGTGTCCCTGTAATTGTCCAATAATTCCTCAAAAATGATTGCGAATTCATCCAAGTATGCATGTGGAATATGTATGTCCTTAATCTCCAGATAATCATTCACTTTGAACATCAATATTCTACCGACTGGATCAACCCCCTTGAAGACTGGATAATACCAGCCCTGTTTCAGTACATATCGAACCTCTTGTATGAATCTAGAACAAAATGGATCTGATTGAGTCATTATTCGCAATCTACGATCCTCGCGAATAGGTAGAGAGAGAGCCTCGGCATCTTCGCTAACACAGAAGAAATCAGTCGGGTCTGGTTGTAGGGCTGTCACTCGCTGGATTTTCTCCTTATCCTCAAGGTCCCGTAAAACTTCAGCCAGCAATTCGACTGGATGACTGACAAAGAGGCGGAGTGCGTGTAATTTGATTGGACCTATTCGCCTAATCAATTCAAGAAGCGCATCTTCGAAAGGAAGTGGTTCGTAAACTTCGTGTACACGATGGAACAGTGATAGTGACCTTTTGCGATCTGGCAATTCGACAAATTGTTTTACAAATACCATTTGGCGTTCCATATTCGACATTGCGTTACGGGCATCTCTCTGAATATGCTTGTGTTCATCTCCTCGTGGGAGATGGCCAACTATGTCGGCACGTTCCACATTTTCTCCTGGCGTAATGTATTGCACAAGTTCGGAATCCATCTCCGCGAACCAGGGTTCAGGGCGTAATCCCAACAGAGTTGAAATCATCGCCTTGGTCGTATATCCCACTCTAGAATGTAACAACCGACCCATCACAATATCGGAGTCATGTTTCATATCCTTCCAATCCGCGAATCGGAAATTTTCAATTCGACCAAGTAATTCGTGCATTTTTGTGAACATTATGTGACCTTCATCCAGCGCCGATAGAACATCTGGATATTTTTTGTATGATTTGTTCAGGAGCAAATTTTGAAGTGACCTGTACTCAATTACATTTGAATCCCCACCTGTAATTATGTGTTCGTCAACACGAAGGATGAATTCGCCTTCTTCCGTCTGTGTGAAAAATCCGATTGAAAC
>CAYYKF010000137.1:0-3790 GCA_964441035.1 uncultured Candidatus Poseidoniales archaeon
GTGGCGGCGGTGATTGCATCCATAACTTTTGAAAACTCGGCCTCTTGTTGCGCAAGCATTTTTTCTCTGGCTTTCTCTTCCCATTCTGCAGTTTGTTTCTCCATTATTCGGGTCAACATAACCTTGTGAAGTGAAGAGAGATTATCGCTGATTTCTGGGAACTCGTCTGCGCTTTTTGCTGATTTGGCGGCTTTGCGTTGCTCTTGATAGAGTTGTGATTCACTATCCATCCGTTTTTGCATCGAAATTGAATCTGGGATTTCGATTGTGGCGATTAAGTGCAAATCATCTCCAAAACTCGTTTTGCCTTTGTACTGGTAATATTCTGCCCCTGCTTTCGCCCGTAGGATGTATTCGGTGGGGTCGGTTCTTCGAAGTTTTTGATGTCTATTTCTATGCCAAATAAACACGTTGTATTTCCCTTCGGGTGGGATTTTTCCATTTGCCCAAACAATGTTCTCTAACGCAGCGCTTATTTCTGGCTGTGAATTCATCTCAAGGTCAAGGTTCCCTCCGCATGGTGAGGTTCTACTTCCTCGGTGTATGATGTCGCCCTTAGGCGTACGTACAATCAAATCAAGGTCATTCATATTATCCCACAATAAGCTTAGACGAAGTAGGCCGTCTTTAGCGCCTAATGCCTTGACTCTGGTTCTGAAAGTTGACTCATGATCGATTTCAAAATCAATTGGTTTGGGAGATTTATTGCTCTTCTTCTCGGCTTTATCAACCAATTCGGAGATTTTTTCGTCCTCGATGAGAATAGCAAGAACTTCTTGCTTGATTTCCAGCAACGTTTCTTCTTGTTCATCATTCACGTCTTCGATGGTTATCTCTTCCGCTTCTGCGGATGTTCTTGCAGATTCAATTGCCTTTCGAATATTCTGATAGTTTTCTTCCTGTTCTCTTTCAATGCGTTGGTTTTCTATCTCCTGGAGGTAATCTAATCGAGAAAGTCGAAGTTCTTCCAAATCTTGTTTTTGAGCTTCCGAGACATTTTCAATCTCAATCTCAAGAAGGTTTTCTATATCTTCAATTCGGGGGATTTTGTCAAGGTATTTTGTATGCTCCTCATCAAATTTTAACAGGCGTGCAAATTCAACTAATTCACTTCGCTTTTCTTGTCTCAATTCTAGAAGTTCTGTAAGTTGGTCATTGTTGATTCCTTCAAGTAATAACGCGTCTAATTCAAGGACGTATTCGCACCCTAAAATGACATTTTTGAGTTCTTCGCAAACCAGTGACTGCCGCTTGTTGGAAAAGAGATGTTGGAGTTCCTGCTCCTGTGCTGTATTTACTCCCGAGATGGTGATCAAATCCAAAGCCGAAGAAGAGGGGGCCGATTCGATTTCTAGTCGTAATTCGGCAGCATTTGCCTCTTCTTGAAGTTTTAAATCGCGTAGACTTAGTGCTGCAATCCTCTTCTCCCGGCGGTCCTCAAGTTCGGCACGCATTCTCGAATTGACGCCATCAAATCTCATCGCACTTAATTCATCTTTGTCCTCAGAATCCAATATCGCGTTACTATGATATTCATATCGATCTGCCTCGGCATGAAGTCGTTCGATTTCACTCAATCGTGAATGATAGAATTCAAAGTGTGCCTTCAAACGCAGTGTAGTGTCCTCATCGAGTCCCGATAAGTCCAATCCCTCAAGAAATTGTAGTGTTTTTGCTGATTGAATTTCACGATAAAGTTCTTCCTCGCGTCGTAAGTTTTCAAGTGTTTTAGATAACTCAGACAATTCTCCTGAAATTTCTGCTCTTTCTTGTGCACCTTCTATCGATTCCAATTCCAATTCCCGGCGTCGAATTTTTTGCACTTCTTCTTCGAATGAATGTTGGTACAAGTGATCATAAATATCCAACAATATGGTTTGTCGAGAGTCGAGTTCGGCCAATGTCAAACCTTCAAGCGAGGCGGTAAGTATCTCTTCATCTATTTCGGCATCGTATTGTTCTACCAATCCACGGATTAGTTGTATCAATTCCTTGCATTCTGATACCTTCTCCCCCGATCTCTCTCTCACGGAATAACGTTCAATAGCTACTTCCCTTAAGGTTGAGATTTCTCCTTCTATTCCTTCTCTATTGTCTATTGATTCCACTCCAGATTTAGGAGAAGATGGTGTCGGAAAAGGCACCAATTCTTCTTGATAGTCTACCCTTGGTACTAACAAAGATGCTGTGTTTGTTGATCTTGGCTGTAATGGGCCATCGCTGACTTCGATGTCTTCTAGAGAAAAGGCTCCAATCAGTGATGTTCGTTTGCGCTTTTTTGAACCTAAATGAATCATTGCTTGCCAGAGGAGGATGCCGGCGATGACGGCTACAACTATGTATCCTGTCTCCAATTTCATACAATCACCTATTCGTTGTCCGCGACATCTCCAATTTTGTTCTGTAAATTGGATACCTGTTGTACGTGTACTTGCCGTCCTTGTTTCTGGTATCTAGTGAGAAGTGAGGCTAAAAGCCGTTCATGAGCCTCCTCTGATATGCCTAATTTCCGTCGTTCATCCCAAAGCAAAATTTGCTCGGTTCTTGAAAGAATTCCGTCATCGAGATATACTTCGATGAGGCGTCTGTAAGCATCTCGATCTGAAATTGCATACACTAATTGTGTTCCATCAATTGAATCGGCACGCTTCTGGATTTGGTTTCCAAGAACAACCGCTTCACTATGTGTGATTGCTCGGTTATCAAATTCATTTTGGATTTCGTTGGCAATTGTTTGAAGTGAATTTATTGATGTTGCTCGATTTATTTTGCGTTGATGGCGTCGGGATTTACGTGAAAGTCGCATTATCACACCTCACTCTTCTACGGCAAAGACACAAACCAATCTGGGTGGCTCATCATTGGTTATCTCTCCCTTGAATTCCTTGGATTTCTTTCCATCGTTAACCAGTATTCTATAATTAGTCAAATCTTCTTCTGCATGCTGTTCAAAGTGTTCGACATAAACTCTGTATTCTCCTGCTGGTGTAGAATTTGGTGGCCAGAAAATGTTCTCAACTGGCTGTTCGCTCGTAGGGGCCTCATTCATGTCTACATCCAACATACCGCCACAACGTGACCTTTTGTTGTCAAATGAAATTCGTTCACCTGATGGGCAAACAATGCTCAGATCAAGATCGTTTTTATTGTCCCAAATCAAGCTAACTTGAACTTGGCCTGTTTGGGCGCCTTCACGATCGAGTCGTTCTTGAAATTCAGATAGGTCGGGATTCTTTACTGCTTCACCACTGATGTCATCCAATGTTGTAGCCGTGCGCGTGTTTCCTGCTTTTAGTTGCCATTCTTTACCTATTTCTTCAAGTAATGATTCGGTGTCTACCTGTGCCTCTTGCTCCTCTTCTGGTTCAGGTTCTGGTTCAGGTTCTGCTACTTCTGGTTCGGCAACTACAGGCTCCTTCTCTTCGATTGGTTCTACGCCTGGAGGGGGTACTGTATTCCGAGCAGGTATGCGGTCCATGTCGTCTTCAAGTGCAAATCTTTGTGGCCGCGGTTCAGAGGAGGTGGTTGGTGGTGCGCGAACATTGCCGAGGCGCGACGTTTGAGTAGGGTTTGTTTCGGCAGTAAGAACATTGTATATCCCATAGCTAATGAGTGCCCCCAGTATGCCATACAACACCAGAGATTCTCCCACAAATGCAACCAATTTTTCACGCTCCTTCTGGTGCTATTTTGTTGGTATTCATATGACGTCCTCCTCAAGTATTACAAGTGCTAGGGGGGTCACTCTGTATTCCACTCTATTTTCAGTATACGTTCTTTTGATGAGTCC
>CAYYKF010000138.1:0-3737 GCA_964441035.1 uncultured Candidatus Poseidoniales archaeon
ATCGTTCTGAGATTGTTTTTGCTACAGCCAACGCCACAAATTTCTTCGAAGTAGGGAATTCTCTTGAATCTGAATTAACGGATGTAGAAATTGGTTCAGAAGAATGGGCCAGCATCAAGGGATTGGCTGAAACAACATTGTCTGAAGGTGACTGTTTGGATAATCTTGAATCCGCAGTTAGGGAATTGGCGTGCAAGCATATGCCCACATTGTCGAAATTGCTAGGCCCATTGTTGGCAGCCCGTCTTTGTGTAACAGCTCATGGGCGTGCACGTCTTGCACGTCTACCTGCTGGAACGATTCAAATATTGGGTGCTGAAAAAGCATTTTTTATGCATCTCAGACAAGGCACAAATCCACCAAAACACGGTCACATTTTCCAACACCCTTGGATATGTCGTAGCCCCAAATGGATCCGAGGAAAGATTTCCCGAATGCTGGCATCGAAGGCTGCAATTGCTGCAAGAATCGATCATTTCGGCGGAGTTCCTTGGACGGAGGAAGATATCGCTGAAATAGAAAATACCGTGAAAGAAATCCGCGAACGACATCCAAATCCTACAACCAAAGGGAGATGATTTATTGGCTCGTGTACGAGACATTTCAGATTATGTCAGAATCGAAGGTCGCAACCTTTGGTCACGCAATGCGGTCAAAGGTACGAGTGTTAGAGGGGAGAGATTGAAACGTGAGGGGCGCAAAGAATGGAGGCGGTGGAATCCAAGGTCATCAAAACTTGGAGCTGGGTTACTGCGAGCAACTCAGGATGCTGAAGGTCTTCTGCCAGCCATCGGTTCATCGTGCCTCTATCTTGGAGCTGGACATGGAACGACAATTAGTCACCTCCATGACCATCTCTGTGGCTCTAACAATCATTTAGAGGGCACTCTAATCGCAGTCGATATTTCATCAAGATGCATTCGAGATATCATTCGACTTGCAGAATCTAGGCCGGGAATATTTCCAATACTTGGAGATGTCCGAAATCATAGTGTAATCTCTCCCTTCCTGACTGAAAAGGTCTCATGGATTTTCCAAGACGTTAGTCAAACACGTCAGGTTGAGATATTTGTCGAAAACTGTAACAGATTTTTATCTTCGGATGGGACTGCTATTCTTTCCTTGAAAGCAGCTAGTGAACGACGCATTGCAGGTGGTATTTCAGCACAATTTGACCATGCAGAATCGATTCTTACAGCATCAGGTTACAATATAATCGAGAGAATCAATCTCGCCGGCTGGGAAGAAAAGCATGTTCTGTTTCAAGTTCGGAAGTGAGAATGTGCCCGAATTACCAGAAGTTGAAACTGTATGCCGTGGCCTTTCAAAATTTCTAGTGGGGCTGCGTATCTCTAGCATTGAAATCAATAGAGATGGGCTTAGATTTCCATTCCCGCTTGACTTGAAATCCATCAAAGGATGTCATGTGTTGAATGTACGCAGACGAGCGAAATACATCCTCATTGAGTTAGAAAATGATCTCACTTTGTTAGTTCATCTAGGTATGACTGGAAGATTCAAATTGTGTACTGGTGCTACAATAATTGAGAAACATGACCATCTCGTCTTCCATTTTGATGGTGGTTCAATTGCAATTTATACAGACCCTAGACGATTTGGAATCATAGATCTAATCCATGGCGATACCATTCATCCACTTCTAGCCAAACTTGGACCAGAGCCACTTTCCAACGATTGGAATTTCGAAGTCTTACATAAATCGTTGAATCGTCGGAATTCACCGATAAAATCAGTATTGATGAATCAGCATGTGGTAGTAGGAATTGGAAATATCTATGCTAGTGAGATATTATTCCGTTCTGGCGTATCACCAAATCGCAAAGCTTCGAATATCAGTATCAACATGGCCAGAAGAATACATAGCGCTACAGTAGAAGTTCTGAATGAAGCCATTCTTGCCGGAGGGTCAACGTTGCAGGACGGTCAATTTTTGGATGTGGAAGGAAAATTTGGTTATTTTTCGCATGAATTCTCAGTCTACGGCAGAGAGGGGAAGAAATGCAAGAATAATTCTTGTAGAAATATCGTTAAAAAATCAGCCCACCAGGGGCGTTCAACATACCATTGCACGCGATGTCAGAGGTAAATCGTTACACTGCGAGCAAGTTTATTATGAAAAAGTAGGTGTAGTAAAATACACCGGCACATCAAAAAGTGACGAAAAAGCGCTATTTTTGAACATAGTTTACCAGTCCCTTTTATATACTGACCGAGGGAGGCGGCACCGCTCGATAGTACAGAGCAGGATATGAAAATATGACGGATGGAATGGATACGAAAGGTATGATGGCGGAGTTCATCGGTAGCCTATCAGTCACTCTATTGGTGTGGGCCGACCTCGATGCGGGCCACGGCAGTGCAGCGACTGCTGGTGCAGCTGGTGTAGTTCTAGCAATTATGTGGATGACCTTTAGCGGCTCTGAGATTTTGCCAATTCTTACGATTGGCAACATGGCCTCAGGCCGCACTGAATGGCAGACGGGTGCGCTAAACTTTAGCATGCAGGTCCTAGGTGGCCTAATTGCTGCAGGCATCCTATTCTGGCAGGCAGATAGTGTGGATGGAAGTGTTTTCGCTGATGCAGCGGAGTTGGATGCAACAGGTGCAGTCACAGCTCTGCTTGGCGGATTCCTACTGATGATAGTTTGGGACCGCCTGGGCGGTGGATGGGAATCTGGTGCATTTTGCGCTATTCTCATTATGGCAGGAGTAACTCTTGCTTCCGCAAGCAGCCTTGGTGGCATGATTGTTGAATCATCATGGAACCAAGACAACTTCGTTAGCATCCTAGGTACCATGATTGTTGGTGGTATCGGTGCGGCTTCCGC
This sequence comes from uncultured Candidatus Poseidoniales archaeon, assembly GCA_964441035.1. GTDB lineage: Archaea > Thermoplasmatota > Poseidoniia > Poseidoniales > Thalassarchaeaceae > MGIIb-P. The sequence continues at coordinate 2,850 of CAYYKF010000138.1, forward strand.
ATTGATCCTCGGCGAGCAGATACTTGGCGAAGACGAGTGAGCCTGAACCAGGCTAACTTCACGATAACACACGGCAATCCGTGGGGCGGCTTAGGCTGCCCCCGGGTTGCCCTTTTTTTTTGTTTCAGGAGTGGTGTTTGAGAGCATTCTCTTTATCCTTCACCACAACCCGGGAGTCATGGAGGATGAGCCAACGAGCACTCAACCATTGCTCACTGGGGAGACTTCGACTCTATCAGCATCAGTATCATCTGAGTCTCCGTTAGGCGCAGCCCCCTCAAATGTTCAATTCGTCACGGGTCCTGACGGTCAGATGGTAGCGATTCAGAACGAGCCCTTTGTGTGGAAGCAATTCTTCATCGGTTTTGGAGTGCCGATGATTTTCATGATTTTGCCAATGCTTCTCATTATTATTGCAAGTACACTCGTGTCTAATGGCGACCCTCATGAACGACATGATTTGACCATGAATAAGGGAGATGGTACAGCGTACTATGCGAATTTCTCCCTAGAAGATGATGTGTGGTTCCATAGCTGTCAACTCAATTCTTCTGTGAGTTGCAGTGATAATGATGAAAAATGCGATGAATGCCATGATGGTTGTAGTGACGAAGATTATCAATGCCATGATGATTGTGACGAAAATGATTGTAATAATCCCCATTATTCAAGAGATCAAGAACAGGTATATCTCTACAAAGGTGATGTAGAGGGCGGGCGTGTTATTGTTGGAAATTGGACTCGTTCAACTGGGAATCTAACATTCGATGACGGTTCTGATTACGGTGAATCAATCACTATCACAATTGATACTGAGATTGATTATTCAGAAGACGATGATTACAATACCGCAAATAATCTTCAAGCATTTTCAGGCATTCTTTGCTG
>CAYYKF010000139.1:0-3704 GCA_964441035.1 uncultured Candidatus Poseidoniales archaeon
GGGCTTCGTTCCCGTGCACGCTCCAACACCCCCCCCTCCCGTTTAGGCGGGAGGGCCCCCTCAAAGGCAGATATCTGAATTTGTCACCCCCCTTGCCCCCGCTATGCGGGGGCACCCCCATTCGAATAGAAGGACAGAGTATCGCCATTGATTCGAGGTCAACCTTCATGGGGGGCCGCGCGGCACCCCAAGTTCCATGGGCATTGCAGACCCGGTATCTGACATGCGTTTCCTAGCGCATGATAATCTCAGAGACGGGCAGAAACAGATGATTATTGATGCTACAAATGTTCTCGGAAAGGGTGGTTTTTTGCTAGCCAATGCACCAACTGGCATCGGGAAAACTGCCGCAGCATTATCTGCCGCATTAACCATGACTCGTTCTGGAATTCAACAACGAAATATTCTGTTCATGACTGGGAGGCAAGCGCAGCACAGAATTGTTGTCGATACAGTTCGAAAAATCAACGAGCGCTTGGAGCCCGGCACTCAAAAGGTCACGCTTGTCGACATGATTGGTCAGAAAGATATGTGCATTCATCCCGCTGCAAGTGATTTTGATATCGGCTTCAGCCGACAATGTGCTGACCTACGTTCTAAAAGAAAATGTAAGCCATTTATCGAAGATTCACCAGGTCTGCGTTTGCGAGTCCTACAAGATCCTTTACATGTTGATGAATTGATTTCGATGTCAAAGAGCCATCGCTCAGAAGGGATGGATAAGCCCACCTGTCCATGGAAGGTTGCAAGAGAAACTGCCGCAAATGCCGACATACTGGTTTGTGACTACAATCACCTGTTTAACGAAAATGTACGCGATGCATCTCTCAAGGCAATGGGGTTCAATCTGAACGATATGATTCTGATTCTCGATGAAGCACACAACCTACCTGAAAGAGTACGAATGGGGCTTCGACGTCGCTTGAATGCGGACCTCATCCGAGATGCTGGATTTGAATTAGAAGAACACATTGGAGAGAACAAGGGTGTTCAGGACATATCGCGCGCGCGCGCGTGCGAGGCGATATTGAAGAGATTCAGGAATCGATTTATTCATTGGATTAAGGAACAGAAATCGAACTTGAATGAAGCACAAGGACGTCGTGATGAGTTGGAAATGCGTGTAAATCCAGAAGTTGTGCTTTCAATGCTGAGGCAAGAATTGTCGAATTCAATTTCCAGTGACGAAGTGGCCGTTGGCGGATTCATGCAACAATTGAGAGAAGTCAACGTTGAATTGACAGAGGATGAAGAAAATACTGCATGTGAACGCTTGGCAATTGTTCTGGATATACTACAACGATTTGAGAAATCATCTGCATTGTGCCTTGTTCTCACAGAAAGAGGGGATTCTGCTTGGATGACAACGCACCTTCTTGACCCTGCACTTGTTGGCAGAGAAATTTTTGAAAATGTACAGGGTGGTATTCTGATGTCCGGGACACTGACACCACCAGAGATGTATGCTGATTCATTGGGTATTCCATCGCAACGTGAAATTATCAGCTCTGATTATGAATCGCCGTTCATGGCCGATAGACGGCCTGTTTTCATCGCATCGAATGTCTCAACCCTGTGGGCTCGCAGAGGTGAAGAGAATACGCGTGCAATTCAGAATCATCTTCATTCGCTATTACAAAACACACCGGGACACGTTGCGGTATTCTTTCCATCCTACGCGATGTTAAGAGAAATCATAGAGGACGGGTATTGGCCCAATAGAGTTGAAATCATTGAAGAGTCGAATTGGTCAAAAAAACGAGTTGAAAACGAGATCCAAGATATGCGGGATATGCGGCTTAGCGGTACGAAAGTTCTCCTTGCTGGCGTATACGGTGGACGTCTTTCAGAAGGAATTGATTATTCTGGAAATTTACTCGATGCAGTGGCCTGTGTTGGAATTCCAAATCCACCTAAATCTGTGCACAATGATGCATTGAAGGAATATATTGAGAATGCATCCGGAAGTAATGCGGCTTGGAGATATGCTGTATTGCAACCTGCAGTCAACCGAATATTGCAAGCGATGGGGAGGGCCATTCGTAAGGCGGAGGATCGAGCATTCATTCTATTGCTTGATGACCGTTTGTTGAAACCAAATTACAAACGGTGCTTGCCACCTACATTCACACCATTTACTGCATCCGACCCAAATCGTACCGCTCGCCAAGCCAAGCGCTTCTTTGAAAGACACCCAGAACCTGCAATTGATGAGAACTAATGCGGGATGGGTTCAAGGACGCTCGATGTAGCGGAAATCTCAGGGACAATCATGGATTGGGAGAATGTAGAGTTAATTCACATCAAAAACGGTGATGGAAGCACATCACCTGAGCCCTTAATCGCAGGATTGGAGGCTGCTCCAGAAGACTTGCACCAAGCATTCCTATCAGACCTACCGCATTTGTCAGAAGTTCAGGAAGGGCACCATGCAATCCTTTCGACTTCAAGTGATTCTCCAGAGTCCCACTACACCATGCTGATGTCACTGCAAACCGCTGAGATTGCAATTGCTGACCTTGGAGGGCACCGCGAAGGTGATGCGCTTGTAATTCCTCTAGCCGGAGCGATCCATGAACGTGTGCAACTTGAAATGAGTAGGCATCACGAAGGGATTGCAATACGCCTGAGTGCTGAGAACGATGCCGGTGGCCAACTTAATCGAACTTTCAGATTGCCACCTGGTTCTGAACTCGCTCAAGCCGGGTGGCGTGGGCAAAGCCTCGTGTTAGAACTCAAAAAAGAGTAATCAGGCAGCAGCCGGAACGGGGGCATTTTGTGAAATACCCTCAATCTCCTGTAGTGTTCTTTGTAGAGCATTGACGGCAAGTTGTCGATGGCTGTCATCCAATTCGTGTCGGCTGTAACGCGCAATCTCGAACATATTGTCTAGTGCTGTTAGGGATTCCTCACTGATGGGCATCGCCTTACGAATAGCCATTTCGAATTCTCGAACTGTCTCAAAGTCACGTCGAAGTAAACCGCGTGCCATCAACACACCACACATATCTTCGTAGCAATGGAAAATGGCTTCACGAATCTCGTCGCCAGCGGCTAGTAATTCAGCGGTGTATGAGAAAATCTCTGCCAGCTCATCCATCGCTTCCTTGCGACGCATGTAAATCATCCAAAGGCCCGCGCCAGCACCCGCCACTGCAAGCACGATGATGCCCCAAACCCAACCAGGCATCCCATCACTGGCCTTAGATTCAGATTCATAATCTAAGGAATACATTGTCTTGGTCAAATCGGCTCTACTGTCATCAGACAATTCTGGTTGAGTACAATTGAACCAAAGGTGAAGCCAACCCCAATCATCCTGGTTGGAGAATGGCCCATTTGGATGACTATCTGGAATGTCGAATGAGAATGCATAGAGGCCACTGTCATCAGTATCGCCGCTGATTTGTGGTACAACTTCGCTTCCAGTGTCATTGCGCAAGTGTACCTCTATTGATAATCCAGTGATGGCTTCACTAGAATAGAAATCGCGAGCTGTAATTGTGCCATTAATGGAGTAAGAACCCCAATCGACCTCATCATAACCAACTTCGAATATGACTCGAATTCGCAAGAACAGGTCAATTGTTGTGTTTGCAGCGTTAAAGTAGTGTGCACTATCAGCACTGCTCGTCAAGACAAATTCCAAATCGCCAGGAGACATGTCACGAGTTGCAGTAAAAGCAAATTCAAAGCCACCTGTG
>CAYYKF010000140.1:0-3557 GCA_964441035.1 uncultured Candidatus Poseidoniales archaeon
CTGTGTCTAGTAATGACCAAGCTGGTATGTTCATTCGAAGTTCAAACTGGGCTCCCGATATTCAGGACGTACAAGTTACCGGCAGCGCTGGTCATGGAATCATGTTATCCAAATCGAGTCTGACCGGTTCAAATTGGACATCTGATAACAACTCAGATTTTGGATTATATGTCAAAGAATCACATCCACAAGTGTACAACATATCGCTATCAGATAATGGTAGAAATGGACTGCGTGTATATGATTCTAGTAATGTTGAACTATTCGATGTTGAAAGTATCAATAATGGAATCGCAGCTACGATTCCCGATGATGGATATGGATTATATTTCAAGAAATCAAATGATTTGATGTCAGCATCGAAGAATGTCTCCTGCACCCGATGTAGTTCAAGCAATGATTCGTGGGGTGGTGTTCGAGTTATCGATAGTGTTGATTTGCAATTTCACAACCTCATTGTTACCAATCCCGGAAACAGTGGATATGCGGTTGACGTAGATAATACGGGAATGATCTTCAGTGGGTGGGTTGAATTCCATGGATTGCATGTGTCCGGAGATCGCGTTGGTCCCATTGTCCAACTAATCGAAACTGAAGCAAAAATATCGAATGTTACACTGTCTGGTATGAATAATGGTATTGCATGGGATGGCAGTGGTGCATCGCTAGATAGTTCGCTCGACTATGCAATGTTGACTGGGAATAATTGTATTGAATTCACCGATTTACACCTAGTGATTGGAAATAGAGTCGATTTTACTGGATGTTCGGGACAAATCAATCTCCGTGATTCAACATTAAATCTGTCGAATTCCATGTTAGGGCCCCTTGGTAGTTCAGCAATATTTGATATGACTGGACAACCAAGTAATCTACGTTGGATTGATTCAGGGTTGTTGGACCCCTTAGCACAAAATATCGGCGTCGGAAGCGTCATCGATAAAATGTGGACGCTCGACTTGTGGGCAGTAAATCAGAATCTTCACGGTTTACCATATGCAGTAGTCAACCTCTCTTTTACCGACCTAAATTCTGCTGAAATGCATACCATGCCATACAGTGGAAATACGATTATTGGCCCCTACATTTATCAACGCGCAGATTCAACTGGACTTGGGCAATGGATTAATCATTCAATTGGATGCGAGTATGATGGCCAGCGTACGGATTTCACAAGTACAATTACTGAAGATGGAATGTGGGGCTCAAAGCTTACCACTTGTGTAATTCCATTGACAAACCAAGCGCCTCTCATTATTTGGTTAACTCCAGAGAATGAGGCATTATTCTCAAGCAATGGATTGGTTACATTCAATGCATCAGATTCGTGGGATTTAGATGATGATCCTATGACATTCTCTTGGGCCTCAAGTATCGATGGAACGTTTGGTTCATCACCTGCTTTCACAGTCAATGATGGAAATGGTTCAATCCTTTCTGATGGACAACATCAAATCACCTTAACAGTCTGTGACAATCAAGGAAATTGCGCTAATGAAACACGTGACATCGAATTGAGAAATTTGCCTCCTGTCGTTAGTATTACAACTGACCCTGTAGTCGATTTCGATGGAACATTACGACTCTATCGAACAGCCTCTCTCAACGTGAATTTATCGGGTACGTACGACCCTGAAGGAGATACCATTCTATGCAATATCGATGTATCATACCGCAGTGGTGATACGGGACCTCCATCTACTTGTTCCGAGGAGTGGAATGATTCCTTTTTGGATGCGACTGCCAGTATCACACAATTTGATTATACAATCACCATTACCGATGATATCAATACACCAATTCAGATTGTTTATGCTATCGAGTTGGTTAATGAGTTACCACATCCTCACTTTACAATCATACGATCTCAGAACACATCGGGTGACATTGTCACTCTAGATGGAACTGCCTCATTTGATCCAGAGGGAGATGCGATGGTGCTCAAATGGGAAAGTCATCTAATTGGTGAACTACCTGATGATGGAGATGGCAATGATTTCATCTGGAGTGGACGTTTGCCCACTGGAAATCATGACCTGACACTTTCAGCGACCGATGATCAAGCATCCCACATTGGCGTATGGTCTTCATTAACTCAAGAATTGGTAGTTGACAATGCTCCACCCATTGCGATAATCTCAAGCCACACAAATTTCAGTACTGATTCCAGTGTTCTACATACATTCTTGGCGTATGGAAGTGGAGATTGGGATTTACAATGCGATTCTTCTGATGTGAATTGGACTGAAAATCATCTCTGTAAAGATGGAATAATTGTAAATGCTGACAATGTTGCTGTTCGGTGGGATTCATCTGAAATCAATGGTGCTCTTGGTACAGATTGGGCATTGTCAACTCGCCTGCCGGTCGGCATACATATTCTCAACTTCACAGTTGATGATGGGGTGAATTCACCTTCTGTATCCAGTATCGAAGTCATTGTTGAACCAAGCGCGCCTGTACTTCTGATTACCAGCCCAACACCTGCAGTTGAAGTTTACAGTGACGGACCAATATTGTTTGATTTCCGTAATTCATTCGATGCTGATGGCGATAATTTCTCGGTTAATATTTCATCAAATCTAATGGGGGCCATCGTAGAGAATGGGAGTACGAACTATTGGTACAATGATTATCTCGAAGATGGTGAACACATTCTGACCTTCACGGCCACGGACGTGACTGGATTGGTACGAATTCACAACCAAACCATCATTGTACTACCAACGGGACCACAGGCAATAATTTCAGGACTATCGGAGGGAGATTCTATTTCAGGAGGGGGAGACATTCATTTCAACGGTTCATCGTCCTATGACTATGATGAGGATATCGTCCAATACCTGTGGCACCATGTCGAAGATGGATTCGCTACAGAGATTGCAAATGATGCTGATTTCTCAATGTGGTTCCGTGCTCGACAAGAGATGTACACATTCACTCTCACTGTTCGTGATTCAAGAGGTGAAAGTGACACGGCTTGGGTCAATGTAACAGTGAATCCAACCTTGCCTGTTCTAAGCGAATTGGTAGTGAATGTTGAAACATTAGAAGCAGATTCAACGAATACTATAATCGCATCAGTGCATCTCTTTGATTTGGATGGAACAACACAATTGGAAGGTAGTGTAAATGGAAAATTGGCAGTTGCCGGAGAATCGTTCTCTTTCATCTTGAAAGACGACGGTGAAGGAGATGATGCAATTGCTGGAGATGATATATACACTGGAATTTTGACTGCAAACATCGGATCATCCAATCTCGGAACTCTTCAAATTTGGGCTGCAGATGGTGAATATTCCTCAAACGAGATTACAAAACAAATACCAATAGAGGAGGTTGATTCTACTTCTGGTATTGCTGCAATGCTAAGTTCGCCTGCAGTAATCGCATTGGCCATAACCTTGCTAATGTTGACCTTGTTTGGTGGCCTCTACATCCTGCGCAACAAGCGTCAATTAGCCGCAGATTTGGAGATGATTGAATCGTGGGGTGCCGGTTTGCCTGATGGAGATGTTGATTTTGGAAATTTAGTTGATGAAACAGCGCCAAATGTT
>CAYYKF010000141.1:0-3545 GCA_964441035.1 uncultured Candidatus Poseidoniales archaeon
ACGATGATTACAATACCGCAAATAATCTTCAAGCATTTTCAGGCATTCTTTGCTGTGGCTTCCCAATCATCGGTCTGGTCCTGACAGTCATTGGATTCTCATCTGGTAGAAAGGCGTTGGGTGTTGGTGGTGCAATTGCTCTTGCATCCTTCCCATTCGTTGGCTTTGCATTCTTCATATTCTCAATTGAGATGGTCGGCCTCTAATCAACCATCACATGTTGCGCCGATATTGGCCACCGACTTCGAAAAGAGCATCCGTGATTTGACCTAGGCTAGCAACCTTCACTGTCTCCATCAATTCAGCAAAGACGTTGCCTCCTGCTCGAGCAACCTCCTGTAGCTTGGTAAGCGCCTCTGGAGCTTGTTTAGCGTGCGTCTTGTGGAATTGTGCCAGTCTAGAGAGACATCCTTGCTTTTCCTCGGGTGTTGCTCTAGCCAATTCCATGCTGAATTCATCCGCACTTGATTCATCAAATATGACTGCATTTGGATTTTCAAAGAAATTCACACCAGTGATTGGTAATTCTCCAGAGTGTTTCTGCTCTTCATAGTAAAGTGACTCGTCCTGGATTTTACCGCGCTGGTACATCGTTTCCATCGCACCAAGAACTCCCCCTCTCTCTGCAATTCTCTCAAATTCAGTGAGAACCGCATCTTCAACTAAATCGGTTAACTCATCGACAATGAATGAACCTTGCAATGGATTCTCGGTCTTCGTCCATCCGCTTTCCTTGTTGACAATCAATTGGATTGCTAGTGCGCGCCGCACACTGTCTTCTGTAGGTGTGGTAATCGCCTCATCATACGCATTTGTGTGCAAACTGTTGGCTTGGTCCTGCACAGCCAATAAAGCCTGGAGAGTGGTTCGAATATCATTGAAATCAATTTCTTGAGCGTGTAGAGACCGACCAGAGGTTTGGATGTGATATTTCAATTTCTGAGACCGTTCATTTCCATTGTATAGGTCACGCATCGCAACCGCCCAGATACGACGAGCGACTCGTCCAATGACTGTATATTCAGGATCTAGGCCATTGGAGAAGAAGAACGACAGATTCGGAGCAAATGCATCAATGTCCATTCCACGGCTGCGATAATATTCAACGTAAGTGAAGCCGTTTGCGAGGGTAAAGGCAAGTTGACTGATTGGATTCGCGCCCGCTTCAGCAATGTGGTAGCCTGAAATGCTGACAGAGTAATGATTCCTCACCCCTCTATCGATGTAATATTGCTGGACATCTCCCATCAGTTTCAGGCTGAACTCTGTAGAAAAGATACAGGTGTTCTGGGCTTGGTCTTCCTTGAGGATGTCAGCTTGAACAGTACCTCGGACGGTCTTCAGTGTTCTTTCAGATAGGTCAGCGAATTCTGTATCGCTAGGGTCACGGCCATTTTCTTCTTTGAATTTTGATACTTGTTGGCGAATAGCCGCGTTGAAGAACATCGCTAGGATAATGGCAGCCGGTCCATTGATGGTCATCGAGACACTCGTATTCGGGTCACACAAATCAAATCCGTCAAACAAAGTGGACATCTCATCGACAGTGTAGATACTGACTCCTGATTCGCCGACTTTTCCATAAATATCTGGTCGAGTATGCGGATCTCTTCCATACAATGTCACGCTATCAAAAGCGGTGGATAGTCGAGCATAGTCTTCTCCTTCGGAAAGATAGTGGAAACGTTTGTTGGTGCGAGATGCTGGTCCTTCTCCAGCAAACATCCTAGTTGGTAATTCGTCAGCTCGCTTGAATGGGAATACACCAGCAGTGTAAGGGAATGTACCTGGAACGTTCTCTCTCCGCAACCATCCAAGTAAATCTCCAGCATCTGCGAAGTTTGGTAATGCTACACGAGGAATTGAAGTGTGCGCAAGTGATTCTGTGGTCGTTTCGACTGAAAAATCACGGCCTCGAATTTGATAGGTGTAAGTTCCTGAACGGTATTGTTTCACTCGCTCTTCATATTCCGCTATCATCTTCCAAGCGATTGGATGGATTGTGTTACGTATTTCTTCTGTCTGCATGCGAATGTCTGCAACCGCACCTGCGGCGCCCATTGATGTGGTGCTGCCAGTACCATCTGTGAGGCTGGCTAAGTATGCTGCCGAGGCTTCCAACTGTTGTACGAGTCGTACCTTTTGACCCATTTCATTTGTTCGAGCGTGGTAATCTCGGACCGTTCGCGAGATATCAGCAAGGTAGTGAATTCGTTCTGGAGGAATGATGTGAATGGGTTCAGGCATTCCAGATTCAGGCAATTCTGGTTGACGAGCAGCAAGTATCATCTCGTGGCGGTCTGAAAGCAAAGTCGCCAATCTTTCCCACAGAAGGTCAACGCCAGGATCTGAGAATTGATTGGCGATAGTCGGTATGACCGGTAGCGCAGAATCCTCTAAATCGAATAGATTTCGATTACGCTTGACTTGTTTCCGAATGGCTCTCAAGGCATCTTCAGCACCACGTTTCTCAAATTTGTTCAAGACGACTAAATCTGCGACATCTAACATTTCGATTTTCTCAAGTTGTGTATGGGCACCGAATTCGCTGGTCATCACGTACAGGCTGATATCGCTAACATCTGTAATCGCATCACTACCCTGACCGATTCCACTGGTTTCAACAAAGATGAGATCGTATCCAACCGCTTGGCAAACTTCGATTGCTTCTCGAGTTTTGTCCGAGAGTTCCTTACCACTGCTACGACTTGCCAAACTTCGCATGAAGAGTTGGTCACTGGAAAGACTGTTCATACGGATTCGGTCACCTAGAAGGGCACCTCCTGTACGTTTTCGTGTCGGATCAGTGCAAAGAATAGCGACGTTGAGATTTGAATTTTGAGAAATGATTCGGCGCATTAACTCATCCAGCAAACTGGATTTCCCTGCCCCCCCAGTTCCAGTGAACCCGATGACTGGAGATCTTGAATCAGCAGGATTGGAACGACATTTTTTCAATAGTTGTGCGAAAGTTACTGGGTCGGCATTTTCTGCGAAACTAATCAGGCGAGAAACCTTTTCTCGTTGATTCGGAGAGACGGGGCCATCGAGTCTCGCATTGCTATCATCACCTAGTAAGTCACAATCTGTCGCTCGACTTACTAAATCATCAATCATTCCTAGAAGGCCCATTTGGCGTCCATCATCAGGGCTGTAAATACGGGTAATACCTGCAGCATGTAAATCACGAATTTCTGGAGGAGTAATGGTCCCTCCTCCGCCACCAAAGATGCGAATATCGGGACGTCCGGCGGTATTCAGAAGTTCACGGATGTAGGTGAAATATTCCATATGCCCTCCTTGATAGGAGGTCAATGCTACTGCATGTGCATCTTCTTCAATGGCTGCTTTGACTACATCGAGTGCGCTTCGGTCATGACCAAGATGAATGACTTCACATCCAGCTGCTTGAATGAGACGACGCATGACGTTGATTGCAGCATCGTGACCATCGAATAACGAAGCGGCAGTAACAACCCTAAGAGGGATACCCGAACCATCGAATGCGCTTGCATTTGGTTCATCAGATGGCGCAGAGGCGCTGC
>CAYYKF010000142.1:0-3522 GCA_964441035.1 uncultured Candidatus Poseidoniales archaeon
CTAAGAGAAATCTATCATCGTGCACAAAATGCAGTCCGTGAACAAGACGATGCACAATGATGTGGAAATCGTATTCATATCACGGCTCATGCTCAAGGAAACATTTTCCGTATGGCTCAATTGGACAACGTATGCGAGATGCCGTCATACCATTGATTCTAATCGCGATTTTCACGGTTTCAATCTTTAGCCCGATGCCTGGTGAAGATATTGCAGAAGTTGCTGAAGGCCTAAGTCATGAAGCAGATGACCCAGATGTAATGTCCGGAGAACAAAATATTCTCGTTCTCAAGGTTCGTTTTGCAAATCATTTAGATGACACTGATCGTTGGTCGAAGGGTGATTTATTCACACTCTTCAATGATGATTTGAATGAATACTACAAGATGACAAGCCATGAGCATATCAGTATCGCAGCAGACGTCTGTGAAGTTGAACTCACGGATGTAAAGGGTGGTTATGGTGATGTCAACAGTCAAGACAACTTGTTTTTCTGGGATTCTGGATGGGAACATACATCAAGTCAAGTTCTGTATGCTGCATTGCACAAGGTGGAAATGGATGCGGATTGCCTCAGTTCAGATAGGGGAATGGGTGAAGTCGATTTTGACAAATACACCGCCATTCACCAAGGTGAAGAAGTCCATCGAGTATTCATGGTGCTCAATGGCCCAGATTGTCGTGCGGCAATGCGTAGTGCGTTGTATGGTTGGCTCGATTATTCTCCCCTATACAAAATCAATACTGGCAAAGAAGATAATCCAAAGTTCAGATATGCCTTCATTTGTGAAGCCACAGGGACGAAAGGTGCGCTGGGCTTCGATGAAGGGGATATCATTGATGCTGTAATGAAAAATCCTCCATTAGCCACAGGGCGACCTGGTACAAATTACTTCCAAGTTGTGAAAGATGATGATGGGAAGGACAAATTGAATTGGGTTGGAAGTCCTTGAGCAACACCACCATATTCAGATTATAAGACTAAGAAAGGATATGATGACTCCAAGATATTGGGCACCATCGCTCATGAATTTGGACACATTTTGGGATTGTCACACACGACTACGGACTACAGAAATCCATTCTCTCTGTTAGGCGGTAGTAGACCTGCTCAATTGACCAGTTATTCAATGCTCGACCCCGATGTAAACTGGCTATCTCCCGATGACATGGAGGTAATTGATATTCCAGAAGATGGCTCTGTAAAGACCTACCCAATCGACCTCTTTTTCCTTGAAGACTGGGACCATAGTGACGATGAGGGCGCCACCCGTAGTGTGAAGATACCGTTACGCAATTCTTACCTTATTCCGGATGGTGATGGATATCTTCCTGTAGAAACTGAATATCTTCTGATTGAAGCGCGAACTTGGGACCTGTCAAGCTCACCAAATGATCCTGATGAGGACCCTACTTCTGCCAGTGATTACTGGCACTGTAAGACACATGATGGACCTACATATGAATATGGGAATTGCACCGCATATCATCAATATCCAGGATATCCAAGTGGAAGTACAGGATTCTATTCCATCCCTGATGAAGGTGTGCTGATTTCGCGCATCGATTTGTTCAACTCGAAAGGAATTTACCCTGAGGGACAAGATGCCCAAGCGGTAACACCGATTGACACGACGCCTGGTGACAATTCAACTCTAATGCAATCACTGAAGAATGATGCTTTGTTGGATCCAGGAGAAAACTGGAGTGATATTATCAATAACAAATCGATTGATGTCAATGTCACTGGCACTCATTCGGATAATGGAACAGTCGTGGGATATGAAATCGAGATTACGGTAGAAAAACTCGGCCCGGGTGAACCAATCCTGATGGTTCCGAGTACGCTGGATGAGGAAGATGGTTTGATTCACCCGCCTTGGACTCATCCTGAACTCTGGGTTGATAGTGGATACAACGGATTCTGTCCAATTGTTGATTCGAGTGCTGGAATCTCGTCCGGCGTCGAAATCGATGACACATGCCTCGATTCCTTGATGACTAGTTCAGCCCTGATTGGTGGAGATACTCCCATGTTAGGGGTTGAGAACAGAATCTGCTTTACGGTCCGAAATGTCGGGGAATCCGCTTGGATTAATGTGAATGATGGTCCTGCTGAACTTGAATTCCTGTGGAAGACTTCCAATATGGGTGTCCCAAGTACAGGCTATGAGATGGCTGGCAAGGTAGCGATTCCAAACATCAACGCTAACGAGGAGAAGCATGTATGCATCGATGACTGGATTCCCGAGTATGAGGGAGATGCAGAGGAAGATTCTGGATTAATTACAGCCAAGTCATGTATCCAGGTTCTGTACAAACACGATGGTGAGTTGGCGGGAGCATTGCAGGAGAATTTCAACCAGTGGAGGACCACTCAAAGCAGTCCATATCATCCAATCGAACATTCTTTTGAGGTTCACAATCCGTTCAATAACCAAACCCATATCTGGATTGAAGTTGATGGCTTGGACCCTGGGTGGACCTATGAACTCGGTTGGGAAGGTGAGAACATATCTGGCCATGAATCTGAGATGAACACAATCGTCGTCACACCACCGCAAGATGCTGAATTCTCAAGTTCATCATTCGTCCAATTAGACCCTGTTCGTGTATCCATTCGGCAATTCACGATGGTATTCGCCAGCGAGGATGAGATGTTGGTTCGAGAAATCGGTGGTATCGAGATGGAAATCGTTCCCTCGCAGAAGTCCATAATGACGCATACGGTTCCTGATACAGTGGTTCAAGTCGGTGAACCGATGACCGTGACAGGGATTGTGATGAATGGAATTCCTGGGTCAATGGTTACCGCGTTGCTCACCGCGCCTTCTGGTGAATTACACATCAAGGCAACTCCACTCGGCTCATCCAGTGAGTTCACCATTCGCACGAATCCATACCGATTGAGCAATGAAACTGGAGTATGGAGTGTACAAATGTTCTATCATGGCGCTCAAGCCGTTGCTGGAATCTCTTCAGGAGTTACAACATTCGAAGTATTGCCAATAGATATCAGAGAGACACAGACCATAGATTTGGACACAATCTTAGAGATTAGAGGTTCAGTGGACCCCGACGTCGGTGTCTCTGATGACAATCGTATGCAAATTACCTACACCAGCCCTACGGGAGAAGTCATCACACGTGAAACTCTAATCCAAGAGAATGGAGATTATTCTGATGACTTCGAATTGAATGAAGACGGGATGTGGAGAATCGATTACAGCTATACCGATGAAGATGGTAACACAATTGAATTTAGCCAATCTGTTAATGTTCAGGAAGAGGAAGATGATGACACAATCCATCCCTATGAAGCTGCTGTGATCTTTGCAGTTGCGTTAATCACACTTATTGGGATGATTTTGGCTTTTGTAGCACGTCCAAACATGGAGGTCAAGCACATTGGACCGGGTCAAGGCTTACCACCTGAAGCCGATCAGCCTGTGGCATACGATTCTGTTGATGATGTGCTTCAATCTGAATTACGCTGAAGATTAATCGTTCTTCTTGATTTTC
>CAYYKF010000143.1:0-3445 GCA_964441035.1 uncultured Candidatus Poseidoniales archaeon
CCCATCGTTTCCAACCACAGAATCCCATTGGCAGAATTCCAAGAACGGAGCGATTCGATTGGATTCGATGATTGAGGCTGCCGGAGCTGAAACCATCTTCTTCATGACCTGGGGCTATCGTGATGGAGATTCCCAAAATGCTTGGCTGAATCCAGATTATCCTACAATGCAGGCCAATCTAGAATCTGGTTACAAAATGTATGCTGAGAACCTTACAACAAGTGAGAGAGAAGCATACATCGCCCCTGTAGGATTGGCCTTCAAGGAAATTTATGATGACATTATCGAAGAAGGTGGTGTGCCAACCGATTCTGGAACTCTGTTCCATAACCTGTATGCTGGAGATGGCTCACACCCATCAACCAGTGGGACATACCTTGCCGCATGTGTCTTGCATTCAACAATCACTGGAGACTCATCCATTGGCTTGCCCGATCAATTTGGCCTAGATAGTAATACACGAATCAAACTACAGCAAGCATCCGATTCAGTCGTATTTGATGAGGATTTAAACTATGTCTATCCTTGGCAAAGTGAAGCAAGTAACATCTCGTTTGGTAGCCAATCAGGACTAAATTTGATGCAACCTCCCGGTGGTGCTGTAGGTGTTTCTGTAAACATCACCAATAACGCATCTTTCAGTGAGGTTGTCAATATCAGTGTCAGCAGTACAACTGGATGGGATGTGTCTTGGGCCTATGGCGATGGAAACGCCATGAATGGCTCGAACTTGGTACTGGCAAGTGATGAGATGAAATGGATTCAATTCTCTATTTTCGTACCGCACATCGAAGGAGGTATGCCGCTTGCATTCTCCAAACATTCATTCAATGTGGTGGGGATAAGCGGTCATGATTCTGCCCAAATTGTTTGGACTTTTACCATTGAAGTGTTACCATGGCACGGTGCTGAAATTGTCAGCCAACCAACAAATGGAACTGTAGATCCTGATGAAAAAATCAGAATCCCAGTGACGGTCAGAAATCTAGGAAATATCGAAAAATCGCTTGAAGTTCGAATTCGACCTGTGACAGAAAATGGCGAAGACATTAGCGGTCATAGCCCCGCCTCATTCTTTGAAGAAAATGGTTGGTCTGCTGGTATTTTTGAGCCATACAGAGTGACCAATCTGGCACCTTATGAATCTGGAACGGTGCAAGTCGAAATCGATTCACCCAACCTTGCAACAGGGACGATGTGGGTTGAATTATCAACTTGGAGTAGAGGCGATGCACAGCAGATTTCTATCACTCGATTCCAAGTTGGTATCGTGCGAACGTGGGGTGCAAGCATGAGTGTTGTTCACGATTGTGATGAAATGATGCCAGGCGCAACATGCACCGGATATGCCACTCTACAAAATTCTGGAAATTTCGAATCCGCTTTCAGTTTGGACATGGGGACTTTGACCGAGAATATTGATTGTTCACTTGAAGAAACGCAATTCTCTATTCCAAAGGGGCAATCCGTTGTAACTGAATTTAGCATCATGCTAGATGATGATTTACTGGCAGATATCACTGAATCTGTTGAGTTGAAACTCATCGATTCTGGAAATGGGACGGTGTACCAATCCGAAATTATCTCAGCGACCGCTGAAACGATATATGGATGGGAAATTATCTCGGTTGAAGAAATAATTCATAAGGACAAGAGGGTGACGTATGAATTCCATCTCCGAAATACCGGAAATGCTCCTGATGGATTGATTGTCAGTGTTTCCACGAACATTCTCACTGACACACTAGATCTGAGAGGTGCAAATGGGGAGACTCCTAGTGAAGATTCACCAGACCGTATATCACTGCAAAATATTCAACCAAATGGTGATGCTACATACAGCGTTTGGATGATGTTACCAAAGGAACAGGAAAGTAGTGGAGTGGCTGAATTAGTTATTGAAACACGCAGCGAATTAGAACCGAGTATCATCTTTATCAACCGAACAACGCACCAATATTTGATTGAAAAATGGATTGAAATTGATGCTGAAGAAGAGGATATGTGGGGCAATGCTCTCGAAGAATTCAAAGGAGCTTGGAACAATTGGAATCACGTATTTCTATCGATTATTGTAATCATAATTGGTAGCATGATGTTGTATAGGGCAGTTGAATATCGACAACGCAAAGATGCTGAATGGGCTGCACTTCACGCTACGCACGAAAAAATACCTGAGAAAGTTGAGGACTGGGTTGGGAAATTCAACAAGGATGGAGGTACGATTGCGAGTCAAATACAGAGTCCTGAAATGCCGGCCGATGCATTTACTGCTGCTTTCAAATCAAAATCTGCACCACCTAAATCACAGAATGTACAAATTTCTGCTGCGGTCGTAGAGGCGGCTCAAACCGTTCTCGAGCACCATGAGGAAAAGATGGATTATGCTGCAATCGAGGATTTATCTGAAGGACTACTGGATGTGGAAGAACCACATGAGGCTAACGATGATCTCTCAGATGTTACTGCCATTACCGGACGCACTGTTCGTCACGAAAAGCGAGATGTGTCGAAAAAAGATACTGGCGATGATGACCTCGATTTGGATCTGTGATGCAAATGTGGAGAATCGGGATCGATGAAGCCGGGAGGGGTCCAGTAATTGGGCCACTTGTCGTCTGCGCCTTACTGATTCCAGAGGGCGATGAATCACTGCTGAAAAAGGCAGGAGTAACCGATTCCAAACTCCTCTCAACTGAGAAGAGATTGAAACTCGATGCATGGATTCGAAAAACATCACAGGAGCGCGGTTGGAAATTCGCGCTCCATATATCTGAGCCTGTAGAGATTGATTGGGCGATGATGGCCACCAATCTCAATGACCATGAAGTTTCACTATTTGCAAAGTTAGCCTCCAAATTGCACATCGAAGAAGGCGGGGGTATCCTACAAGTCGATGCTTGTGATGCTGATGCAAGAAGATTTGGTAATAATGTCGCCAGCCGACTTACGGATTGGCCGTGGGAGGGATGGAGTATTGATAGCCGCCATGGCGCAGATTTGTATTTACTAACTGTAGGAGCTGCATCGATTCTTGCGAAAGTTGCACGTGATAGAGCAATTGAGGACATTTCAGCAAAACTTGGATTTGATGTAGGCTCAGGATATCCTTCTGATCCAAAGACGATTGCTGCTATTCCGAAAATGATTGACGGAGATTGTCCCCACACGAGTTTACGATGGAAATGGGCAACTGTAAACACCGCCTGGCAAGATATGTATGGTGTACCAGTGCCATCTCGACCACGTGATAGTGCAACTCCTCAAACAGCCCAACGTACGCTATTTTGAATGGCATCTAGGCCCGAATGGTCAAGAACGGGCGAGAATTGAGGCGTCCCATGGGAGATACCCTAGAACCCGATGTCGTGGCTTTGTTGCGCAAATATGCGCTGCAAAATGCACTCGAGTACGAAGGTGTAGGGCAAGTTGGCTCTGTCATGGG
>CAYYKF010000144.1:0-3352 GCA_964441035.1 uncultured Candidatus Poseidoniales archaeon
CACCACCAGGTTGATTGCAACATTTCCCACAATCAGGTAGGCAGACAAATGGTATGCCGTCGGCATACCAAGGCTCAGAGCGTCTCCTGCGCATGCCTTGGCGATGCAGAACACACCCAAGTGCCTGCCGATAGTTCAGAAAAGAAATCGGTGATAACTGCAAGATATTCAGTCTAGAGAAGACCAGCAAAACTTGCAATCTCTGGCATCAGGGTGGTTTGTTTGACCACATACCAAGCATTGTTTCCCAGTAATTGTTGGAATTTTCTCCTGAACGACGGCAGGCGGTGGTTGCATTGGTACTACTGGTGGATGTGTTGGTGCATGTGTTGGTGCATGTGTTGGTGCATGTGTTGGTGCATGTGTTGGTACTAGTCTCGGTGGCATTACCAATGCTGGCGGCGGAGCCAACCTGTTCATTTGTGGTGGGGCTGGAGCAATCGTGATAGGGGTCGAAAGAACGGTCGCAGGTGGTAGATTATCACGACCTGTTTCCACACTGGTTGCATAATCATGCGGTGAAGAAATTGGTGTTATTTTCTTTGAATTCCTCTGGCGAGGCAAGACAACACCTACGAACACCACAATCAAGAATAAGACTGCGATTGAAATGGAAATAAGCAATTTATCCGAATCCATTGAATTTGAGGATGGATTGGTGGATTCCTCTTCGGTGGATTGTTCATTATCATTATCATCGTCATCATCAACATCATCTGTAGATTGATTTGGTGGTGTAGTGGGGCCTTGATTGGGTGGGGGGGCAGCTAGGTCGTCCCCATTCATTGAACCGTTTGTCAAAAAGGTCCTATCGACACTTCCATTTCCATTCGAGTCGATTTCCATTTGAATACCGTCGCCACCTTCTGACAAGAGTTCAGAATTGATTGTGAATCTATGAGATTCGTTGGTGGTTGTCGGAATGGCTGTGGCATTGAATTCTATCATTTCAGTCCCGTTATATTCGGTGACGTTTAGGCCATACACACCTTCTTCTAGACCATTCACTACAACTTTGTAATCCTCAAGTTGACCGAGTACGACAACTAGTTCATTTTCGACATCATACCAAGAGAACGGGATATCTTCGTAAATTTCCCCATCGATGATTCCAGTTATATTACCTCCAGAATCGATGATGTAATGTTCAGCGGGGCTATTGAGCCAAGACGTTACAGAACCGCTGATCACATTATGTTGATGCCACCCTTTTGGCCCAGAATTGTATATTTCATCAGGATTAGCGTACACACCCTGAATCCATGGGGCTTGGCATTGGTATACTTTAGTGCAAGAATCGCCCTTGAAGAAGCCATCAGAAGTAGTGTCTGAATTTCGAATTGTCATTGGGGTGAATGTTTGTGAAGATGGATACAATGTTTGGCCATATGCATTTGCATAGTCTACATATGAAGATGTGTGAATCATTCCATGTCCGCCATATTCCACTTTAACTTGGATGTCAGATGTACTATCAATCCAATATTCGTTTACCCAATAATGTTGACTGGTGGCCATGTAAAATGGGTCTAATGTTTGTTTATCTACCCAAACAAAGACGTACTCATAATCATGTTCGTGCCACCCAAGCCCGGTCAAATAAGGTAAGAAGGCAGTAGGTTGACTATCTGCATAATAATACCAATATTCAAAGATGAAATGATTTGATTCTTCAACGACATTTGTGTAGGTTGTAGTTTGGTGTTGGGTCACAGATTGATATGATTCCCAATTATCAGAAACGTCCATGTCATCCCAATGCCGATTAATCGGGAAATAGTTTTCTCGACTGTCGAATTTGAGGGTCGGTGCATAATCCTCAATCAAATCATCGGGGTCGATGGCAGTAGGACATCCATTGCCATCGACATCTGTACCCCAGGGTGTTGAAGAACATTGATCGTTGGCGTCTGAAACTCCATCACCATCGGAGTCGCGTTGATTAGCTGCGCAACCATTTGAGTCCACGAATTGGTTTTGTCCTGTGTTCGGGCAAGAATCTTGAGCGTTTAGAACTCCATCGTCATCATGGTCTAAGCCATTCTCATTGTCGCAGGCATCTCCATCTCCATCATCGTCTACATCTGCTTGGCTTGGGTTACTTGCACCCGGACAATTATCATCACGATCATTGATTCCATCACCATCTGAATCGCGCTGATATGCAGCACAACCGTAGACATCTACTTGTGAACTTGAAGAAGTGTTTGGGCAATCATCGTCCTCATCACGCACCCCATCATTGTCTGAATCCGATGAGCCTTGACCACCATAGGGGGTTGGGTCTGAATTATCTCCTACCCCATCTCCATCAGAATCGCGCTGTTCGTTAGGGTCGGAAGGGAATGCATCCGAATTATCGCCCATCCCGTCACCATCAGAATCACTCCATTCACCGGAATCATATGGGAAATCGTCCTCATTATCTCCATATCCATCACCATCGTAGTCTCTCCATTCGCTGGAATCATATGGAAAATCGTCCTCATTGTCCCCATATCCATCGCCATCGTAGTCTCTCCATTCGCTGGAATCATATGGAAATTCATCCTCATTGTCCCCATATCCATCGCCATCATAGTCATTCCATTCACTGGAATCATTAGGAAAATCATCTTCTAAATCTGCCCAGCCATCTCCATCACTGTCTGGGCACCCGACATATGACCCTCGGTTGGAAGTTCCATATGACGAATCACAGTCATCAGTACTGTCTCTATATCCGTCTCTGTCCGTGTCTCTATAGGTCGTATCCAAGTACAAATGTATGCGATAGTCAGTTGCATCACCACCCCATCCATCTAAACCTCTCACTGAGAAATAATAGGTCCCATATGTGCTACCACTGACCGATCGTGAAACTTGTTTTGACACATCGCAGTCTAGTTGTTGGGCTGTATTCCAACCAATTCCAGGAGTGTAATAACTCAATGTTATTGCTGCCATGTGGGGATTGCAATAATTGAATACAGTAACTGTGAAATCATCACCTTGATGGAATGTGTGCTTCCAGTAATCAACTTCGTCAACACCACTGCCATAATTGCCTGCATCACACCAATCAAAATTCTGATTCTCACACACATATTCGTAATCATATCCTGTACTCAATGTCCATGCTGAAGAGGTGGAATTGTTTGCTTCAACTTCCGGAATTGAAATTAATGGAAGGATAGAAACGAGTAGTAATATAATTGTGAAACTCAAAGCGCGAAATCGATTTTGTCCCTTGATTAATTGTTGCATCAATCTCCTAGATGTTCATCAGTTGATGATATTTTCTATCTAATCAGATAGTGATTTTCTGAGTGATGGATGCAATGCGAACAACCCTTGCACTTATACGAACCCT
>CAYYKF010000145.1:0-3346 GCA_964441035.1 uncultured Candidatus Poseidoniales archaeon
GAGTATATGGGATACGGCGGCACAGCGTCGTTGGAATTCATCGACAAAATAGATGACAAATATCGATTCGGTGGGACATTCAACATGCGCCCAGCAAATAGCGCTCGACTAACGGATGGCGATTACATGGCTGTATGGTTTAGCGGAGAGGATTTTTCTGGTAATGCACTGACAGGAGAAGGTTCGTCGGAATTAGACCCTCGATATCCTTCACTAAATATCATTGAATTCAACCCAGTGTTAAGCGGCTGGACAATTACTCCTTTGACACCAAATTATGGAGACATTGTAACAATCGAACTTTCCTTTGAGAATGAAGGATTACGTGCGGGCACAATCAATGTTTCATTGGTTGAAGAAATCGAAGGTAATTGGCGAGATGTAGGCGAATCTGTTGAACTCACAATCGGTCCAAAGTGGAAGAATGTAATTACTACATTTGAATGGGAGGCTTGGAAAGAAGGCGACACCCAATTGTACGTGGTCGTTGATGATGATACTGCGAATTCCATGCCAATAGACAAGTTTGAGGTTAAACTCCAAGAGAGTGACTCTGTCAGTAGTAGCACCCTTGTGCTCGCTGGTGTTGCTGTATTACTCGGAGTTGTAGTTGTTATTCTGCTAATCATCGTACTCCGTCGACCTAATGATTCGGTTGATGTGTATGACGAATCAGATGACATTTGGTTCGATGATGACGGAAATCAAATTCGAGAGCAGAGCGGAATCCGCCTCGATTATGAGGATGAGACGTTGTCCAACACAGCAAGCCGTCACGGAATTTTCGACAAGATGGCCTTCCTGCAGCATGCTCAACAATATGATCGGGACAATGATGGTTATCTCGATGCCGAAGAACTAGATAGGGCTGCGAAAGATTTCCTTGCCATGTTGTCTCAACCCATGGCCTCAGTTGAGGCCTCATATCCATTGGATTTCAATAACGAAACAATTCAAGCAATCCTCGCGCAATATGGCATCCATGATCGCCAGGCCTTCCTGACACATGCTAGTCGCTATGACGCAGACCAAAATGGATACCTCAAACAATCGGAGTTAGACCAGGCTGCATCAGAATACATTTCAGGCGGCTACAACCAACCGGTTGCTTCAAATCCAAGGCAGTTGGCAATTGCTGAGGTCCTAGCAGCTCTACCAGATTGGGCAGAATCTAAAGTAGAAGCGTGGATGGACAAAGGGTGGACAGCAAGTCAGATTATCGAACACAATGCGCCACAATTTCCGCCAGCCGCACCAACGGGTTTTGGAGAAGAGGATGTCACATCTACACAAGATCAAGTAATCTCTGAAACACTTGAACCCGAACTAGAGCCTCAAGAAGTTGCAGAATCAAAACCTGCCGAAATTGAAGTTGCTGAAGTAGAGGTCATGGAACAGGTTGCAGAGGAATTACCCTCGGAAGCAGTACTGAAGAGAATGAAAAAGGCCGAACTTGTTGATTTGGCGACGGCTAGAAACCTCGAAACATCTGGCACTAAGGCTGACATCATCTCGCGCTTGTTGAGTTAATAGAAACCGGGAAACTGTTTCCTGGCTTTGGCCGAAAATGTTTCGAAACGGTTTCCGAAACCTAACAAAATCGTTTCCTTTATAGACCGTAATGGTGAGATGGCCATTTCGAGGAGGGCAACTTCCTCAGGATGGGATGGGAACCATGAGTAATAGCGAGAACCGTAGAGCGACAATAAACCGAGAAATGGCTGTACTACAGGGCGAAGTAGAAGATCTTCGAAAACTCGTGAATACTCTGTTGACCATCATCATGGAAGAAGCGGATGGCGTTCAATCTGGAGCGGCCCCGATTCAAGCGGGTACGCCGCGTACGGGCATATCCATGTAGATAGGATGAGACGGATGGCAACATTAGGAGAATCATGGAATCAGGCAGCAGGAGCGACTGGTGTGGACCAAGTTGACTCTAGCACAGGGTACTTTCTCGCTTTATCACTCCTCACTTTGGAGATTATCTGGTGGCTCGGCTTAGCATTCTTTGTCAAACGTGGAATTATTACCAAACTACGACTTCAAAAGTGTACTGATGACACGGATGAATTATGACGGGAACACGCGTCCCACATACATGGAGCGTGGAACCCAAATCTTACTTGCGCTGTCGCTTGGCATGGCCCTCATATTGATTGCAGTCAATATCGGTGATTCCTCTGGTACTGTTGTCAAAGACGATCGAATCCTAGATGTCTGTCTGCAGGAACATTCCAGTGACTTGATGCATTACCACGCCACGCTTTCAATTGTCGTCCGTGGTGAGGAGCGAGTCGTACCTTCAGAAACGGGTGTTATTCCAGGGTGTATGCGTGGAATCCACACGCATGATGACACTGGATTATTACACATTGAGACACCAGAGCCAATGGAAGCTCGCCTTGAGCATTTCTTTGAAATTTGGGAGCAACCATTCACATCTACAGAATTCCTCGACACGACGATTGAAAATGGTGAATCAATCTCACTCACCGTGAATGGCGAACTTGTTGATGATCCGAGAAATCACATCTTAGCCGATGGCCAAGAACTAGTCCTTACCCTGTCGTGATCATCCCTTGATGACACAGAACGGCCGTAGACGCGCTACGGGCCGTGCAAGACCTGCTGCGCTTGATAGCCTAATCACTTCATCTACATCCTTGTACGCATCTGGAGCTTCTTCGGACAGGACGTTGGGTGTATTTGCATGGACTGTAATGCCTCTAGCTGCCAAATCGGCTTGCAATTCGTCAGGATTAATTGATTCTCTCGCCTTTCGACGTGATAATGCACGCCCCGCGCCATGACAAGATGAGCCGAATGCCACATTGCTTCCTGTTTTAGGGCCGGCTAGAATCCATGATGCTGTCCCCATGTCTCCTGGAACCAAAACAGGTTGTCCAATACCGGAGAATCTTGGAGCCAATTCGGCATGATTTCCACCTAATGCCCGAGTGGCTCCCTTGCGATGAACACAGCAGGTGCAATTGTTGTCATGAACCACATGGTCTTCGACCTTGGCAATATTGTGGCATACATCATACAGTACCTCTAGATCTCCATCAGTCCCCATGTGTGCTCTCAACGTGTCACGCAGCCGCTGTGTCAAGGCACTTCGATTGGCGAATGCATAGTTCCCTGCAGCCTGCATTCCATCGAAATATGCTTTCCCTTCTTTCGAATCAAATGGGGCTGCTGCCAACTGAATATCTGGGATTGAAAAATCCCAATCTTTTGAGTACCAAGAATTACCACGATGTCGATATCGATTTTCCAATGCCTTGACATGGTCAGTGCAAACTTGGTGACCTAGTCCTCGTGAACCAGTATTAATCATGGC
>CAYYKF010000146.1:0-3312 GCA_964441035.1 uncultured Candidatus Poseidoniales archaeon
AGGAATTGGCGTCGAACTATCCGACTTTTCAATCCAAGTTCCCCATATCTCAATATCCAGGCTTTTTGGGCCATGGCACTCACCTACTCATCATTATGCAAACCAATGGTTTCTTCAGAATTCTTTCTTTTGGTCTTTGCTAAGTCGTTTCTAGTTGCTTCTAATTGTACAAGATATTCATTAGTTACATCACCAGTAACATATTCACCACTAAAGCAACTTGTGTCCCAATCTTGTTTACCATTCATACTTGTAACTTCAATCAAGTCATCAAGGCTCTGATAGAATAACAGATCTGCGCCAATAGTCTGGCCGATTTCTTCAATAGTTCGCCCATTTGCAATAAATTCAGTAGCTGCAGGCATATCAATTCCATACACATTGGGAAATCTCACAGGAGGTGCAGCAGAAGCAAAGTAGACTTTGTTTGCACCAACTTCTCTAGCCATATCAACAATCTGAGCAGAAGTATTGCCTCTAACTATAGAATCATCCACTAACATAACATTCTTGCCTTCGAATTCTCTTGGAATTGCATTCAATTTTCGCCGCACAGACTTCAGTCTTTCTACTTGACCTGGCATAATGAATGTACGACCAATATATCGATTTTTAACAAAGCCTTCTCGATATTCAACTCCAAGAGTTGAAGCCATCTGTAAAGCCGCATATCTTCCAGAATCTGGGACCGGAATTACAACATCAATATCATGATTGGGTATTGCTTCAAGAATTCTTTCACCTAATCTTTGACCTTGGTTTAATCGCGCCTGGTATACTGAAATTCCATCAATCACCGAATCAGGTCTAGCAAAATATACATGCTCAAATATGCATGGAGATGGTTTTGATTTTGTTGAACACTGTTTGGTTCTTAATTGACCATTCGAAGTAATGAAAATAGCTTCACCTGGTGCAACATCGCGTTCGACCTCAAAACCTAGAGCATGTATTGCTACTGATTCGGAAGAAACTATCCATTCTTTCTCACCCTCATTTTCCCGACTACCAAAAATTAGTGGACGGATTCCATTAGGATCTCGGAATGCTAGGATTCCATATCCTGAAATTAGTGAAACACATGCATATCCACCGGTTATCTGGTTATGTAATGCTTCAACTGCTTCAAAAATATTGTTTACATCAACATGTGACTCTCCATCAATTTGTACATTTGGAGAACGGCGATGTAACTCCATTGCCAACAAATTGAGAAGTAATTCAGAATCTGAGGTCGTATTTACGTGCCTTCGATGTTGATTGGTAAGTTGCTTTTGAATTTCTGCAGCATTAGTTAGATTTCCATTATGTGCCAAAGAAATTCCAAATGGATAGTTGACATAAAATGGCTGAGCTTCTGCAACAGAAGAAGATCCTGCAGTTGGATACCTAACATGCCCAATTCCTATGGAACCCAATAGATTCTCCATGTGCCGTTTGTAAAATACATCTTTTACCAAACCATTTGACTTACGCAAATGGTATCTGCCATCATTCTCAGTCATCATTCCTGCAGCATCTTGGCCTCTATGTTGCAAAACAGTGAGCCCATCATACAACAATTGATTGATGTGGTATCCTTTACGACCGACGAGCCCGATAATACCGCACATCTAACTCGCCTAATCTAATCGAATCGCTGGGGCTTTACAGCCCTTTCCACTGAAAAAGGCCTCAGGGGCGGTGGGTTCTCTTGGACCAATTGAAGGAACGCATCCTTGCAGTTACCCCATAACCACAAGAAGCACACTGGCTTTTTTGCTTGTGGTAGGAATTGCGGCCACATCTGCGGCAACGAATATGAGTGGTCTTCTGACGCTTACCCATGGATGGTGTACCCTTGGACATAATCTCACCTGACGGCTGGGCCACCGGCCCTCCCTTTATCAAACCGACGGAGATGTAATTACTCTTCTTCTTTGAACAACAACCTTCTTGGACGACTCGTAATCACTGCGAAGGTAGAACCTATTGTCAATATTGCAGCTAGCATCATCGCCGTACCACTTACCAAAAAGTGTACAATATTGGATAATACTTGTGCTCGAAGTCCACTGTTTGCTTCCAACAATAAATCCTGATAGGATACTAATGCCCATGAAATTACAATACCAACTAATACTGCAACAAACATGCCAACAAATGGAGCCGCTGGTTTTCGCCTAGAATCTGCATAGAAGAAAAGATTACCAATGAGCAGGATACCCATCAGAACATAACTTGTCAATAGTGCATTTCCAAATCTTTTGAAGGCTTCAGGAGGATATTTTCCCCCCAAACTAATTGAAATTGTCACCAATACCAATATTGGCAATATTGCTGCAAGTAACAACAATTTCCAAGAAATACTACTTCTATTCATCATCATCACCTCCAATATGTTTTTTGGCTATTTCAACAACATGCTTGATCTCCTTTTGAGTTGGAGGAGAAGTATTACTGGGTGGAGTCAATGATTTTTCATAGGACCAAATTACAAGAGCAAATGCACCAATTGCTAATGATATACCTCCTATTGTTCCAAGAATGTCAGCAGCAGCTAACCACAAATGGCCGCGGAATTCTTCTGCAGTTGTATTCTCTCCATCAAAGATCATTGCAGCAAGTGAGATTCCAACCATAGACACTGAAAGTATTGACAACTTTATCGATTCGCTAATCCTATCGCTTCCAAAACCAATCAATGCCAAAGATGCAAGGGAGGATAAGGAGGTTGCAAACATTAGAAATGTTGGCCAAAATACAATCCAGTATGGATTGACTGTGCCGCGCCAAATGGGCGTAAATGAACCCCAGTGCATGATACACATTACTATCAATGAAACTACTACTGCTAGAATGCCACTCATTCGTGCACTTGAATCAAGACGGCCAACTGGAACATGACCGCCAAAAATCACTCCATATAATCCATAGATCATCAGTATTGATGGTCCTAGAATTGTGAAAAGTAGATGGCCAGCTGCAGACGAATCTGATGAAGGAACTGTCCATGGTGAAATCATCACCATTATCAATCCAAATAAAGCAACCAATTGGCCAACCGTTTTTCGTTGACTAGATACTGAAAATCCAAACCCTGTTGGGATCAAAATTAGCGGTAGCCAAAACCAAATTGCCGCCTCGGCCATTGCATCCATACTTCGTAACGGAATCACTTGATTTATCAATATCACCGCTACATTCAACCCGCAGTGATTCGTTTGCACTACTTTTTGAATCCGGCACCACTAAATAGAGGCCCAAAGTGGGCCGAATGCTCAAAGGTGAGACCATGGTTAAGATGCCACGACAGGTTAAGCGCTACAGTCC
>CAYYKF010000147.1:0-3294 GCA_964441035.1 uncultured Candidatus Poseidoniales archaeon
TTCGATATTCTGGAGTCTTTGGGCGCCAAATAAACGCGGTCATCAAAGAGAAGAATATGCCTCCGACTGCTATGTTCAACCAACTTTCAGCAAGATAATTCCGGCTTGCATTGAACCACGCCCAAGTAAAAGATGGAATGATACCAATTAGCAATGCAATAAGTGATTCACGTACCAGTAACTCCGACTTTCGTGTAGATGCTGGTAAGCGTTGGGGCTCACCTTGGTATGCTTCTTTAGATACACGAACAAGACGAAATCCCATCTTGGGTCGACTGACATTTCTAGGTGTTGCACCTCTAAGAGTACCACGTCCTCTCCAGACTCTGGTGATGTGGGCAGAAGAATCTGGTAAACCGCCAGCTCTTATGGGAGGGTTCCAAGGTCTGCCATCACAAGGTGCGCCCCAATATCCACTCCTTGGGGGGCGATCTGCAAGCAATTCTACTTCAACATCCCCTCTTGAAATCAGGCCCTGTGCATCAGCGAGTGCCCATTCTGCCTCAGATGGCAAACGAATTCCTTCCAATCCGAGTAAACCTCCTTCAACCATGATTGGTGTGAATCGATTGAGAGCTTCATCAGATGTATTTCCTGCTGCTGGTTGTCCTGTCAGTTCGGCCCATTGCTCAAATGAAATTATCGTGGTGCTGATTTCAAATGACATCTCTATCTTTACTTCATGATGTGGACCATTTGCTACATGCATTAGGGAACCACGGTTATCTCCAATCCATACTCTGCCTGAATCTACCTTGGCCCATTCAATCCCTGCCATAATCAGCCCTCACGCTCAAGAGAACCTGTCTGGATTGACCATTGACTCGCATAGACACCATCGTTTGCAATCAACGATTTGTGAGTTCCACGCTCAACTACTGCTCCATCTACCATAGAGAGAATCTCATCCGCATTACGGATGGTAGAGAGGCGATGTGCAACTGCAATGGTTGTACGTGACTCTCCTGTTCCCAAGAGATTCTCTTGAATTCGGCGTTCAGTTTCAGCATCCAATGCACTAGATGCTTCATCGAGGATTAGTAAACTGGGATTCTTCAGCAAGGCTCTTGCCAATGAAATCCGAGCTCGCTGACCACCAGACAACATCACACCACGGTCTCCAACCAATGTGTCAACACCGTTCTCCATTGACGAAATGAATTCATCCGCACCGGCGAGAATAAGCGCATTCTCAATTTCATCATTAGATGCATCTCTAGAATACACAACATTATCGCGAACACTGCCATAAAACAAAAATGGATCTTGATTCACAAAACCCATTTGCTCTCTGACACTGTCAAGTGTTATTGATTGAATATCTCGATTGTTGATTAGAACCTGACCTGAATCGGGTTCGTAATAGCGTAATATGAGTTTGAGTATTGTTGATTTCCCTGCTCCTGTGTGACCCATGACACCGAGGAAACCACCCTGATTTACTTTGAAAGAGATACCATTTAGAACTGCATTTTCAGTACCAGGATATGTGAATTTAACATTCTTAAATTCAATACTCTGAATTGATTCATCCAAAGGAATTGCACCTTCTTTGTCAATAATGCTGGGTTCTAAATCGACCATGTCGAAGACTCGTCTTGCTGCAGCCTCACCTCGCTGCAATTGATTGACCAACATTCCAAAGATGAATAGAGGCATCGACATTCGAGTCATTATCAAAAGAAAAGTTACGAAAGCACCTGTTGAAATTTCTCCTTCCTTCATCAGCCATCCACCGACTGAAACCAACAGACCATAGACAATTCCCGCAACAGAGTATAAACCAGGAATAAATCGATTCCGATCTTTGCTCGCCCCTATTGCTTGGTCACGATAACCCTCACTTTCATTGGCAACTCTGTTGGTTTCCCATTCTTGGGCATTGTAGGCCTGAACAACAGCAATACCTGAAATTACATTCTCCAAAACAGCGTTGATACCACCAGTAGATTCACGTTGTTTACGATATTTTCGCTGTACTCTCGTTGAAAACAAATAGACCATTGGGAAAATGAGAACCAATGGGCCAAATAGGACCAAAGTTAACTTCCACGACATCATCATCAGAATTACAAAAGCGGTCAAAAATGTCGTAACAATTCGGATGATTGAAGTAGATGAATCAGAAATGACATCCTCTAATTGATTCACATCTGATGATAAAACTGACATCAAAACTCCTGTTTGACGTAAATCATAGTATGAGGCCTCCATATTGATAAGACTGCGAGTAGCATCCATCCGCAAATCATGTTGAACCTTGTAACCAAGTGTTTGCCAAGTATACTCTGAAATTCCTTGGAAAATAGCCAAACCCGCAAAACCGAGGAAAATCAAGATGCCATATGAAATCGCTTGGTCATTGCTAATCAAACTAAGAAAATGTTCATCAAGAAATTCTCGGAAAATTCCGAGTCTTCCGGCTGAATCCGCGTCGCTGTAGTAATCCACTGCAAATCCAATGAAAATGAATGGAACCAAATCAAAGATTCGTGCAAACATGTTAGAAGCAATACCAACTGCTGCACGCTTCCGATACGGGCGGATATAGGGTAAGATTCTCCATATCTTACGACCTAGAATTTGCTTGTCCTCTTCGCTATCTTCGGTACCATAGGTACCGATTGATGGAGTGTTCCGGGCTTGGGACATTGACACGGGCTCCCATCAATGGTTTTTCAATTCGTCCCTTCGCAAATCCAAAAGTGCGGACGACGGGATTTGAACCCGTGACATGAGGTTGGAAACCTCAGGTGATAACCCCTTCACTACATCCGCTCTGGTTGGCGGGGTGCAGACTCAGTCTTATCCAATTCGGTCTCATCACGCCCGCACATTCATGGAGCAGGAGTGGGCGGGCACCCTCATGCACTGGAGGCGAAAGGTCGGAGTTTTCCTCATCTTTGTGTGCATGCCTGCTATGGCTCCATTGTGGTCAATGCTTGGAGAAAATGCAGGATTTTGGCCTTGGAGTACAGATGCTATGATTCGGCTTCTGACACCATTCTTCGTGCTCGGTCTCCTTCTAACCCTCGCTGGAGTGAAAGAAAATCAACCGTTGGATGAAGCTGAATAACATCAAACAACTTCCAATAGACGGGAAAATCCAAACGCAAACGAACAACCACCCAGTAGTTCGTTCCAATGATGAACTTCAAGTCGATAACCGTGATTTGCATGCGATAATGTGACTTCTTTACGATTTAGCACAATGAATGACTGAGGTGCAATGTGCATGCCAAGACCACTGGCTTTCTGTACTGCTTCCTTCATTACCCAAGTTCGGGTTGTTTC
>CAYYKF010000148.1:0-3113 GCA_964441035.1 uncultured Candidatus Poseidoniales archaeon
CGAGCGCGCGGGCGCGCGAGAATCGGTACGCTGCGGGGTTGCTAGGTCGAGTCGTGCAGGGAACGTTTATGGAGGGAATTCAGGACGAACACTCACCGTAGGTGAGGCTGCTCCATGCCAGTATTGAATGACAGTCACCGTCGACTGATAATCGGAGCTTTGGTGTTTCTCCTGATTGTTGGCGGCGGACAGGCTCGTCCAGGTGGGATTGCCGGTAACGAGGCAGTTGGTGATTCAGATGTGGCGAAGACTGGTTGCACCTGTCACTCTGCTGACCAAGCCAACCCTGACAATTCAACTAAGATATATGTCATTGATGTTCCAAAGCAATACACAGGTAATGAGCAATATCCTATGCAAATCAAAATCATAGGGGGCCCTGAAGTCCACAGTGAAGGGTCCGATGCAACTGGCGGGTTCTCAATGCGAGTCTCTGCAGGCACACTTGGTGCAAGTGCAGGTTACGAAAATATGGTCGCAAATGGTGACGAGGAAACAACCCTAACACATACTTCTGAGGGTAAGAATCCCACTGATCGAGCATGGAGTTTCACATGGACTGCTCCAGTCGCAGATAGTGGTGATGTGATTTTTTGGATTGCTGCAAATAGCGTCAATGGAAATGGAAATAACGCTGGCGATTCATGGAATCGATTCTCATTCCCGGTAAGTGAGGGGAATGCTTCAGGAGTCTATACGGAATCAACCGGGGATGGTCAAGGTGTGAACCTAGACAGTGGAGGGCACGATGTTGATATCCACAAAATGGGGGCTAAGTTCAGAGCCCACTGGCTCGGCTTGCTTGGATTTGGTGCTGTTATCCTTGTCATCATTTTTTGCGGATTCTTCCTACGATACGGTTTCAGCCGACATTATGAAGGGCGGAGTAATTTGCTGAGGCTTCGCATGAAACATCTACGCCGAGGTGATCAACTATGAGTGATGACATTGTGATGCGCCTTCTCAAACAAGTCAAGTCTGGAGAGGTTAGTCTAGAAGATGCACGTGCAGTCCTAGATGGTGTCAATTTGACGGAAGAGGAATTTGTATCTGCTGTTGATCATGGCGTTTTCAACCAACCTGAACCGGGTTCAATCGTACGGGCATCTGTTTCGGCTAGTTCGGACACTTGGTTGGTTACCATCGTATTTGTATGGGGTGTCTTTTGGACATTGTATTGGGCGGGTGCACTGACTTATGGCCTGTTCAAGGACTGGGACCAACAACTGCTTTCTTTCTTCATGGCCATGATGTTCTCCACATTGATTATCTTGGGCATTGTATATCTGAAGTGGGTGATGGCAGATACGGTAATCGTCAAACATAGGCGTAACAAGTACATCGGACCCAAAGACCCCGAAAGTTGGGCTGACTATAAGGTGTGATTTCAATGGCTCGACAATTCAGACTTAGGCCCGCACCCGGCATCCCTTTGCAAAAAGAAAGTGGCGAAGATGGAGTCACTTTAGATCGCCGGCAATTTATGAAATACTCATTCAATGCTGCTGGAGGATTAATTGCAACTGTGAGTTTAGGCGCGGTGGGATTCGCTTCATTGCTAATGGGCCAGGATGAGGCCAGCGGCGGAGATGCTGGCGTTAGGTATTGGGTTCCAAAAGGTCAAGAAAATACTGTCTGGTATGGATCTCTCCATCTTGAAATCATGAAGAAATCCGAACTAGTTGGCCAAGCATCAACTTCTGGCACTGGGATGGCTGGTGCACAAGGTGTTTGGAATGGGTTGCCTGTAAATATCGTATATGTCCCACACGATGAAAACAAAACAAAACCACCTGCTGAAGGAATCCCACGTATCCAATTCGGTGATGGATTTAATGCATCAAAGAAGTATGTAGGGCATGGCGAAGATATCCTGCTTGACCCTCTACTCTCGCCTCACGACAATATTCTACTCATCTTCAGCAGATGTCCTCATCTCTGCTGCATCCCTGGTTGGCAATTGGTTGCCAATGATTTCACTGCAGATAATTGGCTACCTGGTGGTGTGGATTCGGGTGGTAACAAATTGTTCTGTATCTGCCATTCCAGCCGTTATGACCCGACAATGCTAGAAAAGAATGAGAATCGCAACAGGTCCAATGGGGCGACTTTCAAGTATTTCGGAATCCGTCGAACCGGAGGTCCTGCACCAGTGGGAATGCCACTCATTCCGTTCACAGTTAATGGAGACGTGATTGAGGGATTGACTGATTACATGGATTGGTATACGTTTTGTGATTGAGGTGAAATAATGTTACAAGTATGGTTTCTAGGTTTATTCATTGCAATTATCTGTGTAATTGTTGCATTCACTCTCCGTAAGGAAAATGAAGAGACACCACGCAAGGAAATTCTGCGGGCTGTTGAATCAACTGGGAAACTTGGATTGGTTGAGAAATCATTCCTATGGGTGTTCTCTTGGTTGGATACCAGATTCCGAATTCAAGATTATTGGTCTATGTCAAGGGATGCCTATCACAGCATGCACCGTCAAATGCCGATGACACATGCAGAGAAATACAAACTCCGAATCATTTGGTATTGGTACCCACTATACTGCCTAGGTGGGATTTCTTTCCTTGCATTCATCATCCTAGTCGTAACTGGAACTATTCTTGGAATATACTACGTCCCAGGAGGACAGGGGGATCCAACCCCTGCATATGCAAGCATGGAGTTCATCATGACGCAACTTCCATTCGGTTACATCATCCGTTCAGTACACCATTGGACGACGCATTTCATGGTCGCTGCTGTCTTTTTGCATATGTGCCGAGTCTACTTTACCGGTGCATATCGAAACCCTCGTGAGTTGAATTGGCTCATCGGAGTGGGATTGATGTTCTTCACCATCTTCTTCGGATATTCAGGATATTTGTTACCTTGGGATAGTCTAGCATTCGGTGCAGCTACCATTGGCATCAACATGGCCAATAGTACGCCCTTGATTGGACCATGGGTTGCAAATGCAATGTTCGGTGGCACCAGTTTGTCTTACCAAACTGTTGTCAGAATGTATTTCCTACACGTATTCATCCTGCCTGTAATCGTCACGGGCCTGATTATTGTGCATTTGTTCATCGTCTGGGTACAGGGAATTGCGGAGCCGCATT
>CAYYKF010000149.1:0-3095 GCA_964441035.1 uncultured Candidatus Poseidoniales archaeon
TTCTTCTCTTTGATGACCGCGTTTATTTGGCGCCCAAAGACTCCAGAATATCGAATTGGAACGAATTGTGGGAAAGTCAAACGCGTCAGATAACTATGCTCGTTTCTTGTCATCGACCTGCAAACCTGGCTTTTTGGTGACATAAATTCTCCACCATGCCATTTGCACACCCCTTCCATAAGACCAATGCATGAGGAAAGTCATCAAAGGAGCAGTTAGAACCGTCGTAAGGCTCCTAGAAGGTGAATTTCCCATCGCCGCTCCACACCAACACAAAGCGATGTAGATTATTGAGAGAGAGATTGGAGTGTGTACTGCGGCCCGCTCCCATCCCATTGGTACAGTTGAAGTGGAGATGTCCCAGAATTCGGGCCAAGCAAGGCCACCATTCAGACTACCTATTGCGAAGGATGCCAAAGCAGTTAACACAAGTAAAGGGAATAATCCCACTGCGGTATGGCTCCATGCATGCATTCCTGAATGTTGGTTAGAAGCAAGAATACGAACTAAACCATAATTCCTGATTTGTTTTCGCACTCGGCCAGGGTCACGCCTTCGATGCCACATTATCGCATCTCGATCTTGCCACAATTTGTGGCCAGCCAATTCGATTCGATAATCCATCATCGCATCCTCACATCCGATGGCACCATCGTCAAATCCACCCACTTCGTCGAGTATGCTCTTTCGATAAGCAGCATTTACGCCAGGCAGTTGTTCTGCAGACGTTAACTCCTCATCTCCCCTATTTCCGTAATTCGTACCTGCTGTAACCCATTTGGAACAGAACGTGACATCAATTACTTTCTGCCAGAAAGTCGATCTTTCATCAGGTGGTGTGAAATTTGGACCACCCACTCCGCCGACGTTATCTCTCTCAAACCATCTGAGAAGATTTGAAACCCAATCTTCTGGAATCCATACATCGTCATCTGTGAAGCAAACAATGTCACAATCGATTTGACTTAATGCAACATTACATGCATCTGCACGGGTACGACTCCCTTCATCATCAACCCAACGCGCACCATGTGCTTCAGCAATTTTTTGACCAGGGTCGCCAGAAGGACCAACAATCACGATTTCCAAGGGTCCATTCCAAGTTTGATTATCAAGACCTGAAAGTGCGATATCCAACTCTTCAGGATTTTGTAGAGTAGGGATGAGAACACATACTTTCATCTCATCCGCCATGAAGGCCCGAGCAATCCTCCTCTATCAAGCCTGATGCTAACTTGTTGGTCCAATAATTCGTACTGAGCATGGATGAAGAATCCGGTTAGGCCTCACCTTCAATGCGTGGTGCAAGGAAATAGACGCAGCGTCCAGAACCACCTGCGAATTCAAATTCCAATTTGAGAGGATAATTTTCTCCAAAATTAATTGCAACACTGTCGACAATATTTTCGATTTTCTTCGCTAATGGTTGCAGATATGCCAAACTGTACTGACTTCGAACGGGGCCATCACAGACGAGTTCTTCCATTTCTCCCGCTTCATAACTGACGTTGACTGAATCCGTATCGCCACTAACATTGACATTGAAAGATTGTGAGTTGAGGGACAAAGTCACAAGATCGCCAACTTGTTTAGCCGCTCTGAGCGCCCTGCTGAATTTGATACCGGACAGTGTTGCACGACTTGTAAGGGGAACTTCTGGGACACGTGGTTCTATCATTGCCGCTCTATCAAGTGGACGAATCACACGATTAATTTCTCCAACTTGAATGTTGACACGTCCATCATTTTCATCGTATTGAAACTCGATTAGGTCCTCTGCACCAGCGAGGCTGATTAAATCCCGAAGTTTTGTCAATTCAAATCCAACTGAACATTCCTCGCTCTCCCATGCTTCAAATGCAGCTGAATCGACTTCCATTCGTATCATAGCAACATGAGATGGATCTACACTGCGCACCTCAAGGTGCCCCTCAGTGAAGTTGAATTTTGCCTCTTCAACGAGTACGGTCAAAATATCAACGATGGTACGCATCGTATCCTGCTTTGCCGTGATATTAAGCATCCGGACCGCCCCTTCAGAAATCGTCTGTTCTGAGGGGGCTCAAAAGGGTTGACCTAAGGGCACCTATGGAGTTCTAAGGTCAACATCAGTATTCACGCCAACCTTTACCGCAATCTGCACAAGTCAGAATTCTAGTTTCAGGTTCGTCCGAGGAACGGGTTTGTTGTAACTCTGCGTAGACTTGATCAGAATCGCATTTAGGACACGCGTATGTTTTTGAGGTTAAAACGCCACGCTGCATATCTGCATCATCTATGACTTCAGTGAGGTGTTTCATTGAAGATGCTTTACTGGCCGATTTGAACTTGAACAAATCAACTTCCTCTCCAGTGTGTGGATCTTTAATCACCAAACTATCACCTTCTTCAACCTCACTTTGGTCTTTTCCAGAGATATGCCCTTCGTATGCACAGTCGTGATTTGGACAGCGAATGAAACCGTTGGCTTCAGGATATGCGAGTGTACCACACATAGGGCAGAACATACGTCATCGGCTGCATCTTTCTTATTATATATGTCTCTACATTCGTTTTGTATTGATTATATTGCTGAAGGGGGTCATTGAAAGGGGGTGAAGCCTTGCGGACGCCATGCAACTCGTGTGGGATTGGCGCATGGCTCGCATATACGATGAAGAGGGCTGCAGTCACGACGAATCAATATGGGTTGGAAATTGGACAGTTCATGCGATTTCTGAACGTCTTTCACTTATCTCGAAAGGTCGCATGACTCCTGAGGCCCAAACACTTGCAGAAAGATTTCCAAACGCAGTATATTCCAATCCTTCAGAATGTGATTTCGATTGGCCTAAATTGGATAATTCTCAACAAATTTTGTTACAAGAAGCAACAATTCATCTTGCCGAATCGGGAGTTGCTGCAGCAGTCCATGACCCCAATCATCGCTTAGAGCATCTTGTTAGGGCGATGGATGAGTTAAGGTCCTCTCGCAATACCTTGGAATCTAGAATTGTAGAATGGGTTGGCTTATTCCTACCACGATTAGATTTGGACAAACATCGTTCTGAGATTGTTTTTGCTACAGCCAACGCCACAAATTTCTTCGAAGTAGG
>CAYYKF010000150.1:0-2893 GCA_964441035.1 uncultured Candidatus Poseidoniales archaeon
CAAACAAGGCCTGAACACGTGAACTCAAACTGTTCTGTGAGGTGTAGGAATTGCCCAACATCAGCACATCGTAGGTCCCATCTCCAGCGGCCTCACGCGTAGGACGAGCCTCTTCGAGGCTCATTGTGGCCGGCGTCCAACTCATCATGAGCAGAGGTAATACAAGCAGCAGGGTGCGACCACGCATGGTTTCGGGGCCACTCTAGCCCGTATAATCGGTTGGGGTCCTATGTGCATTTAGAGAATTGGATCGGGAATCAGATTTTCCAATGCCGCAACCACGAATTCTCCGGCCTGAATTGGAACTTTAAGACCAAATTCCAATGACACTGCAGGGTCAATCTCTCCAAAGCATCCGACCCATTCTCCATCTACGATGACTTTTGCGCCTCTTCCTGTAAGGTAAGGACCCCCATCGTCTCCACTTAACGCTTCAAAACTGACCTCAATTTCTCTTGCAGATGCACCCAAGTCTCGTAATAGCGCTTGTGCAATTCCTTTGGCTGCAGTAAAGCCAGTACCGACTTCAGCACACGCCCATGCTACCCGTCGTGTGTTGTGATGTTCCCTTACCACAGTACCTAATTCATACACTCTTTGTGGCAACTCATGGTGCCGATTTGCTGCAAGTAAATTGAGCAGTGAAGGTAAAACGTGTTGCCGCATCATAGTGTGGTCCACAGTAATCGGATTGTGTAATGTTGTGACTTGGTCGGATGGGGGTGAACGCATCTTCTCAAATTGGTCTCTTTCATTGGCTAGAGTCAGTGAAGTTACTTGCTGCAATCCATTGGCTTGCATAGATTCTCGGATTCTACGGTCAAGGTTGGCGGATTGTAATGGGATACCTGCCTTTGACTGACCAGATAATGCTGCACCTAAGTCTTCGTAACCGATTCCTGTTGCATCCTGTTGTACGAAATCGACAGGGTGCAGCAAATCTGCTGTCCTTGTTGGCATTTCGATTACATATTCTTGTTCTCCAACTGCAGCTTCGGCCATTCTTTCAGCCACCCTTGGGCCATCTGTGACCGTTCGCATTTCCACAAACCGACCACCCATGCGCTGAATTGATGTCGCGATTTCTTGCTTTGTGAATTCGCGACCCAGTAATTCTTCCAACAATCGCTTCGGTAGCCTCACTCTACGTGCGCGACCATTTGGGCAGCGTGAAGTGTTACCCTTGTGGTCCGTTAATTCTATTGTTTCAACCGTCCCACCTCGTGCTGCAAATGCAAGACACACCAGCATCAGACTGGCTTCACATGCGCGTTCATCCCAACCGGTCACATCAATGAAGAAATCGCGAGTGGACTCAGTCACTGTTGTGTGGTCGCCATTGATGATGGGAGGAAATGATAGGACTCGATCCGCAGCATCCAAAATGACTGGAAATTCCTCAAATCCTTCCAATAAGTGTGCATAGTCGATACCTTTTGGGTGTGATTCAAGAATTTCACGAATGCTCATCCTTTCCCTCATCGCTAGTGGGATAAATGAGTAAGAATCTGGAACTGTAATAACTCTGAATGGTGGAATGAGGGTTGACAAATCATGCACGCCAATCGATGCACGGCGGCGGCGCCGGCCGAGGCTGAAATGGAGTTTTTCTTGATGGTCCATGAGCGCTTGAATGAATGCATCTTGTTCCTCATCATTTTCGCCAGTCTCCACTCCACGAACGACAGCCCCAAAAATGACAGGGCGCACATCTTCTAGACGACTGTCGACAGTCATGCTGATGTCACCATCTACTGTATTCAAATCTGGCTCTGCTGCTTGGCCGTGTAGAAATGGTCGAGCCGCATGTGCCATCGTTTCTGGTGACAATAAATCGGGACGGTCTGGAAAAACTTCAATTTCGATTTCTTTTGAATCTGAGGACTCCACCACACAGCCGATGTCCGACAATCGTTCTTCCCACAACCAAGGGTCATGTTTGAGATCATAACGAGCCTGAATCAATCGTAAGGTCGAATGGTCAAATGTTACGGTTGGCATATAGACACCTACTGACCAAGCCATTGAGGCAAAGGTCGATCATAGCCTGCCAGACGCAAGCCGCTTTGGGCTGCAGTTTCATGCTCAAGAGCCCTCAAATGCCTACGCGTTAGTTTGTCCAATGCATCTATGCCCAAATCAGCCATACGCCCGCGGATGGATGTAGCAAACGCAGACAGCCATTTTTCAATAGCTGCTGCACGCGCCTTCTGAGTGCTGGGAACCTCATCTAAGTCCGTAAATGGGTCAGCACTGATCATTCCACAACCGGCCGCTACAGATATGACGGCATCATCTGCGCTTACACTCCAAGGTAAGTCGAGAATTTGTATCAGTGATTCGGAAACCCCAGCATCGCGAGCAGATAATCCGATTCTTGGAAGGGCCGCAGAGGCACTCATCCTCGCTGGTGTTGCAATGCGAATTAGGATTCCGTCAATGGGTTGGTCGCGCGCCATACGATGTAGATTCACAACCCGGTCGACTCTTCCAGCAATGAAGACTGGTTTTTCTTCACCAAGATGTCCACGCAATCCGGTCAGCAATCCTGCGACTTCTCCGTCATGCAGTGGCGGAAGGTCATCAAGGTCGAGTAGCAAGCCACCCCCTGCTGCTAATAATTCATCAGCCCTAGCGATGTTCTCGCAACCGATGGATACGAGGTCTATTGCACGAGGAGAATCTCGTACTAAACAGGGGTGATTGTCTAACAAATTTCCAGTCAAACCCTTTCCAGATTCAACCTTAGGTAAAACCGGCATTGGGAACGCAACACCTTCATCTTCATTCCCCCTTGTTACCAAGTTGACTAAATCCAGTGGAGCGGATTCATCCAGCGGAGTTTCACCACTGAGAATTCCAATATCGCTGAAATCACCCCACACGATGTGTT
>CAYYKF010000151.1:0-2883 GCA_964441035.1 uncultured Candidatus Poseidoniales archaeon
TGGATTTTCTGTTCCAGTGGGCGTCAAAAGCAGATGGCGATTTTCAGTGACACTCTCTGGTCCTTGGAAAAAGTCGTACACATACTCAGGAGAGTATGAAAATCCGTGCAATGCAATGACCAATGGCAGCAGTTCATCCTCTGCTTGGTCGACAGGATATTGCAGTTCGGCTTGCCTCGAGAATGGGCCAATCATCACAGATTCGGGGCCAACCACGGGCTCAGGTTCAGGTTGAATTCCTGAAGTACCCTTTACTGCCAAGGCAAAACCAAGCATATCCCCATCCACACCCAATACATCTGTGTAATTTCCAACACCTACTAGATTCGCATGAACTTCAACAACAACAGTACCAAACGCACTTAGATTAGAAGCAGGAATGAAGATCGATTCAGTTCCCTCCAAACTATCATTACTATCAATTCGAGTACCATTTGGTAATTCAACAACTACATTCAAATCATCCGAAATTGAACCAAATGGGCGTTGATTGAACGAAAGAAACACCTCTAGATTCTCATCAGGGACCAAAGAAAGATTCCAAGACACATTACCCCCTTCTTTCAAGAATGGCCCAGTAGCACCAGTTCCATTCCACAAAGAAGTCACAACCTGTTCCAACGGCCTTGCCCCTTCTGCAGATAACCATTCGGTTGCCAACTCACTTTGATTTCCCCCAATCATTCTAAATGAATCATGAATCCAAATATTTGCTGATGAATTATTGTCATAGTCGATGAGATTTGCAAGATTCGGCCGCCCCCAACCTTGCTGAGCGTTGGGGGCCGAATTACCACCCATAGAGTCTGCAGACAACGCCAACAATGCCCGTAGGAGTGGACCAGATGGGACAAAACCCTCCTCGCCAAACCAACCATCCTGTACCATTTGTTGCATCACAGCTGTAATTGAAGCACCCAATGGTGTCGACATACTTGTCCCCGAACTTGCATGCACATCATCATTGAATGAAGAAATATTCCCATCAGCTGATGCAGACACAATTCCAGATGCTGGTGCAACGATAAAATTCCCTCGCAAACCTTCTTCGGTTGGACCCTTTGAAGACGATGAATACAAATTAGTTGAATTATCATGCATAGAGCCACCAACAGAAACAACGTTCCGCGCATTTGCCGGCTCATAGAACTTCGAAGGGTTGTTCCCTGGTGCGATAAAAGCAAGCGACCACGGGACCTCCCGATGCCATAAATCAAATTCAGCACTACGCAAAGTGTAGGCTTCCGTATCATCTCCCCAACTATCAGAATGAATGACAACACCATGCATGAACGCCTCAGCGAGTAGCCAATCAACACTCGGCTCAGACCAACCAGACTCATTGACAACATCTTGAAACAATA
Organism: uncultured Candidatus Poseidoniales archaeon; assembly: GCA_964441035.1. Classification (GTDB taxonomy): domain Archaea; phylum Thermoplasmatota; class Poseidoniia; order Poseidoniales; family Thalassarchaeaceae; genus MGIIb-P. The sequence continues at coordinate 1,365 of CAYYKF010000151.1, forward strand.
CGCGCGCACCATTCGAAGGACTGGTGCCGACACTCACATTTCCATGCCAGAGGTCGCAAACAAGCGAACCTGCGATATGAGTGCCGTGTCTGTAATTCCGCTCCCCCGGCCGATCTCCATCACCAATTGAGGTGTTCACATACACAATCTTACGATGCGCTTGACCCACGTCTCCTATCACAGTCTCATTTTGCCTGAAACATCCATGATCCAACTCAATTCCAGAATCCGCAACACCGACGACAACTCCCGACCCATTCAACCCAAGGCCCCAAGCAGGATGACCATACATCGAACGATTTTCCAAGATACTGGAAGACACCTCATTACGACCAGAGGTTTCAAGCAACGGTTCGACCCACCAAACACCAGGAATTTCATTGAATACATCGGGATTAATGCCACGCACCTCAAAGGAAGTTGGTAGGGCACTTTGCACGCCTGCTAATTGCAAACCTTCAAAATTAAATTGAGAAAGAATGGACCACTGCACATCTGAAGGTAGCCGCGGTTCTAGAATGACTCGGTAACCATCTTCAGAGTAACCGCCCCGCAATAAATTGAGAGACCCGACTTCAACGAATTGTAAGTGTGTAGGTGAACCCCAAACGAGAACCTCCGTTTTTGAAATCTGGCGCAGGGGTTCAACACCCTGTTCGCGCAAAGCGACCCACTTTGAATAACTCCACCCTTCCTCATCAATGACAACCCACTCTTTCCCGAAATCCACATCCGGGAAATCCGGCTGCCATGCGCCAGATGCGGGCACAAATAACAACAAAATAGCCACTGCTACGCACGCGCGCATGAACTCCGCTAACCCACCTTACTGATGAACCGTTACCTTTCATGAACATACGGTGCGCTTAAACAGGAAAGGCGGGTCGCCCGCCCCGATGCAAGCCTTTCGCGCAATCGGCACATTCCCAAATGGGCGGGTTACCCAACCCTTCCTGAAGGACGTTGTAGCGTCTGATGACGTAGATGCAAGACACCGAGTTTACTCCTTTTTTGGTAGCCACCATGGAGTCAACCGCCGTTTCATCAATATCGAGTCATTGGATGCAATTGAGCCCACCGAATCAAAAGATGCACACGTCATTTCTGCTTTCCGCGAAACCCATGATTTCACAGCAGTACAAGTGGCTGAAGAAGAGTAATATCTCAATCAATATTACTCCCTTTTCCGCATTCGCTCAGTTGTAATATTTGAGATATCACTCAAGAATTGCTCGAATGGCCACTAGAGATTCTGGCGTTTTAATCCCCATCATCTCTTCTTCATTCGCAATTGGCACTCCATCCACACCTAACCCTGCAGAGATACACGCCCGAACCATTTCATTTGGAAAACCCAATTCACCAGAACTGGTGTTGTATTGATTCCGGCTTGAATCAAACATCTTGGCATGTAATGGCCGCAACACATCATCTAGGGCCGAACGAGACGCCCAATATGCACCAATATTTGTCGGGGGGGGGGGGGGGGGGGGGGGGGGGGGGGGGGGGGGGGGGGGGG
>CAYYKF010000152.1:0-2865 GCA_964441035.1 uncultured Candidatus Poseidoniales archaeon
GGACTCGACTCATTTCCCTCAGAAGAAAGCCCGAGTCGTCTAATCGCAGAGGGGGGCGACACAGATGAGGAACTTGTAGATTCGACTTTGATAGCAGCAGAATCAATTGTCCAATCTGTTCAAGAAGGAATTGCTGAAGTCAGTGATGATTCTATTGTCGTCACAATCGACCACCGCGAAGGACAAAGCGCACTTGCAGCCCGCCTACGTCAGGAAGGACTTACTGTGGAAGTAGCGGCACTTCCAGTTGGAGATATTCGAATAGGCGAACAGATCTTGATTGAGAGAAAAACGTCTCGAGACTTCATTGATTCATTGGTAGATGGAAGATTGCTTGAACAAGCATCTAGACTGGTGGGTGCTGCACCACGCTCGATGCTAATTCTTGAAGGAAGTAATTTGTTTCATCATCGCGCTGTGCACGGTCAAGCAATCATGGGTGCGCTTGCAACCCTTTCTCTGGATTACGGGTTACCAGTCGTATCATCTTCAGATACTGCAGAAACTGCTCGTTTTATCGGAGTTTCAGCCAGACGTGAAGCGAAAATGATTGAGCAATTGACCAGTACTGCAAGAATGCGATTGCAAACATCCCTCCATCCTGATTTTGTATTAGATGATGAAGAGAACAAAGTGATTAATGCTGCAAATCAATCTATCGATGGTGATGATGAATTCATCACTCCTGTACTAGATGCTACGAAATCACCACTTTCAGATGCTAGGGCGCGAGATGCAAGTCATATTACGCGTGCAATGTTAGAACAAGTTCCAGGAATTGGTCCAGCATTAGCATCTAGAATTTTAGAGCGATGGCCGACGATGGCAGCATTGTCAAATGCCTCCGATTCAGATATTATGGAAATCCCTGGCTTGTCAGTTAGCCTAGCACAAAAAATAGTGCGCATATTGAATGGAGAGCCTGTTGAAGATTAATCTCCAATGACAAGGACTCGAGTGCGCAATAGGGCCAGTCGGTTGACGTGATGGCCGAATCCGAATGCAAGCAATTCCGTAAGATGGATGACTGGGATCTTTGTCTGACTTCCTGCGGTCTTGCCAGCTTTTCCCTGATATACATCCAACAGCATGTGTGATAGATTGCAAGCGCTGACCATCAACTGAGCCCCTTCTGATTTCGCTTCAGAAAGTACTGCTGCAGTCTGACGCATTACGGTTTTCTCCTCAGAGAAAAGACCTGGTACACCCACGCTCTGAGTTCGATTGGAACATTTCACAGGATTTCCACCAAGTGCAGCAATCAACTGTTCAAGATAATCTGGGTCGAATACATCATCACCTCCACAAGCTCCTTCTTGCTGGATGTTAGGGCCATAATAGCCTGCAATATTGAAATCAAATGGATTCTTCACGGTCTCTCTGACCTTTTCGAGACCGATTTCATCCACAATCACGTGCAGTAGGTGGTGCACATTTGTCTCACCTGTAAATGTCAATCCACAATTACGCTCAAGGATGTCGTTGATTTTACTCATCAAGGAGGGATTATTTCGTAGCGATGTCAAGTCTTCATGCAGAGTTCCTGCTGTGGTTGCACATGGTGTTATGATGTCAAGTCCCATTGCTTCTGCCAATGCAAATGTACGTGCATTCAAGGCAATTTGTAGATGTTCATTGGCTTGTCGGATGATACCAGCACCACAACTTGTGGCACCTTCCAACGGAATTAATTCAATGCCGAGTGATGCGGCGGCCAATGGCATTGTGTCCGCAACTTCTAGCGCGTTGCTATGGGCAACATTCCCCGGATGATATGCATATCGAATCGCCATTAGAATCTACCATCCATTTCATTGAAAATTGATACCACCTGATGATGGTTGTCGACGCGCGAATTGAACTGCTTAGGCATCTTTCCGATTCCTGCAGGAGGTGCTACAAACGCCAACAATTCATTGATCATTGGCCGACCGGTTCTAGTGAATCCAAAAATCATCCTTGCTGAGACACCTGAAACAAGATTATTCACGAGTCCCACAGGGCCCAATACAGTTCTATAGAGTGTTGTCTCATTGACCTTTCCACTACTCTTGATGGACCATGTGTACCACCAAACATGCTTGCCATGACGACCACTATAACCATCATGTGAAAGGACTGCTGTCTTAGCCTGAAGAATTGATTCTGCTGCAGATAAACCACGTTTTCCATGACGGCGGATGCTCGCCATATCAGTCTCGGCCTTGACACCATCCTTTCCAGCTAAACATTCGAGGATGGCAGAACGTGATTTGTCAGAGATTCGAGGGTCACAGGATCGATTCCATAGGTTTGAGACCATCGCAGGACCGATGTACGAAGGATTGTAGGGCACTGCGTCACTTGATGCATGAATGATTTGTGGGCTTTCAAAGTCTATGGAAGCGTGTAATTCAGTGGCTACAACTGCATCCATTTTTCCAATCAGCGTGCCAGAAGCAAACACTCCTTCTCGTTCACCGCCAACAAACCACGGATTTGTGGATGCTCTCAGATTTTCAAAGGAGGAATAATCGACAACGAGGTCGCGAATGACCTCGTAAGCGGACAATGGCTCGATTTGTAGAACGGCTCCTTCTCCCTTGTCTCGAACCACGTCACAAATTCTTGTCATTCCAGGTAAGACTAGGCGGCCGTTGACGCAAACTCCTGTCGTAGGATCATTTGCCGCTCCATCACGGAATGTGAGGCTGCCATCCTGAGTGGATTTGAGGGAGCGTAGTAGGTCGAGCACACTGTGGTGTCCAGGAACGGCGCACGCCCACGTGTCGGTACCAGTTTCACCGGTAGCTGACTCATATCGAAAGATACTGACAGTCATCTGGATTTCTGGTTGTATGATGGTGGCAACATCTCCTGATGAGG
>CAYYKF010000153.1:0-2683 GCA_964441035.1 uncultured Candidatus Poseidoniales archaeon
TCCAAGGCCACCTGACCAGTCAAACGTGAATGTACCATCATTCCCGTCCCCAGTAGGCTCAACAGGATCGAGTGCACCTTCGCGGTGCGTGAATACGAGTTCGTCATCAACATACATTCGGGCAAATGTGTCTAGATTTGTTGATGCGGTACCTGCATTCTCAAACCATCCTGTAACTTGCACGTTTTGACCAGGATTTGGGGTACTTGGAAGGAATGTGATTGCCAATCCATCCTCAAATGGCCGCACATCAGCTCCAGTGGTGGAAATTAGCATGTCTCCAACCAACAAATCCAGCGTTCCGTCATTCTCAAAGTCAGCAAGTGTGTGACTTGCCCATGTGCGGTGTGGTAATTCAAGTCCAGATACCCATTCAGAGTTTATCGATGCACGCGAACCAGTATCTCCATCATGCGCGAAGAGATTCCGTCCGTATGTTACAATCACTTCTGGCATTCCAGACCCATCGATGTCCATTGCAGTAGGAGCGGAGACAGCAATCTCATCGTTAAGCGTGGCAGCACCTTCGATATACTGTGTCCAGTCATGCTGGATATTTTGTGTTGATTCCAGATAATCATGACACCCAACAACTCCGTGCCAAGAGGTTCCATCTCGATACCATGTGTTCCAGCAAATTCGGTCAGTGATTCCATTTTCATCTGAATCAATTAGAACGGGTGGTGCATCTGCATATCCATTCGTCGCCGAGAATGAGAATATCTCACTGGCATCAATGACATTGAGTCCAATAAATTCGGCCCCATCACTCGTTCCAGATTGGTCAATATCAGTAGGCACTGTAATCACCATTTCAGGCGCAGGGTCAGAATCCAATTGTGTGATGATGGGCCCAGGTAACCTCACATGAGGGGCGTCAGTATCTCCATCTGTATTTTGCAATGAATCGTCATATTGGATTTGTCCTGTTGCTGCATCTAGGCGCCAAATCCACATACTGCCATCTAACTCGTTAATCGTCGTAAGTAGAATGGCTGCAGATACAGCATCAATTTGGGTCCATGCAGGGTCTGAAGCGTGAGTTCCCTTATCGAGTGTCACCTCCCAATGTGGAACTGGTTCACCTGAATCTGGTAAGGGTAGGGCTACAATATTTGGTTCATCATTGATGTCGTCATAGAGTGTGATTACAAGTTCCGGACTACCATCGAGGTGAAGGTCAGCGAGTAAGGGCTGAGAAACTGGTTTTGGGCAAGACCAGCAGCCATTGACTCGATCTGCAGATAATTGGAATGTGTCGTGCGTCCATCGCCACAATCTCTCTGTTTCGTGGCTACCATAGGGTTTCCAACTAGTGACATCACATTCGATATCAGGAGACCACATTTCGACGGTTGCCAGACCATTCGTTTCGTACACGACAATTATTTCCAGTTTCCCATCTTCATTTACATCGATGATGACGGGTGTCGCCTTGATGTCTTCATCAATGACTCCGATATCTACTTGCCACATGTTTTCACTTGAATCGCCATCGACAATTCGAATGTATCCGTGTTTGTCGCCACCACTGTCGTCGTTGTAGATGAAAACTGGAGATAAACTGTCTCTAGCACATGAATCCAGAACGAGGCCACCTGTGTCAATATTGGCTGAAAAATTCCCAACCGATACTCCAAGTGTATCAACCCCATAATCGTCATCATCAAAGTGATTCCAATTTAACACAGGATCGGTGATACTAACCAATTCGCCGTTGCTGATTTGGTCAGAGGGTGCATGGGCTGGAGTTGTTGCATTGCGAGATGGATTTTTTCCGAATTGGGCCCATGTTACAGCCCCACCATCCCAAATTTCACCGTCCCGAGAAGAGGTTTCAGACGAAGCCGAATTGTCTTCAAACAACATCGGCGAGATAGATTGACCAATCAGTAGCAGCACAAGCCCCAAAATGAGGTGCACTGAACGGGGTTCAACAAGCGCTCCGCTCGCCATCAGTACCAGTGGTTCACGAACGCCTCTTGAACATTCGTGCGGGGAGGGCCTTTATGGGTCACATAGTGACCCAGAACGCAATTATCCGAATTCAGTCGAAGGCGAAGCGTTCATAGAGGGGTCTATGGTCGCCAAGTCGTCTTGGACACCTCTCCTCTGGAGGCGGCAGCCGATGAGGGACGGGAGGCTTACCGGCCTTCCGTCTTGGACTGCCGTTTTCTATGAGGAGATTCCGAGGGGGCAGCAGAAATGTACAGTCTCAAGCAAATAAACGACACAATCCGTATTCCAGCGGAATATATAGAGAAAGGGAAGTCACTTTCCGAGCACGTTGATCGGTTAGCACATGACGCATTTGAAGGACGATTTGATGATGATGGGAATTACATTCTTCTCACATTTGACCATGAGCTTTTGGGCAGAGGTCGCATCATCCACGGTGATGGAGCAATATATCAGAAAGTCACATTCAAAGCCCTCATGTTCAACATGGATGGAAATGAAATCGTTGATGGAGCAGTCAGCGAAGTTCACGAATTCGGAGCCTTCGTCAGAATCGGCCCCATGGAAGCCTTACTTCACAAGAGCCAGATTTTGGACGAACAAATCGACATCAACATCGGACTACGTCGAATTGAGGGTCGACAATCAGGTAAGAGCCTTGCAGAAGGGACCCCTGTTCGCGCACGAATCGTGTCACTTTCTTTGAATCCACACGACCCGCGTT
>CAYYKF010000154.1:0-2666 GCA_964441035.1 uncultured Candidatus Poseidoniales archaeon
TCAGGTAATCATGAGAAGTACTGTGTCGAAGTGCATTTGGGCAACCACGATTGTGATTCTGATGCTTGGAAGTATGGCCTATTGGTCACCAGCGTTACCAGAATCAAAAGATACATCTGATGCTGGAAGACAGGTTGAGGCTGAATGCCAAGGCTTGACATTCGAAGATATGTTCAACTATTCACATGCTGATTTTGAAGTCGTTATTCACGATGATTGGGAATCCGCTTACGTTAGAGCCATTGCTTGGGTAAATGGCACCCTTGCTGATGATGTCCGTGTTGATTTTGATTCGCTATTTGAACCACTGGGCACAGACAACGGCTGGTTGTCAACGGACGAATATAGAACAGTCCGTGCAATTGCAGCGGAGTGTGTTGAGCAAACGAATCCTAGAATCGGGTTCAGAAGTGGTGCTCCTCACAGAGGTGGTGATGGTGTGAATTGGTACAATGCATCATGGATTAACACCGACGAGAATCCGATGGTCCTTGAAGAGTGGAATTTGATGCCAGGAAACCATGCTAATGAACGTGATTGTACATCTTCTCCAACCGAGGGATGTGTTGAAATTCCTACAGTGCCATTTCCTCAAAACACTGGTGACCATCCACGCAATTGTGATACGACAAAAAATGTGCCCGATGAATGCCGGATGATTATTTGGTTGAATGCTACACTTGAGTTTGATTCAATGGGGTTAATGGCAGGTGGAAGCGACGAATTCACCATCGCAATGAATACTTCAAACATGACGAAAACTGACTTGCATCTCACATTCCCACAACAAAACGGACTTCGAGTTGATATGTTTGAAGAGTGTGATGGACGGGCAATTGACCAGGCACACAACGATTACCAAGGCTCGGCACCAACCAGAGGAGGGTGTACCAGTGACAACACGATTACATCAGCCAGCCGATTGGTCAACATAGAGGGAGAAACAAGACTCAAACTAGACACACATATCGAGTACGACATGGCGATTTGGCCGGATGGACAAGATATGTTCTATGATATGACAACGACACCTCCGGATGTCGATGACCCTCCCACTTGGACTACAAATGCGCCCGCTGAAAGTGACATAATACCAATTGCTGATGATGGCCGTGTTCTCTTCCTAACTGGATCTCAAATGCAAGCATGGGCAACCGATGACCAAGGAACGCCACTCATCACATGCATTGGCGCCAGCGGTTGGCAAATGACAAGCGATGCAGATGGATTGTCGGCAATCGCACCAGCAGGAGAAGACATGACAATGATTGAATGTAAAGCCACAGATTCAAATGGTCAAAACACAACTGAAACTCGGAATTACACACTCCAAGTGCCGATAAGGCCGACTGGAGATGTCATCGATGGAATGGCACAAGTGACCTTGGTACCGACAACAGATATGCCTGCGATGGAGGTCACAGTCACCCTCACTCAAACCGATGTGCAATACTCAGCCGCACCAGTCACACTTAATGCTGAAAAAATGGTCGAATTATCTCTAGATTCAATGTCACCTGGACCCATGATGGTCCATATTTCTGCAACAGGAATTGGCATGTCGACCTTCATGCACACCTATGATTTGAGCATTGACAAAAGTTCTTCACCGCCAACGATTTCTATCAACTTGTTTGAATGGATAGATGATGATTTCCAAATCAGGGGTTATTTCAACGACCCTGATGGAGATTCAGTGACAATTACTGCTACCAATAATCAGATTCCATGGTCTGAGGTTGATGTAACTGGAAATGAATGGATGTTCACAGGGCCTGGATTGGCAGGAGCCTCGACAAATTTGATTGAAATTACCACATGTGATACTTGGGGGAAATGCAGTAGCGTCCAACATGAGGCTGGAGCGACACCCGCAACAGTGGTGGACAACACTCCGCCACCAAAGGATGATGATGATGACGATGATAGCGGATTACCTGGATTTGGACTTCTTGCCGCACTAGGAGCATTCGCACTTGCAGGACTTAGAGCAAGCCGTCGAGATTGATTGATTGTTGGTGGGAGCATTCATACGGAGTGCACGGCCGGCTTGGCTCGGTGAAACCGTGGTATTTGAGGGCCTGATTCGTGAAATTAGTCATGAAGGCGGGATGCTCGTACCATTTACTGGAGATGCACCGGCACTAGGACAAATCATGCAATTGCCTGGTGGCAAGTGGATTGGAAAGGTTGACACAGTCATTGGAGAAGTCTCTGCTGCAGTGGTTCACATCAAACCATTTCGAGATGTTGAATGTGATTTGGTTGTTGGTCAACCTGTTGAACTTGCTCCGCCGAAGGAGCGGAGAAGCAATCATCGTGGCGGTAACCGACGAAATGACCGAGGTGGTCATGACAACAAGAAAGAGGGAGATTGGACTTGTCCGAAATGTCGTAATCACAATTTTGCATGGAGGGATAAATGCAATCGTTGTGAAGCTCCACGCGCTGCGGGTGGTGGAAATCGCCAAGACAGGGGTGGTTCACGTGGACGAGGTCATCGTGGAGGTGACCGCCGAAATCAAAGTCGTGATAATCGCGGAAGAGATAGCCGCGGAGAGAGGGGTGGTTCTCGGGATCGAAGTCATCGTGGTGGAAATCGCGAAGGTTATCGAGGTGGAAATCCGGAACTACATATATCAGAAATACATAAGAATCATAGCGGT
>CAYYKF010000155.1:0-2520 GCA_964441035.1 uncultured Candidatus Poseidoniales archaeon
AAGGAACGACAATTCTGCCATAAGATGCCGCATCGGCAACAAAATTAGAATGATACCGCTCAAAACAAAATAGTATGGAACGGCCGTAAGGTGGAAGGATAATTCATCTTCTGCACCCATAATCGATGAGAAATACATTCCAAGCCAATTTCCACCTGAAAGAAGGAGGAAGAATCCAATCAAGGAGGTTGAGGCAAAGAGGATCGATGAGACTATGCTCTTGACACCATGTGTACTAGGCGTCATGTCGACAAAAATGAGTATCGCTCCAAAAATTATGCCTATAATAAACAAAGTCGCCGGCGTCTTGTACAAAATATCGTATGTGTCAACACCACTGTCGCCGCCTGACATGTCACTCTTCACATCATCATAGTCATACTCCACCCAGTCCTCATTTTCTGCGGTCCCCTCATTTGCAGAAAAATAGGATACACCTGTCGAATTGAGGACAACGCCAATGATGCATAGTGTCAGTAGAGCCATTCCTGTCGCTGCGCCAACAGAAAATGATGCTAGGCTTTGCCGAAAAAATGGCGTGTTCGGTTGGGTCGTTGGGTTAACTTGGTACATCTGTGGGGCTGCTTGCCGTTGCGCTATCTGTGGTGGAGATGGTGGTGCACCAAATACTGGCGGCGGGCGCTGTTGCATCAAACCGCGATTGTGTTGATGTGTATCATATTGACGGACCTAGAATTTGGAGCCTGTAAGCCGCTCATACATCTCTTCGTACAAATTTGCGGTTTGTTCTATCACTTCTTGCGGCAACGCTGGTATCGGCGGTTCTGGTGTGCCGGCATCTCTCGCAGCATACAATTCATTGTGGTGTCCGATGGCGATGTAATGTTCACGTACAAATTCCTTTGAAAGTGAAACAATTTCGCCTTCAGCATATGTTTGTGCATCCCACCATCGATCTTCATCCAGAGTGCCAAACGAATCAACTAGCACTGGTTTTCTACCCGCTCCGAGTGCAAATTCTTTCTTGCCATCAACATGAATCAGGCCTCTCTTGCCTGCTTCTCGTTCGATGATTGCATCAATTTTGAGGACGCATTCTAGAATCGAATCAAATTCCTCATCGGTCAGATTGGAAATTTGAAGTGCTTCTTCGCGATCAAGAAGTCTGTCAAAGGTTTCGAATTTTGTTGAAACTTCAAGGTAGGGTTTTGGAAGTTTACAGCCGTCTTCTAAAACGGTGCCTGGCTCAAATCCAAATTCTTCTGCACCAACATCCCCTCTAGCATATCGACGCCATCCCGAACCGGCAAGGTGGTGTCGACAAATGACTTCTAGCGGGACAAAGACATTCTCCATGTCACGTGGAATTGCCCCAGGTTCTTTGATGACTTCAAACCGTTTTGCAAGACAGCGGTCTGGTGCATTCATCTCAATCAGATGGGTTTCACAAATACCTTCAGCCTCTACCAAATCAAACCAATGACAGGTTGTTCGATTAAGACTCTCGCCTTTTCTTGGAATCAACGACGGAATGATCTGATCAAAAACAGAAATCTGATTGGTGTATCTAAATTCAAGAATATCTGGGTCATCAGTAGACCAAACCTCCTTGACCTTTCCGGAGTAGAGTAGTTCGCCCATGAACGTGTGGCTCTCTAGAGAACTCTTGAACATTCGTAGGAAGGATTCAATCAAATCAAACCCAATGCATCCTCAATCCTATTCAGTTCAGGACCAGCTGTTTGAGATCCTGTCCACGCCCCCCCATCTGTTGCGATGCATCCCGAACCAACATACGGCGACCCGAAATTGACTGTCCCCACCATTGCAGGTACTTCAAGAATTGATTCGATTATCTCGACCTCTGCCTCGGTCACATCAGGATGGAGTAATACTCCTTTGTTGTTACAGACTGAGACGCTTCCTGGAGTATCATTGCCAGCGATATTAACAGGCGCACAATTTACCTTCAGGGTTTCAGAAAGGATTTCAATCCCTTCAGCTGGTAAAACTGGACTTGCTATTGCACCATTTTCATTTACAATCAGCAAATTGCCTGCAGCATTTACACCACTCTCCATGACGACTACATCTCCGAAAGAAGTGAGGCGATCAATATCTTCACTGGTTGCGATATCTGCAACTGCAATTCCTTTGGAATTCCCGGCAACTAGGCTGCCAACTAATGCACTGCCTCCAATCGAAAGTTGAGCAACTTCAAGCCCAAGTGTTTGTTCAAGGGATGCGAGGTCTTTCTTCGTCAATTGTAACGGTGCAAATAGAATCTTGCCAACCATTGCAACGTGCACACCTACCTGACTTGTACCAAGTAAATCTGCGGATACAATCCCCATAGGTCTCCCTCGATAGACTGACGCGGACAACAATCTCTCTTAGCGGTGCCGCTGTACGCCATAGACGAATAAGCGATGCCTGCGGCTAACAGAAGGAAAATGTGGGGTGAAAAGTGGACCCCGGTCGACCCGAAGGCCGACCGGAATCCGAAAAGAGGAGTGAAGGAGGCACAGCGACCAACTTTCCCGTGGACTCTCGTACCAC
>CAYYKF010000156.1:0-2502 GCA_964441035.1 uncultured Candidatus Poseidoniales archaeon
CGTGAATTCGGTCGAGGATGAAAATTCGACTGAAGAAGAAATTGTCGAAGAGAAAATTGAGAGGAAGGGACCACCAAGTCGAGGTCCGCCAAGTCGGGGTCCGCCAAGTCGGGGTCCGCCAAGCCGTGGCCCTCCTATACAGGGGCCACCAACAGAGGAACCTCCCATTCACAAGACCGGAGAAGAGGAATCCCTCTTTGATGCCGCTTTGTCTCGCATGACAGGTCGTGAAGAAGACATTGTAGACGCAGAAGAACTCGCTGCCGAAGAGGTGACCGAATCAGATCAAGATGTCGAAGAAGTTGTTGAAGACGCACCTTCTGAATCCGAAGAACCCAGTGATGAATGGGAAGAAGTTGAAGAGGAAGAGGATGAAACTCTACCCGAAATCGAACCATTACCACAGGAACCTGCTGAAGGTTCGCGTTATCCTAAGCTCAAGAAAGCCAACACTGGCCGTCTCAAGGATGCAGCATTGACTGGGCATATCGTACCACATACGCATTGGGATCGAGCATGGTACCTTCCATTCCAGAAATATCGCTACAAATTGGTCGAATTGGTAGACGATTTGTTGGATTTAATGGAGAATAATCCGAAAGCGTATCCTTCCTTTGAACTGGATGGTCAAACTGTAATCCTTGAAGACTATCTTGAGGTTAAACCAGAGAATGCTGGACGTATACAGAAACTGGTTGAGAAGGGACGATTGAATATTGGACCATGGTATGTTCTTCCGGATGAATACATTGTAGGAGGAGAAGCATTGGTTCGCAATCTCTTGATGGGAGCACGAACGGCTGAACAATGGGGTGGGCGTTCTGAGGTAGGATATGTCCCAGACCCCTTTGGTCACGTTGCACAATTACCTGCGATTCTCAAAGGTGCTGGACTTGATTCATTCATATTCACTCGAGGAGCTGGACCATGGATACAAGAAGCAGGGGGCATCTTCAATTGGTATGCCAGTGATGGAAAAAGTAAGGTCCTTGCAGTACAACAAGTCCCAGATTATCCTAATCTAATGGCTTGGGGTTTTGAAGAAAGACCACTTGACAGAAAGGATTCACTTGAGGTCGATGTTGAGACTGCAATGGGCCGTATGGAACGTCTATTGGACAAACATGAGGCACTCGGCTGGACTCCAGAAGTACTACTCTTCGGACAAGGGAGTGACCACACACATCCACAGCCAACACTACCGATGCTCATCGGAAAGGCAAGTCAGAAATTCAATGGCCGAATCAAATTCCAGCATTCATCATTCCCCGCATATATCGAAGCGCTGAGAACATGGTTAGGTAAGAAGAAGGTGTTCAAATATCAAGGTGAACTTCACTCTGGATGGGATCGGAACATATTGTCAGGAGTGTTTAGTTCACGCCTTTATCTCAAGAGAGCCAATGATTTCACAATGAGGCTTCTGAAGGACAAAGTTGAGCAATTAGCAGCGATTTCTTATTCCCATGGAGGACGATTCAGAGGAGAACGGTTAGACCTTGCATGGCGCGAAGTGCTACGTAATCATCCACATGATGACATCTGTGGTTGCAGTGTCGACGAAACACATGAGGACATGGAAATACGATTCAAACATGCCCAGCAAATTGCTGACATGTTGGAGGAAGATGTTCGTGTCGAGCTCTGTGAACAAATGGACTTCTCCAATGACGACCGCGATGCGGTTCCGTTGTTGTTCCACAATCCACTGGCTAAGGCATGGTCTGGTTCAATGATGATTGACATCGCCGTCCCAAAGTTCCGTTGCTGGCTTGATCATGGATTACCAGTCAAAATCGTAATGGCTGCTCCTGCTGGAGATTGTTTGATGAACACTACTGGACTTTCAATTCAACCGAAATCATGGGATTTACATGTGCATCATGACCGTGTTGCAAATGTCGAATTGCCTAGGATAGTTGGACGCATCCATGTCCATCGCTTACCACCTGGAATTTCGGTAGCCCACGCCCTCCCTGGACGTGGGACATACAACTTACCAGGAGAACCTGTCAGTGTGGGTGGAGAATTCGGACGGACCGATTGGATGGACAATGGATTGGTACGAGTTCTATTCCGCGCAGACGGGCGCTTTGATGTGTTGGACCATTCCACTGGAAGGCATGTCGTAGGTGCTGCACGTTTGGAGGATTCCGAAGATGCAGGAGACAGTTATGATTGGTCAGCAGGTGGACATCCAGTTCCACAAGCCGCTGGAAGAGGAGAGAAAATGTCAGAACGAATTGAGGCTAATGATTGCCGATTTGCTGACGAAGATGAGGCAAATCGCCAGGTCTATCTCTCAATCGAGCATCAAGATGAATGGACTGCTACTATCCGACTTCACATCGCGTGGGCTTTACCAGCACGCTTTGACGATGCAACACAGAAACGGAGTGAAGAGATGGAATGGAATACAATTGATCATTACATCACACTACGAAGTGGGCACAAAATGGTTGAAATTGAAACTTGGGTGAATAATGCAAGTGAAGATCATCG